>NZ_JBZDPT010000010.1:0-86236 GCF_058270035.1 Mycobacterium shunyiense | reverse complement strand
ACAGAGGTGGCAGTGCGTGTCTGAGCCAAACACCAGGTGAAAAGAACCCAACCACCGCAACAGCGGCATCACCACATTCACACTGAGTGCGTGTCTGCCGGTCGACACACCGTCGAACACCGGCATTCCACGCACGCTCGCCGCGCCTCAGCGCGCGCCGGCCAGCACCAGGCAGACGAATGCGGCGGCCACCAGTCCCACCCTCACCCAGTGCAGGCGGTCCCAGCGGCTGACCAGTTCATGGAACTGCCCGGGGTCCTCGCCACCGCCCCCATCACCGCCGGATCCCGCGGCGACGCGGTTGTTGATCGGCACCAGCGTGGTGAGGGTCAGCAGGATGACCAGCGCCATCAGCACGACCGGCGTGATGAGCAGGGGCCCGGGGCGGAACACCGCGGCGGCGATCATCAGCGCCACCGCTGCCATGTACCAGAACGGCATCGCCGTCCCGAGAATCTTGGCGCCGGTGCCGCGGGCCTGACGGTAGGCGGCGTCAGGTAGGCGCTGAAGGATCGGGTTGGTGAAGGCGGCGACGCCGAACTCGACGCCCAGAAGCGGGCCGGTGATGATCACCGCAAGGATCTGCACGGTTTCTTCCATACCATCCAGGCTGGTCAGTATGCTGACAAAAAACAAGGTACTGACAAATTAGTCAGCTTAGGAAGGGCCGGAACCGTGGCGGTTTCCAAGAAAGAGATCGGAGAGTGCCCGATCGACGCGACGTTGTCGGTCATCGACGGGCGCTGGAAGGGCACCATCCTGTGGCGGCTGGCCGACGGGCCGATGCGCACCGCCGAACTGCGCCGCAGCATTCCTGACATCACCGAGCGGATGCTCATCCGGCATCTGCACGATCTGGTCGACGCCGGGATCATCGAGCGCCACGACGCGGGCACGGTGCCGCCGTGCGTGCACTATTCGATCTCCGAGTACGGCCAGACGCTGGCGCCGGTCCTCGGTGCGTTGTGCGACTGGGGCCGCACCCACATGGAGATCCAGAAGCAGAAGCGTCAGCCGCGTGCCAGCGCCGCCGCGCCGACCAGGCCGGCGTCACCGCCGAGTTCGGCCGGGACCACCCGTAGCCCCCGCAAGAATTCCAGCCCGGCGTAGTCGGCCAGTGCCGCGCGCACGGGGTCGAACAACAACGCCCCGGATTTGGCCACTCCCCCGCCGATCACCACCAGGTCCAGGTCACACACCGCGCCCACCGAGGCGATCATCGTCGCCACCGCCCGCGCACCTCGATGAAAGGCCTTGAGGGCCAGCTCATCTCCTTGATTCGCCGCGTCACCGAGCGCCTTCGCGTCAGTACCGTCCCAGCCGTGCCGCCGCGCCCACCGCACCATGCTGGGTCCGGACGCGATGGTCTCGACGCAGCCGTGCCCACCGCACGTGCACAGGTCGCCGCCGTCGGGGGCGACGACAACGTGGCCGACGTGCCCGGCGTTGCCGGTGCGGCCGTCATACGGGGCGCCGTCGAGCACCAGACCACCCCCGACCCCGGTCGAGACCACCATGCCGAGCAGGAACTGGGCGCCCCGCCCCGCGCCGCACCACTGCTCGCCGAGCGCCATGCACAGCCCGTCGCCACCGAGCCGGACCGGCAGCTGGGTGGCGGCGGCGACGCGCTCGACTATCGGAAAGTGTTGCCACTCGGAGATATTGATCGGGCTGACCGTGCCGCCCGACAGGTCGATCGGACCGGCAGAGGCGATACCGACGGCGGCTGCGGCGCCGTCCGCCGTCTGCAAGGTCTCGGCGAGCAGCTTCTCGACGACGGCCCACACCGACTCGGCATCACCGTCGGGGGTCGGCAGCTGCGCCCGATGCACCAGCTGTCCCTCGGCGTCGACCAGGGCGACGGCGATCTTGGTGCCGCCGATATCGAGCGCGAGGGTGAGGGTCACGTGGCGCTCCTAGTGCTTGTGCGTGTTGTCCGGCTGACGGGGATCGCCGGGGTGCTCGTACCCGGCCGCGAGTTCCACCAGGGCCGCGCAACGGGTGTCGAGCCACTGCCGGAACGCCTGCCTGCGCGCGGCCGCCCGCAGGTGAGCGGCGATCCGGTGGCGCGCCTGATCCAGCGACGGCGCCACGGGCCGGCCCCGCCACCCGTCGGACCCGGCCTGCGCCAACGCGAATCGCAGCGGATTGCGCGCGTGGTAGGCAGCCACCTCCGCCTCTGAAACCTCTATCGCAGCAGTCACCTCCGCGAACACGGCGCGTGCCGTGGCGCAATCCAGAGTGGCGGCGGCGACGCTGCCGATCTCCAACCGGGCCGCGGTGTCGGGCAGCAGCTCGTCCCGGCCGGGCGCGCCGAGGCCGGACAGTCCGCGCGCGCAGGCCTCGGCATCGACCACCCGCTCGGCAACCACCAGCTGGGTGAGCCAGCGGCGCAATTGCCGGCCCTCGCTGGTCCCGGGGCGTGGCAGCGCCGAGGCGCGGTTTCCCGCCCGCAACGTCGCCTCCCGATCGTCGATCTCCTTGACCGACACCGGTTCTCCGGCCACCCGTGCCACGCATTCCGCCGGGTTCACCGGACCGTCACCTTCACCGCCGGGGAGTAGACCAGCCGCCCGGCGCAGCCCACTCTGATCAACGCCCACCACTCCCCCGGTTCGACCCACGACGGCGGGGTGACGTCGAAAACCACCTCGGCGGTGCCCGCCGCTGGTACCTCGATGCCGGCCGCGGCCGGCCCCATCCACTCCCAGGTTCCCCACGGGCTGATCAGGTGAGCCTCGGCGTTCAGACCCGTGACCGCGTCGGTGCCGATCGTCATCGACAGTCGCGCGGTCTCACCCGCCTTGACGTCGACGGCCTGCGGCTCGGACACCAGTTTGAGCACGTACGCATCGGGTTCGCCGATCGTGACGATGCAGACGTCCTCGACCACCTGCCGCCACGACGGCGGCAAGGCCTCCGACCCGCTGCCGGTCACTGAGAGTTCGGCACGCACCGGGTACAGCCCGGGTGCGGCACCGGGCGGGATGCTCAGCACCACATCGGTTTCCAGATGTTCGCCAGGTGGCAGGACGTAGGGCAGCTCGGCGGGCTGCACGTCCCATCCCGGCGGCCCATGCAGTCTGACCCGGCCGTGCAGCGCGGCGTCGGTGCAGTCACTGGCCGCCGTCAGCCGCACGACCACCTCGGTATCGGGTTGTCCGGCAACGCTCTCCGGATGCAGGTATGCGACGGCAGGAAGGCCACCGAGCGGCGCCGGGCCGCGATTGTGCAGCCAGTACCTGGCGTACAACGGTTGGGCCGCCTCGGCTTCGGGTGCCAGCGGCTGGTGCTCGCCGCGCAACACCTTCGGCAGGTTGAACTGGGTGGACACCGTGGCGATCTGGTAGCCGTGCAGGCTCAGATGCGAGGGCTGTTGCGGCTCCGGTTCTTCCAGCAGGTTCAGGTTCGCAGCGGCCGAGACCGCGCGCAGCCCGGACCGGATGGTGACCTCGGCAGCGCTGCCGGTGATCTCGACCAGGCGCGCGGTGACGCCGTCGGCCGGGTCGGAATTGCGGACGCTGCCCGACGCGAGCGGGTTCCCCGTGGCCTTGAGCGCACCCAGCTGCACGGTGCCTGCCGGCTCGATCTCCAGCAGCGAACCCCACGCCGGCAGTCCGCCACCGGCATCCGTATCCACCACCACCGGCTGCAGCGGCCGGTTGAACTCCGCGGCGCTGGGGGCAACCCCCGCGGCCCGCCAGTCTCCGGCCCCGGTGACCAGCGCGTAGTCGAATGTGTGGGTCCAGTGCTGCAATTGGAAGTTGGAGCCGTCCGGTGCGGTACGGCGCGGCGGGTCGATCCAGGTGCCGGACGGCCAGCCGGTGCAGGACCGCATCAGCGACGTGTGCAGGGTGCCGTCCGGTTCGATGGCGAAGCTCGGCACGCCACGGTTCAGCAGTGCCACGGTGCGGGCCTCGAACGGCTCGGCCGCCGCGGCAGCCTGCTGGGTGACGACGATCTCGGCGTCACCCAGGTCCTCGACCACCGTGTCGAGGTCACCGGCCAGGATCAGCACCGGCAGGCTTCGCACTCCGCGCAGATCGGCACCGGGCACCCACTGTTCGGGCAGGGGCGCGACGGCAGGCACCCAGACGCGGGCCGATCCGGTGGCGTCGATCTGGCGTTTGAACTCGTCGGAGTAGGCGATCTCGGCTTCGGCGAGAACAGCTGCGGCGAAAGGGTTTTCATCGGGCCCACCGAGCGCGAACCGGGTGTCGGGCAGATTGGAGTCCACCGTGAGATCGCCGTAGCGGGGTTTGTCCGCGGCGCTGCAGGTGGCGGTCACCCCGGCCCGCACCAGGGCCACCATCAGATCCCGTGCGTCGGTGCCGTCGTCGGGAGCGACCACCTCGGCCACTGAAACCGCCCGGACGTCCGAGCCGATCCGCACCCGCGCGGCCGACGACAGCCCGAACCAACCGTAGGCCGGGTTGTCAAGGGTCCACGGGTGTTGTGCCGCGTCCACCGCGTGGTGGGCCGAATGTTCGTGCAGCAGCCCGAATCCGCGGCCGATCACGGCGTCACCGACCTCGCTCACCGGCAGCGCCCCGGGCACCGGGCAGGGCCAGCGCAGCCGCACCAGGCGGTCGGCCCCGACGAATTCGTCGATGACGGTGCGGCAATCGACCCGGTCCACACCGGACCAGAGCGTGATGGTCTGGGTGTAGCGCAACAACTCTCCGATGCGGCCCCGCACGACCACCCGCTGACCGAGCGCGCTCCGGTAGCACTGCACCTCCTCGGCCGGGGCTGCCGAGGAGCACACCACCGGACCGGTGGGCAGCAGGTGCCATGGCCCTTCCCCGGCCTCGGGGTGGGCCGAATACTCGTCGTAGACCGCCAGTTCGTTGCCCATGCCGCCGTCGGCGATGAGCTCTCGCCCGTCGTCGAGGAGCGAACACACCCCACCGCCGCGGGCCGCGTCGACGCGTAGGCGGTAGCGGTCATTGGCGATGGAATCCACGGCCACCGGTTCCCAGCCGTGCGCCGTCCCGGCCGTGAACCGGTAGGACCGCCAGCCCAACGAGGGCACGTCGCGGGCCAACCAGCTCACGGTCACCCCGTCGTGTTCGACCAGGACGGGAACCTCGTTGCCGTCGCAATCGAGCACCCTGCCCTGGAACGGTTCCTCCAGGTGCACGGTGACGATGTCGGTCCGGTTGTGCGCCACGGCGTTCCACACCACCACTGCGCCGATTCCCGGGTCGCCGCGCTCCTGCCCGCCGAACCCCGCCACCGCGTCCGACAACAGGCGCAGAGCATTGTCGCGGGCGGTGACACCCAGCTCCCAGGCATCGCGCCAGCTGGTCAGCAGGTCGAGATAGACCTGGTCGGACTCCGAGCCGGTGATGGCGTCGTGATGTGCGCCGTAGGCCAGCTGCACCCAGGCCTTGGCCATCGCGGCCTGCGGGTAGTCCGCCCCACCGAGCAGTCCGGCGAACACGGCGAACCGTTCGGCGTCGAGCACCGCGTCCTCGGCGGCCCGGTTGGCCTGCTTGGTGTCGATGTAGGAGACGTCCTTGCCGGTGTAGATCGGGTTCATGTCGCGGGTCTGCGGGGACGGTGTGATGCCGCGCTCGTCGACCTCGGCACGCACCGCGGTGAAGAATTCGGAGGGCAGGGCGCACACGAACTTCGGCCAGGCGTACCGCGCATTCCAGTCGCGGTGGATCTGCGTGACCCACTTGTTGGGCGGGGTGTAGTCAGTGCCCACGGGCAGGAGCACGTTGCGGGTCAACGCAACTCGTTTGAGTTTGGTGAACAGCGCGTAGGTGGATTCTTCCGCCTCTGCCAGTGAGGCCGAGGAGTCCATCCACCATCCGGCCGAATAGTGCGCGGGCATGTAGTGGGTGAGCAGCCCGCGGCCCGACGGTGCGATCCACTCGAACTCGCTCGCGAACTGCATGCGCTCGGGGTCGCCGTCGTTCTGCATCGGCCCCCACTGGTGGTGCGGCCCACGGGCCCACGAACTGGACGTCAGGCCGACGTCGGCCGCCATCCCGGGAAACTGCGGGTCGTGGCCGAACACGTCGAGCTGCCATGCCGTGGCCGGATTGGCGCCGAGCACGTCACGTTGAAAACCCATGCCCGACACGAAGTTTCGGATGGCAGTCTCCGGGCTGGTGAGATTGGTGTTGGGCTCGTTGTATGTGCCGCCCATGATCTCGACGCGTCCCTCGGCGATGAAACGACGCAGATCGTCCCGGTCTTCGGGCCGGGCATCCCAGTAGGGCTTGAGATAGTCCACCTCGGCCAGGACGAACTTGTACTCCGGTGCGCGCCGCGCCATTTCCAGGTGTGCGTGCACCAGATCGAAGCCGTTGGTCTGCCGGCACTGGCCGGGCGGATCCTCGGTCCACACACTGGTGTAGGCGGCCTGGGTGTTCCACCAGACGGGGTCGTAGTGGAAATGGCTGATCATGTACATCGTCCAGCCGGGTTCGGCGACGGTGAAGTCGAAGTCGATCGAGCCCACCCGAGCGCGCCGGACTTCCCCGGGTACGCCCCGCTCGACGTCCACCGGGACCTCGACGGTGCCGTCCCCGGCGGCCGCCATCGCCTCACCGGTCAGCCCGTCCCCGCTGACCCGCACCGGCGTCGGCGCGACGCAGGCCTCGTATCGCACCCGAACCAGCTGCCGGGCGGCATCCTCCGGCCCGGCGAACAGCTCCGTCGTCTCCACTGACAGGACGCGCATCTGAAAAACCCTACGACTTCAACGCTCCGAAATGTCGACGACCAACGCCCGATGATCCGAAATCGGTAGGTGCGGCGCCACGCAGGCAGTGGCGAACAGTGTCGGGTCGTCGGTGAGGATGTGGTCGAGCTGCGTCGTCGGCGTGTCGGCGGGAAACGTCGGAGCCTCCCCGAGTGGGCGCCAGTGTGCCGGCGCGCCTGAGTTCAGATCTCCCATCAGCAGCCTCGGCGCCGGGAAGCCGCTCAGATCCCGCACCAGATGCCGCAGTTGCAGGCGGTTCCATCCCGGTACGAACGACAGGTGGGTGTTGGCCACCGTGAGCGCGCCGAGTGGGGTGTCGATGCGCGCGACCATCGCGGCCCGGGGTTCTTCGTGGACGATCCGGAACCGGCGGATGCCCGAGACGTACATCGGAAACCGGACCGGTATCCGGGGAAGCCGCAACACCTGCCAGTTCTCGACCGGGTACCGGGTGAGCAGGGCGATGCCGTAGGCGGCGGTGCCGGGTTGTTCGCGGCCGGTCGCAGCCATCCAGGTGGCTCCCGGGGTCCCGGAGATCGCGGCGACGAAGCGATGGTGCACGGCGTTCATCGCCCGGGCCGCCACGGCGGTCAGGTCTGCCTTGCCCGAGCGGGGCTGATCCAGGTCGACTTCCTGCAGCGCGAGGATGTCGGCGTCGAGTTCGGCCACCGCGGCGGCAAGTCTGCCGAGGTCGACGTCGCCATCGTGGACACTGCGTCCGTGCAGGATGTTGAAAGTGGCCAGCCGCATGGGTACTCAGTACCCACTCTGCATCGGCTCCACCATCGCGATGCCCGACCGATCCGGGATGGCACATGCTCGACCGCAACGACGATCTGCGCGACGCGCTGAAGCGCGCCGCCGCGGCATTCAAGGCGCATGGGCCGCACTTCGCGCTCGGCGGCAGCTATGCGCTGTGGGTGTACGGCGCGCCCGAGCCGGTTCACGACGTCGATTTCGTGGTGGCCGAGACGGACGCCGAGGCGGCCGAGGTGGCGTTGCGCAAGGCCGGGTTCCAGATCGTGCATGTACCCGAGGACTGGTTGTTCAAGGCCTATCCCGACGACGACGTGCTGGTCGACGTGCTCTACCAGCTCAACGGGGTGTCGGTGGATGCGGCGACGCTGGCCTCCGCGGAGGTGTTGGACGTGCTCGCGGTCCGGATGCCGGTGTTGCCGCCGACGCTGGTGGTGTCGGAGAAGCTGCGGTCGCTCAACGAACACCATTGCGACTTCGCCCCGTTGCTACCCGCAGCCCGGGCGGTGCGCGAGCAGGTCGACTGGGATGAGGTGCGCGCCGCGACCGCAGACAATGACTTCGCTGCGGCGTTCCTGATGCTGCTCGACCGCCTCGGGATCACCTGACCGTGCCGCGCGCAGCCAGGTGCAGGCGGTCGGCCACGGCGCGCACGGCGGCGGCCACCTCGGGCGGCTCGAGCACCTCGAAGTCGTGGCCGACGGTGGCGAAATAAAGCACCATGCGTTCAGGGTCGTCGGCGCCGGTGGTGACGATGCAGGCGGCGGGGCCGTCCGCCTCGACGGTGGCCGACGCCGGTGGAAACTTCTGCGCCACAACCTCTTGCGGGGCGTGATAGCGCACCCGCGCTCGGTAGCGGTAGGGCGAGGAGCTGATCGACCGGCGCACATAGTCGGCTGCGTTCGGGGCTTCGCGCGGGGTGAAGGTGGTCCCCGTCGCGGCCACCGTGGACATCCGGTCCAACCGCAGGCTGCGCCAGTCCTCCCGGTCACGGTCGTAGGCCATCAGGTACCAGCGACGGCCGGTGGTCACCAGCTGGTAGGGCTCGAGCCGCCGCTCGGTGTGGTTGCCGCGAATGTCGGTGTAGTCGGTACTGACGTGTTCGCGGTCGCGGCAGGCGCGGGCCAGGGTCATCAACACCTCGGGCTCCACCGGGGAGTCCGACGCGTTGGGTGCAAGGGTGACGGTGGCGTCGTGCACCGCCGAGACCTGTGACCGCAACCGCGCGGGCATGACCTGGTCGAGTTTGGACAGTGCCCGCAGGGCGGATTCGCCGACGCCGGCGACGCTTCCGCCTGCGGCCAGCCGCAGGCAGACGGCCATCGCGACGGCCTCATCCGGGTCGAGCAGCAGCGGGGGCAGTGCCGCACCTGCGCCCAGTTGGTAGCCGCCGCCCTGCCCCTTGCTGGCGTGGACCGGGTAGCCGAGGTCGCGCAGCCGCTCGATGTCGCGACGGACGCTGCGGGTGGTGACCCCGAGCCGTTCGGCCAACTCTTCGCCCGTCCACGCCCGGCGCGCCTGCAACAGGCCGAGGAGTTGCAACACGCGGCCGGTGGTTTCACTGCTCACCGCCATGTCAGAAGTCTGCCGCATTTTTAGGACCGAAACTGTCCTATATGCGTGAAACAGTGGTCTCATGTGGACAAACCTTCTGGCCGATCAATTGGACTTCCACTGGACGAATCAACTGAGGCCGCGATTGGACGGCCTCACCGACCACGAGTACTTCTGGGCACCGGTCCCCGACTGCTGGACGGTTCACCCCGACGGCGCCATCGACTTCAGTTATCCACCGCCACAACCGGAACCGTTCACCACGATCGCCTGGCGACTGGCACACGTGATCGTCGGTGTGTTCGCGATGCGCAACCACTCGCACTTCGGCGGACCGCCGGCGGACTATGAGTCGTGGCCGTACGCCACCGATGCGGCCACGGCCCTGCACCAACTCGACGACGCGTACCGAAATTGGATCGACGGGGTCAGGTCGCTGAGCGAAGATGACCTGCAACGTCCGTGCGGTCCCGCCGAGGGGCCCTACGGCGATGAGCCGATGGCAGTGCTCGTACTGCACATCAATCGGGAAGCGATCCACCACGGCGCCGAAATCGCTTGTATCCGAGATCTTTACGCCCACTCAACCAACAAGGAGAACTGAACCATGCCAGGAATGCCGCCTCCCGCCGCCGATGAACGCCGGAACCTCGTCGAGTTTCTCGCCTTTCAGCAGAACGCCTTCTTCGCAGTGGCGCACGGCCTGACCGACGAGCAGGCGCGGTCCACGCCGTCGGTGAGCGCGCTGTCGGTCGGCGGTCTGATCAAGCACGTCACCGCCGTGCAGAAGAGCTGGGCCGACCGCGCCGAGCACGGACCGCAGTTCCCACCGGCCGATCCCCGCCCATTCGAGGAACAGGCCGCCGACTACGCCGACATGCACGTGATGCGCGAGGACGAAACCCTGGCCGGGCTACTCGACGCGTTCAAGGCCCAGAACGCCGAGACGCTGCGGGTGTTCACCGAGCGGGACCTCGACACCGCGGTTCCGGTGCCCCACGATGTGCCGTGGTTCCCACAGGACGTCGACAACTGGTCGGTGCGGTGGGTCGTCATGCATCTGATCGAGGAACTCAGCCGCCACGCCGGGCATGCCGACATCATCCGCGAATCGATCGATCGCGCAACGATGTACGAGTTGCTCGCGGCCGAAGAGGAGTGGCCCGAGACCGAGTGGATCAAGCGGTGGCGGCCGGTCGCTCAAGCCTGACGGCGCTGCGTGCTTACCGCCCGCGCCTAATTGCCGGCACCGGGCCTAATTGCCGGCACCGCCGCCGCTGCCGAGCACCAGCCGGAGCGCGTAATCCACCACGACGTCGAGGTAGTCGCCCAGGTTGCCGCTCAGCCACTGCTGGGCGAGCTCGGCCATCGCACCGGTGTACATGGCCGCGCCGATCTGGGCGGCCACCGGATCGGAACCCGGGCGCAGCCGACCGCCCTCGGACAGCACAGCCTCGCGTAACAGGTCCTGGGTCGCCGTGCGGCGGGCGGCCAGTACCGGGTTGGCCCTGGCGTCGGTGAACAGGATCCGTCCCCGCCGCGGGTCGGCCGAGCTGAATCCCAGCACCGCGGCGATCCCGGCGCGGGTCCTGGCCCGCAGCGAATCGGCGGCGCTGGCCGTCGCCGCTTCGACGTCGACCGCCAGGGCAGCGCTGACCTCGTCGTACACCGCACCGAGCAGGTCGTCGGTGTCGGCGAAGCTCTCGTAGAAGTAGCGGGTGTTGAGGCCGCATTCGCGGCAGACCGAGCGCACCGAGACCGCGGCCTCTCCCCCGTCGCCGAACAGCCGGAACGCCGCGTCCACCAGCAGGGCGCGGCGCTCGGCCCGGCGGTCGGTCAGCGGCACACCGGCCCAGCGGGTCGGGTTGGGCGCTCCGGTCATTCCTTCAGATTAGATCTGGTCACACCCGTACCCAAAATGTATTCTGGCTACAGACGTAACCAGAAAGGGGTCCCGCGGTGGACATGCCACACCAAATCCTTGAGCAGATGCTGCAGCGGAAGTTCGACACGGACATCCGTCAGCACTACTTCCGTGGCATGGAGTTCGCCGGACCGGCCGGCGATCCGGGATGGTTCGGTCCCGGCAGCGCCGTCTGGCACGTCCACTCCCACACCGAGGCGCTCATCTTCGGCCTGCAGTGCGCGGCGTACATGGAACGCCTCGATCCCTCCATCTACTGGATGGGCATGCACCATTCGCGTCTGGTCAAGCGCGACGAAGATGGCACCGCCATCCCCGTCATCGATCCGCAGGGCGCGGCCGTGCGCCTGGGGCACTCCATCGCGTTCTTCATCGGCACCGCCTACGGCAACACCGAGACCGCCGAGCGCGTGGCCAAGACCGTCCGCGCCATGCACCACACCATCAAGGGGACCCGCCCCGACGGCGCGGTCTACGACGCCGACGATCCGGACTGGCTGCGCTGGAACTACGCGACCGTGGTGTGGGGACTGGCCACCGCGCACGAGATCTACCATCCGAACCCGTTGCGCGGTAAGAAACTCGACCGCTACTACGGCGAGTTCATCCGCGTCGGGCACGCCCTGGGCGGCACCGACCTACCCGAAACCAAGGCCGAGACACTGGAGTGCCTGCACTCCTATCTGCCCAGGCTGGCGCTGACCCACGGCGCGGCCATGGCCACCGGCCCCAATCTGCCGATGCCGCAGAGCGCAGTGGACTGGGCAATCCGCGACACCATGCCGAAGTGGGCCAAGCAGCTGATCGGGCACACCGATCCGAATCCGATCGAGCGGGCCGCCCGCCGCGCCATGGTGTGGTCGGTCATCAACGGACTGCACACCGCGGCCGGCAACACCCTGGAGTTCCGGGCGGCCCAAAAGCGGGTCTCCGCCGGAACCACCGCGCCGCACACCGAGCCCACCTACGTGCCCGGAACCGACCCGAT
Organism: Mycobacterium shunyiense; assembly: GCF_058270035.1. Classification (NCBI taxonomy): domain Bacteria; kingdom Bacillati; phylum Actinomycetota; class Actinomycetes; order Mycobacteriales; family Mycobacteriaceae; genus Mycobacterium; species Mycobacterium shunyiense. Next base: position 74,293 of record NZ_JBZDPT010000010.1, on the reverse strand, counting down.
CCTGAGCCGTGACGAGGTCGAGGAAAGTTTCGCGTCGGTGTGACTCACGGCACAGATGTTTTTGGCCGCACCGTGGCCTTTGAGACACTGCAGCTATGAGCACTACGCCGCCGAAAACCAAGCACCGCGAGGTCGCCAGGTTGAGCCGGGTGCCGCTGCCCGTGGAAGCCGCCCGTATCGGCGCTACCGGTTGGCAGATCACCCGCACCGGGGTCCGCGTCGCGGCCAACATGTTCGGGCGCGGATCCCTGCAGCAGAAGATCGTCAAGCAGGTACCGCAGGCCTTCTCCGACCTCGGCCCCACGTACGTCAAGTTCGGCCAGATCATCGCGTCCAGCCCGGGCGCGTTCGGCGAGCCGCTGAGCCGCGAGTTCCGCAGCCTGCTCGACCGGGTACCGCCGGCCGACACCGATGAGGTGCACAAGCTCTTCGTCGAAGAACTCGGCGACGAGCCCACGAAACTGTTCAAGAGCTTCGACGAGAACCCGTTCGCCTCGGCCTCGATCGCCCAGGTGCACTACGCCACGCTGCACAGCGGCGAGGAGGTGGTGGTCAAGATCCAGCGCCCCGGGATCCGTCGTCGCGTCGCCGCCGATCTGCAGATCCTCAAGCGCGGGGCGCAGCTGGTGGAGCTCGCCAAGCTGGGCCGGCGGCTGTCGGCCCAGGATGTGGTCGCCGACTTCGCCGACAACCTGGCCGAAGAGCTCGACTTCCGGCTGGAAGCCCAGTCGATGGACGCCTGGGTCTCGCACATGCATGCCTCGCCGCTGGGCGAGAACATCCGGGTCCCCCAGGTGTACTGGGACCTGACCAGCCAGCGGGTGCTGACCATGGAGCGGGTCACCGGGGTACGTATCGACGACGTCGCTGCGATCCGCAAAAAGGGGTTCGACGGCACCGAGCTGGTCAAGGCTCTGCTGTTCAGTGTGTTCGAGGGCGGCCTCAAGCATGGCCTGTTCCACGGGGACCTGCACGCGGGCAACCTCTATGTCGACGACAACGGCAAGATCGCGTTCTTCGACTTCGGCATCATGGGCCGCATCGACCCGCGCACCCGCTGGTTGTTGCGCGAGCTCGTGTACGCCCTCCTGGTCAAGAAGGACCATGCCGCTGCGGGCAAGATCGTCGTGCTGATGGGGGCCGTGGGCACGGTGAAGCCCGAGGCGCAGGCCGCCAAGGACCTGGAGAAGTTCGCCACCCCGCTGACGATGAAGTCCCTCGGCGACATGTCCTACGCCGAGATCGGTAAGCAGCTCTCGGCGCTGGCCGATGCCTACGACGTCAAGCTGCCCCGCGAGCTGGTGTTGATCGGCAAGCAGTTCCTCTACGTCGAGCGGTACATGAAGCTGCTGGCGCCGAAGTGGCAGATGATGAACGATCCCCAGCTCACCGGGTATTTCGCCAACTTCATGGTGGATATCAGCCGGGAACACAAGCAGGGCGAAGACGGCGACGGGATCGAGGCCTGAATGGCCGGCATGAAGGTGCGATCAGGGTTCGCGAAGTCGTCGGCGGAATCCGGCGATGTCGACCTGTACTACGAGGACATGGGCGATCCGAACGATCCGGCCGTGCTGCTGATCATGGGCCTCGGTGCCCAGATGCTGTTGTGGCGCACCGGTTTCTGCGAGAAGCTGGTCAGTCAGGGGTTGCGGGTCATCCGCTATGACAACCGCGACGTGGGGCTGTCCACCAAGTTGTCCGGCAAGCGGGTCGATTCCCCGCTGCCGCTGCGGATGGCCCGGTCGTTTCTGGGGCTTCGGAGTCCGTCGGTCTACACGCTCGAAGATGTGGCCGATGACGCTGCCGCCCTGCTCGATCACCTCGACATCGACAATGCCCACATCGTCGGCGGTTCGATGGGCGGGATGATCGCCCAGGTGTTCGCCTCCCGTTATGCGCAGCGCACCAAGTCGCTGGCGGTGATCTTCTCCAGCAACAACCAGCCGCTGTTGCCGCCGCCGGGTATCAAGCAATTGCTGTCGGTGATCACGGGCCCGCCCGCCAATTCATCGCGAGATGCCATCATCGACAACGCCGTTCGGATCAGCCGGATCAACGGCAGCCCCGGCTACCCCACTCCCGAGGCGGAGATTCGGGCCCAGGCCGCCGAACTGTACGACCGCGCCTACTATCCGGCCGGGATCGCCCGGCACTTCGACGCCATTCTCGGCAGCGGCAGCCTGCGCCACCACGACAAGCGGATCAGTGTGCCCACTGTGGTGATCCATGGTCGCTCCGATCGGCTGATGCGCCCGTTCGGGGGCCGCGCGGTGGCGCGTGCGATCAGCGGCGCCCGCCTGGTGTTGATCGACGGAATGGGCCACGAGCTGCCCGAACCGGTGTGGGACGAGATCGTCGGCGAGCTGAAGACGAACTTCGCGAGTTCCGCCTGATACCTGCGTCTGCAACGTTAATTCGTTTGCCGGCGCCGGAAAGCTCGGTAGCTGGCCGTGCCCGCTCTACTGTTTTTTAGAGCAGTCTGGGGGGCGGCTAGGTCAAGACGTGGCTTAGTGCGGCTCTCGCCAGTCCGTCTTCGTTCGTTAGGCGCCGCATGGCAAAACAGCCGGCAAATCTCAAACCCCACTTCGACGACGTGCAGGCCCACTACGACCTGTCCGACGATTTCTTCGCCCTGTTCCTGGATCCGACCCGGACGTACAGCTGCGCGTACTTCGAACGCGACGACATGACGCTCGAAGAAGCCCAGCGCGCCAAGATCGACCTGGCGCTGGGCAAGCTCGGATTACAACCGGGAATGACCCTGCTCGACGTCGGATGCGGCTGGGGCGCGACGATGATGCGCGCAATCGAGCGCTACGACGTGAACGTCGTGGGCCTGACCCTGAGCCGCAACCAGGCCGCTCACGTGCAGACGCTGTTCGACGACTCCGACTCGCCTCGTTCCAAACGGGTGCTACTGGCCGGATGGGAGGAGTTCGACGAGCCGGTGGACCGGATCGTGTCGATCGGGGCGTTCGAGCATTTCGGCCCCGACCGGTATACAGACTTCTTCCGCTTCACCCATCATGTTCTGCCGGACGACGGGGTGATGCTGCTGCACACCATCACCGGGATGCACCCCCGAGACGCTCACGAGAGAGGCATCCCGCTCACCTTCGAGCTGGCCAAGTTCATCAAGTTCATTCTCACCGAGATCTTCCCGGGCGGGCGGTTACCCACGGTGGAGATGGTCGAGGAACATGCGCAGCGGGGATCGTTCACGCTGACGCGTCGGCAATCGTTGCAGAAGCACTACGCGCGAACCCTCGACCTGTGGGCAGCCAATCTGGAGGCCCACCACGATGAGGCCGTCCGGACCCAGTCCCAGGAGGTCTACGACCGCTACATGCGCTACCTCACGGGCTGCGCGAACCTGTTCCGCGTCGGCTACACCGACGTCAACCAGTTCACCCTGCATGTCGCCGGCTGATTTCCTTCGCCAACGAAGCACCGCGGATGCATTACCGCAGGCAACACCGGAAAAACGGCGGTGCAGCCCGAAAATTTTATTTGCCAAGGCAATTCATTGACGGCGACGGCAACAGGGCGTCGGGTCGAGCCTGCGGTACTCTGAGATTCGCGGGGAGAACTCTACAGCTTGGAGCATATCGAATATGTCCAAATTGACACCGAAATATGAAGAACTGCAGTCGATCTACGACATTTCCAACGAATTCTACGAACTCTTTCTAGGCCCGACCATGGGCTATACGTGCGGCTATTTCGAGCGCGAGGACATGACCGGCGACGAAGCCCAGATCGCCAAGTTCGATCTGGCACTCGGCAAACTGGGTCTGGAACCAGGGATGACGCTGCTCGACGTCGGCTGCGGCTGGGGTGCCGGCATGGCCCGCGCGATCGAGAAGTACGACGTCAACGTCATCGGCCTGACGTTGAGCGGTGAGCAACGCGAATACGCCATCGAGAAGCTCGCCAAGATTCCCACCGAGCGCAACGTCGAGGTCCGGCTCCAAGGTTGGGAAGAGTTCAACGACAAAGTTGACCGCATCGTATCGATCGGCGCATTCGAACATTTCGGATTCGAGCGGTATCCGGCGTTTTTCGAGACGGCCTATAACGCACTGCCCGACGACGGCATCATGTTGCTGCACAACATCACCGGATTCGACCTCCGGCAGGGCCAGAAACTCGGGCTTCACATGACGTTCGAAGATGCTCGGTTCGCGCGGTTCATCATGACCGAGATCTTCCCCGGCGGAAGGCTGCCCTCGGTGTCGATGGAGGAAGAGAAGGCCAAGGAAGCCGGCTTCACCGTGGCCAGGATTCATGAGATCGGTCCGCACTATGTCCGGACGCTCAAGATCTGGGCCGACGCGCTCGAGGCCCACAAGGACGAGGCCATCGCGATCCAGGGCCAAGAGGTTTACGACCGCTACGACAAGTACCTCAACGGCTGCCAGAAGTACTTCGCCTCCGGCCACATCAGCGTGCATCAGTTCACGCTGCAGAAGTAGTCACCGAAATTTCTTCGGTGGGCTGTCGGATCCCAGCACCCGCGTTCGTCGGATAGGTAGAGAGTGGAACAGAGGGTTCCCACTCGCTGACGCCGGGAGATGACGATGCACTACTTCGCTTTACTTATCAGCCAGGACGTGGAACTCGCCCCCGAACAGCGGGCCGAGGGCATGGCAGCCTTCCAGGCTTTTCACGCCAAGGCCGGGTCCGCGATCCGGGCGGGCGACGCACTGGATCGGGCGGCCACCGCCACCCGCATCACGGGCGGGCCGGACCACCCGACGGTCACCGACGGTCCGTACGCCGAGGGGGCCGAGGTGGCGTGCGGCTACTACGTGTTGGAGGCCGACAATCTCGACGAGGCCCTGGCGCTGGCCCGCGACATTCCGGTCGCACACTTCGGTGCGGTCGAAGTGTGGCCGATGGTCCACTGGCAGGCGCCCGAGCAGCCATTGGGCAACGATTGGCTGGCACTGCTGCTGGAGCGTCCCGAGGACGTCAACACGCCGGGCACCGAGGAGTGGAACCGGCAGGCCGGCCGGCATGTCGAACTCGCCAACACCATCGGCGACAAGACACTTGCCGGTGCGCCGCTGCAACCGCCGTCCACCGCGACGACCGTGCGCGTGCGTGACGGCGAGGTGACGCTCACCGACGGTCCGTACGCCGAGGGCGCCGAGGTCGCCAACGGCTTCTACGTGCTGCGTGCCTCCGATCGTGACGAGGCGGTCAAGCTGGCGTCGATGATTCCGGCGTCGGCCATCGAGGTGCGTCAGTTGTCGGCCGTCTCGGGCCTGTAGTCCTCGGTGACACCGCTGGACGGCGTCTTTCGGCGCGAGTGGGGCCCGGTGGTGGCCACCATCGCGCGTTGGTCGGGTGACCTCACCGTGGCCGAGGACGCCGTCCAGGAGGCCTGCGCACAGGCCGTGCAGACATGGCCTGCCGATGGTGTGCCCGCCAATCCCGGTGCATGGTTGACGACAGTGGCGCGCAATCGGGCCCTGGATCGTTTGCGACGTGAATCCGCCCGTGCCGGAAAGGAACTCGCAGCGGTGTACGAGCACGTGAGCGCGACCGACGGCGGGGGCGCCGAGCTGCAACCGGTGCGCGATGACGAGCTGCGGATGATGTTCACCTGCGCCCACCCCGCGCTGGACCGCAGCTCGCAGCTGGCCTTGACCCTGCGGCTGATCTCCGGTCTGACCGTCACTGAGATCGCCCGGGCCCTGCTGCAGTCCGAGGCCGCCGTGGGGCAACGAATCACCCGGGCCAAGAACAAGATTCGTCAAGCGAACATACCGTTGCGGGTGCCGCCGCCGGAGCTTCTGGGTGAGCGGACGCCGCACGTCCTCGGGTGTATCTATTCGGTGTTCACCGAGGGCTACTGGTCGACCGGCGGGCCCTCGGCCATCCGTGACGAGCTGTGCGATGAGGGTGTGCGGCTAGCGGGCGAACTCTGCTCGTTGATGCCGGGCAACCGCGACGCCCATGCGCTCGCCGCGCTTGTGCTGCTGCATGATTCACGCCGACGTACCCGAGTGGACGAGGACGGCGCGCTGATACCGCTGGATGAGCAGGACCGCAGCCACTGGGACTGTGGCCGCATCGCAAGGGGCCTGGAACAACTGCGTATGGCCGACGGTGCGGCCGGCACGTATCTTCCGCAGGCGGTGATCGCGGCACTGCATGCCACGGCGCCCACCTGGCAGCTCACCGACTGGGGCACCATCTGCCTGGCCTACGACCAATTGGCGGCGATGACCGACTCGCCAGTCGTGCGCGCCAATCGTGCAATGGCCGTGGGCTTTCGCGACGGGTTCGAAGCCGGACTGGCCGCACTCGACGAGGTCGCCGACGATCCACGACTGGCCCGGACGAATGCCGTGGCACCAATCCGGGCGGATCTACTGCGTCGTGCCGGCCACCTCGGCGAGGCTCAGCGCTGGTACCGCGTCGCACTTGACGGCGAAGGCGCGGCGTCCGAGCCGGCGCGGGCGTTCCTGCGTCGCCGCCTCGCCGAGTGCACCCCAGAAACGCCGAATGGCCAGTTATGACACGCGATTCAGAGAATCTTGTGCCGTAACTGGCCACTCGGACTTAAGGACTACGCCTCGGTGCCGATGGTCGGCTCCGCGAGCTACGCCTCGGTGAAGTTCCGGGTCACCGACGGGTCAACCGGGATACCCGGGCCCGTGGTGGTGGAGACGGTCACCTTCTTGAGGTAACGACCCTTCGAGGAGGACGGCTTGGCCCGCAGCACCTCGTCGAGGGCGGCGCCGTAGTTCTCGGCCAGCTTGGCCTCGTCGAAGGACGCCTTGCCGATCACGAAGTGCAGGTTGGCCTGCTTGTCGACGCGGAAGTTGATCTTGCCGCCCTTGATGTCGGCCACAGCCTTGGTGACATCGGGGGTGACGGTGCCGGTCTTGGGGTTCGGCATCAGACCGCGCGGGCCCAGCACGCGGGCGATCTTTCCGACCTTGGCCATCTGATCCGGGGTGGCGATCGCGGCGTCGAAGTCCAGGAAACCGCCCTGGATCTTCTCGATCAGGTCGTCGCTGCCGACGACGTCGGCGCCGGCGGCCAGTGCCTGCTCAGCCTTCTCGCCGACGGCGAACACGGCGACGCGGGCGGTCTTACCGGTGCCGTGCGGCAGGTTGACGGTGCCGCGGACCATCTGGTCAGCCTTGCGGGGGTCGACGCCGAGGCGGATGGCGACCTCGACGGTGGCGTCCTGCTTCTTGGAGGAGGTCTCCTTGGCCAGCTTCGCGGCCTCAAGCGGGCTGTAGAGCTTGTCCCGGTCGACCTTCTCCGCGGCTTCGCGATATGCCTTGCTGTTCTTGCTCATTGAAAATCCAATCGTGTTGCTGGAGTCGTGGTGCGGGCCGATGCCAGCCCTTCCACTCGGGTTGTGGAGCTAACCCGGTACTTACTCGACCGTGATGCCCATGGAGCGGGCGGTGCCGGCGATGATCTTCGACGCGGCGTCGATGTCGTTGGCGTTGAGATCGGCCTTCTTGGTCTCAGCGATCTCGCGCACCTGATCCCAGGTCACCTTGGCGACCTTGGTCTTGTGCGGCTCGCCCGAGCCCTTCTGCACACCGGCTGCCTTGAGCAGCAGCTTGGCGGCGGGCGGGGTCTTCAGTGCGAACGTGAAGCTGCGGTCCTCGTAGACGGTGATCTCCACGGGGATGACGTTTCCGCGCTGCGACTCGGTCGCGGCGTTGTACGCCTTGCAGAACTCCATGATGTTGACGCCGTGCTGGCCAAGCGCAGGACCGACCGGCGGGGCGGGGTTGGCCTGCCCGGCCTGGATCTGCAGCTTGATGAGCCCGGCGACCTTCTTCTTCGGGGCCATGCTTCTGGTGTTCCTTTACTTGCTCATCCAAGGGCGCGTAAACGCCCGTTGTTTCTAGCCGCTGTGGCGACTAAATCTTGGAGACCTGGTTGAAGGTCAGTTCGACCGGAGTCTCGCGGCCGAAGATGGAGACCAGCACCTTGAGCTTCTGCTGCTCGGCGTTGACCTCGCTGATGGAGGCGGGCAGCGTCGCGAACGGGCCGTCCATGACGGTGACGGACTCGCCGACCTCGAAATCGACCAGGATCTCGGGCCGTTCCAAGGTGGCCTCGGTGCTGGCACCGGGGGTGGCGGCGGCGCTGGACTTGGCGGGCTTCTTGGCTGCGCCCTGCGGCAGCAGGAACTTCACCACGTCGTTCAGCGACAGCGGGGACGGACGCGACGTGGCGCCGACGAAGCCGGTGACGCCGGGGGTGTTGCGCACCGCGCCCCACGACTCGTCGTTGAGCTCCATGCGGACCAGGATGTAGCCGGGCAGCACCTTGCGGTTGACCTGCTTGCGCTGGCCGTTCTTGATCTCGGTGACCTCTTCGGTGGGCACCTCGACCTGGAAGATGTAGTCGCCGACGTCCAGGTTCTGCACGCGGGTCTCGAGGTTGGCTTTCACCTTGTTCTCGTAACCGGCGTACGAGTGGATGACGTACCAGTCGCCGGGCTTGAGGCGCAGTTCCTTCTTGAGCGCGACTGCCGGGTCCTCGTCTTCGTCGACTTCGTCGACCGCGGGCGCCTCTTCGGCGGCTTCGTCGGCCGGAGCCTCTTCGGCCTCGTCGGCCGGGTCGGTCTCGTCGACCGAGTCGGCCGCTACAACCTCTTGGCCCTCAGCCGATTCATCGGTTTGCGACTCGACGCCGTCGACGTCAACGGTCTCGGCAACGGTCTCGTCGCCGTCGAACGTGGTCACGTTGTCAGTCCTCTCTCAAATTCCGGATCAGGTGCCGAACACGAGCGACACCAGCCGCGCCAGGCCCAGGTCGGCGCCGGAGATCAGCGCCACCATGAACACCAGGAAGACCAGCACCACCGAGGTGTAGCTGACCATCTGCTTGCGGTTCGGCCAGATCACCTTGCGGAGCTCGGCAACGACCTGCTTCAGGTAGTTGACGACGAACATGATCGGGTTGCGCGACGGCCCGGTCTTCTTGGCCTTCGCGTTCTTCTTGGCCTTCTTCGACTTACCGGAGTCGGCCTTGGCATCATCGCTCGACGCGTCGCCCTCGGCGGCGTCGTCACCGTCGGCCTCACCAGTTGCACCACGACGGCTCCGCTTGCCGGTCGGGCGCAGCGGCCGGGTCACCACCGCGGTCTGACCGTGCGAGGTGTCCGTTGCCCCGGTGTCGGTGCCGGTGTCGGTTCCAGTGTCGTCTGCGGAGCCGGCACCTTCGCGCTCGTCGCTCACCGCATGCCTTTCATCCTGGTTTGTATGTCCACCTTCCAGTGTCCACACGTTGTCGAGTATTCAGTTTGAGCAGGGGCGACAGGACTTGAACCTGCAACCTGCGGTTTTGGAGACCGCTGCTCTGCCAGTTGAGCTACGCCCCTCTGTTGGTGACTTTCTGGCGCTTTCGTCACCGTACTGCGCCGAGGCTTACACAATTCGCGCGCGGCCCGTTCGATGGTCAAGCCGACGGACAGCGCGCTGAAATGGGAAAAACCCCGAGTGCCGAGTGTACCCGGCAGGGGCCCGAGAAACTAATCGCGCCCCTGCTGACGACTACTCGCCGGCGGCCTTCCGCATGACCTTGCCGGTTTCCGGATCCCACTTGACCTGGATGGAGTCGTCGGCGTCGTGACCCATCATCGTGGTGATGGCTTCGAGGACCACCTCACCGTTGTCGTCGGTGCACACGTTGTGCGTGACGACGATGTCCGCGCCGAAGCGCTCCTCGACCGAGGCGACCTCCATGACGGCGTGCAGCTGATCGCCGGCCTTGAGCGGCTTGCGGTACAGGAATTTCTGGTCCACCTGGACGATCTGCTTGGTTTCCATGCCGATGTCGACGTTCTGGAAGAAGTGTTCCTGCACCAGCAGCGCCAGGGTGGAGGCGAAGGTCAGCGGTGCGACCAGGGTGTCGTGGCCGAGTTCGGCGGCGGCAGCCTCATCGTGGCTGGCCGGGTCCATGGCCTTGACGGCCTTGGCGTACTGGCGGATCTGCTCGCGGCCGATCAGGAAGGGATACGGATACTTCCAGACCATTCCCCGGATGTCAGCCTTGAGTGCCATGGCCCAGAACTCCTTACGCCAGTTTTGCGGTCGCTGTGGCCCGCCCGAAGATCTTCTTTCCGCCTGCGGTGGCCGAGATGGCGAGGGTGACCAGCTTCTGCTCGGGGTCGACGGACTTGACCCGTCCGTTGAAGACGATCTCGGCGCCCACACCGTCGTTGGGGACGGGCACCACCGCGGTGAAGCGGACGTTGTACTCGGTCACGGCAGCCGGGTCGCCGACCCAACCGGTGACGTAGCCGCCGCCGAGGCCCATGGTCAGCATGCCGTGGGCGATCGCGGTGTCGAGGCCGACCTGCTTGGCGATCTCGTCGTCCCAGTGGATCGGGTTGAGGTCACCGGACACACCGGCGTAGTTGACCAGGTCTCCACGGGTCAGCGGGATCACCCGCTCCGGAAGCGTGTCACCGACCTGAACTGAACTGAACTCGCGCAGCGCCATCAGTTAAAACCCTCTTCTCCGTCGCCCGCACGCCCGGCCAGGGTCGTGTAGGCCTCCTGGACCACGTCACCTTTGTCGTCGGTGATGATGTTCTTGGTCACGATGATGTCGGTGCCGTGCGCCTTGCGCACGGAATGCACGTACACGTCGCAGTACAGCTTGTCACCGGCCTTGACCGGCTTCAGGAACTTCAGCTCCTGATCGACCTGGACGATCTGGGCATCCTGGATGCCGATGTCGGCCCACTCGAAGAATGCCCACTGCGCCTGGTAACCGAAGATGCAGATGAAGGTCAGCGGCGCCGGCAGCGAGTCGTGGCCGATCTCTGCCGCGGCAGCCTCGTCGTGGAAGAACGCATCGTCGTTCTTGACCGCGATCGCATGCTCGCGGATCTTCTCGCGTCCGACTTCGTAATGCTCAGGATGCCGATAATGCATCCCGACGATGCTGGTCGAAAGAGCCACAGCGAATGGCTATCGCGACTCTTTGTGCGGCTGGTGGGTGCCGCAATTGGGGCAGAACTTCTTGATCTCGAGCCGGTCGGGATCGTTGCGGCGGTTCTTCTTGGTGATGTAGTTGCGGTGCTTGCACACCTCGCACGCCAAAGTGATCTTCGGCCGTACGTCGGTACTCGACGCCACGTCAGTTCTCCCTGCTCAAAATCACGCTCTGCTTTTGATGTTCCTGTAGCGGTGGGGAGGCTCGATCTCCCGACCTCACGATTATGAGTCGTGCGCTCTAACCAGCTGAGCTACACCGCCCCGGATGGTCCCAGGTGGGGCTCCACGTCCGGATACTCCCGCGTCGCTTCGCTCGCCTGGCGTCCACCGAGCCCCCTAACGGAATCGAACCGTTGACCTTTTCCTTACCATGGAAACGCTCTGCCGACTGAGCTAAGGGGGCTTGTCCCGCAGCGTTGCGGCTGCGGGGCCTTAAAGAGGGTACAACCTCCCCGGCAGCCAAACCAAACCGCAGGTCAGCGCGGCCGCCGGGGAGCTGTTTTGCCTGGTCGGTTAATCCAGAAGCCAATCGTTGGGCGCGAACAGCTCGCAGTGCACCCGCTCGTGGGCGATTCCCCGGTCGCTCAGCTGGGTGCGGACCGCCTCGACGAATCCGGCCCCGCCACACAGGTAGTACGCGGCGTCGGCGGGCAGATCGATCCCGTCGAGCTTGAGCAGTCCGGCGTGCACGCCGGCCGCCCCTCCGGTGACACCGTCCTCGTACCAGAGGTCGAGGCCGGCGTTGGGCAGTGCGCCGATCAGCTCGTGCTGGCGTTCGCGCATCGGTTGGCCGCTGTCGCTGCGGTCGGCGTGCAGGACCCGCACCTGGGTGTCGGGCGCCTCGGCTGCCAGGAACTCCAGGATGCCGACCATCGGGGTGATCCCGATACCCGCCGAGACCAGCACCAGAGGTCCGTCAGGTTTGCCGCCGGTGTACAGGTCGCCGAACGGCAGCGTGACGTCCAGCAGGTCGCCGATGCACAGGTTGGCCCGGATCCAGGACGACACCTCGCCGGCGGGCTGGTCTGCGACGGCGTCAACGGGCTTGACCGCAAACGTCAGATCGGTGGATCCCGGCGCGCCGACGAGGCTGTACTGGCGTAGCTGGCGGGCGCCGTCGGGCAGCGTGACGCCGACCGAAACGTATTGCCCGGCAATGAAGTTGACGGGTTCTGCGGCGCGGACCGTGACCAGCACGGCTCCGGACGGGTCGTCGACGCGGGAGACGACGCGCAACCGCCGGAAGACGTCACCGGGTTCCACGCCGGCACCGGCGTAGAGGTCACGCTCCAGGGCGATCAGAGTGTCGGCCATGATCCAGTAGACGCGGTCCCAGGCCTCGGCCACCTCGGGCGTCACGGTGTCGGCGCCCAGTACCTCGACGATCGCGGCGAAGAGGTTGTCGTGCACGATCGGGTACTGGTCGGCGGTGATGCCCAGCGAGGCGTGCTTGTGGCCGATCCGGGCCAGCAGTGCCGACGGGTGTGGCAGGTCGGGGTTCACCAGGTGGGTGGCGAACGTGGCGATGGACGCTGCCAACGCGCGCTGCTGGGCGCCCTGGGCCTGGTTGCCGCGGTTGAACAGGTTGCGCAGCAGCTCGGGGTGGTTGGCGAACAGCCGGCGGTAGAACTCCGAGGTGATCTCGTCGATGTGCGCGCCGATGAGAGGCAGTGTCGCGGAGACGATCTCGGCGTGCTTGGGCTCCAGTTCGTCGCGTACCGCAGACGGCTCGGGGCTGGTGACGGTCATCGGGGATTCCTTTCAGGGGTGGTGAGTTGCAGAACAATCGGTAGGCGGCTGTCAGCCGTCAGGTCTGTGACGGTGTATCGGTCGAGTTCGCGATAGAACGCCTCCTTTGCGTCGGCCAGCACCCGGCGTAGCCGGCAGGCTGCGATGAGCGGGCATGGGGAGTCCCCGCCGCATTCGATGACCTCGCGGTCCCCTTCGAGTTCGCGCACCAGCCAGCCGATCGAGGCATTGCGCCCGGCCTCGGTGAGCACCAGTCCCCCGACCCGGCCGCGCCGCGCGTGCACCATGCCGAGCTCGGACAACTTGGAGACGGCCTTGGCGACGTGATGCTCGGAGGCGTTGGCGCCCGAGGCGATGGTGCGGGTGGTGATGCGCCGGTCCTCGGTCTCTCCCGAGGACAGCAGCATCAGCGTGCGCAGTCCTAGGTCGGTGAACCGGGTGAGGTGCATACCGATGACGCTAGTAATTCCGCATTTTTGATGCGAGTTTTATCGGTGTGGGTTCAAACACGTCATGACGTGCGGTTTTTGGACCTGCGGGGATGCGCGAAGAAGGCGTTGCGGGGCACTAATACGCTGGACGCATGTCCGAGCCCAACACCCAAGACCGCTTGTACTTCCGGCAGTTGCTGTCGGGCCGCGACTACGCGGCCGGCGACCCGATCGCACAGCAGATGCGCAACTTCTCGTATCTGATCGGGGACCGCGAGACGGGCGACGCGGTCGTGGTCGACCCGGCCTACGCGGCCAACGATCTCGTCGACGCGCTCGAGGCCGACGACATGCGCCTCTCCGGCGTGCTCGTCACCCATCACCACCCGGACCACGTCGGCGGCACGATGGCGGGCTTCACCCTCAAGGGCCTCGCCGAACTGCTGGAACGCCAGAGTGTGCCGGTCCACGTCAACTCCCACGAGGCTGACTGGGTCTCCCAGGTCACCGGGATCGCACCGAGTGAGCTGACCTCGCACGTCCACGGCGACAAGGTTTCGGTCGGCGCGGTGGAGATCGAGCTACTCCATACTCCCGGCCATACGCCGGGCAGCCAGTGCTTCCTGGTGGACGGCCGACTGGTCGCCGGGGACACGTTGTTCCTCGACGGATGCGGTCGCACCGACTTTCCCGGCGGCAATGTCGACGACATGTTCCGCAGCCTGCAGGCGCTGGCCCAGCTGTCCGGAGACCCGACCGTCTTCCCGGGGCACTGGTACTCGGAAGAGCCGAGCGCCCCGCTCGATGAGGTCAAACGCAGCAACTACGTGTATCGCGCGTCGAACCTCGACCAATGGCGCATGTTGATGGGCGGCTGATGAATCGTTTCAGTGCGGCCAAGTACGGAATCCACTGAATTAACGATCACGAAACGGGGCAAACCCGCCCTCCGACGGTCCTCCTGCCACGGATTTCGTTGCACAAGCTGTTGCAACGGGAACTACGTACCGTTCTGCGCGATTCGAGTAGTGCAATACTCAGGACATCAGTCCGCAGACCCGGCAAAGTACTAGTCAGCATCAGTTGAGCAATAGTTGACAGTCCCGCCGGGGGTCGCCGTGAAGAACATCGTGCTGTGCTTCGACCACACAGATGAACATTCCGGGTTCCGTGACGCGTCGAATACCGAGATGCTGTTTCGGTTGCTGGACGGCACCGATCAGTTGACCTGGTATCACAGCGGCACAGCCACACGACAAGCCAGACGGATCGCGCCGGGCCGCCGGGGCGACCCGGCCAGCGAAGCCCGGGCCGCCATCGCCGAGGCCTATCACTTCCTCGGCGATGCGTGGGATCCCGGAGACCAGATCTTCGTGTTCGGCGGCGGCGAGGGCGGGCATCGCGCCGGTGAACTCGCCACCCTGCTCGGCACGGTCGGCTTGTTGCCGGCTCATTCCGATGACGTACTCGACTACGCGCTCGCCACCTATGTGCTGCCGCGCACGGCGCGCACGCCCCAGGACTGGCGACAGATCAGGGTGTTGGCGGCGCAGTTGTTCGGTGATCGCGATCCGGCCGTGCCCGTGCGGTTCGTCGGGCTGTGGAATGCCACGGCCACGCCCGGAACCAAGCGCCACATGGGCCCGCTGCCGACAGTGGAGTCCGGTCGGCACGCGGTGGCGGTCGACGGTGGTCGCCGGACGATGCGGTACTGCGAGAGCCTTGACGAGGTCTGGTTCCGGGGAACCCGCGACGACCTCATCGGCGGCACCGGAGCGTGCTGGCCGCTGGCGGACATCGCCCTGGACTGGATGTTGGACGGAGCCATCGGGGCGGGGCTGCGAGTTCATGACCACAGCGCCTGCCCCACCGATCTCGACGCGCTAGCCGGGACCGCGCCGGCGATCGGCCGGTGCCGGACGCCACTGGACGCCAAGGTGCACGCCAGTGTCGAGGTGTATCTGCGCTCGCACCCGCACTATTGGCGGCGATTGCCCGCGCGCATCGAATGGGCCGATATCGAGTGGCTGGCGCGTGGCGAGCGGTTGGTCCACACGCCGGTGACCGTGCCGGTGCAGCGCGACATCCTCACTGCCGTCGCCTCGTGAGGACGCTGGTTTGACCGAAGTTTGCTGAGCCGGACCGCTGCCCAGGGTGAATGTCCGTGATATACCCACTTGGTGGGGATCATCGATTCAGTCACGGACCGGGGGCGTGAGTTGGCTAGTTTCGAACCGGGTGCATGGACTGCGCTCGCAGCATGGGTGGCGATCGTCGTCATCGTCGTCGCGTTGATCTATGCGTGGCGGCAGTATCTGAAGGCCAGGGATCGGCGCGCCGAGCTGACCCAGCCGAACGTATCGATGTTCATGGAGCCGAGCAGTGCCGATTGGCACCTGGTGGAGCTGGTCGTCCGCAACTACGGCCAGCGCCCGGCGTACGGGTTGCGGTTCGAGTTCGCGAACCCTCCCACGGTCGGCAAGTACGAGAGCTCGTATGACGACAACTTCGTCGACATCGTGCCGTTGAACCTGCCCGCCGAGATCCCGTATCTGGCGCCGTCGCAGGAGTGGCGCATCGTGTGGGATTCGGCGCTGGACCGCAAGCAACTCGGTGAGGCGATTGCCTCACGCTTCGACGGGGCGGTCACCTATTACGACGAGCCGGGCTCAGCCGGCAAGCCCAGTGGCCGCAAGCTGCGCAACACCGCGGTGCTGGATTGGGCGACATTGCCGCCGGTGGACCGCATGGAACTGCTGACCACCCACGATCAGGCCCGGCGGGAGAAGCAGAAGCTGGAGTTGTTGCGCGGCGTGCTGACGTATTTCCAGTACGCAGCCAAGGAGACGGACGAGCAGAAGCTGCGTTCGGAGATCAACCGCATCAACGCCATGGGCGCCGAGATGCGCTCCCGCTGGCGCGATCGCTACGAGGCCGGCGACGACGATGACGATGATTACGACGATGACGATCCCGAGACCGATCTGATCAAGCCGGCGACGACCTCCGGCAGGCGTCACCGGGCCTGAACCCACTCGCTAGCATCAGTGCGATGAGCAGCCTGGTGAGCTACGAGCTCAACGATGCCGTGGCCACGATCACGATGGACGACGGCAAGGTCAACGCACTGTCACCTGCGATGCAGGCCGAGATCAACGCGGCGCTGGATCAGGCCGCCGCCGGTGCGGCTGCCGGCGAGGTGAAAGCCGTGGTGCTGGCGGGCAATTCGAAGGTGTTCAGCGGCGGGTTCGACCTGAGCGTGTTCTCGTCGGGCGACGTGGCGGCGACGCTGGGCATGCTCGCCGGTGGTTTCGAGTTGTCGGTGCGGTGCCTGAGTTTCCCGGTGCCGGTGATCATGGCCGCCACCGGTCACGCCATCGCGATGGGCTCGTTCCTGCTGCTGTCCGGTGATCATCGGGTCGGCGCCGTGACATCGCGGTGCCAGGCCAACGAGGTGAAGATCGGGATGACGCTGCCGATCGCGGCCATCGAGATCATGCGCATGCGCTTGACCCGCGCGGCCTTTCAGCGCGGGATCGCCATGGCGGCGGTGTTCACCGGTGACGCGGCGATCGCGGGCGGCTGGCTCGACGAGATCGTCGAGGCCGACGCGGTGCTGTCCCGCGCCCAGCAGGTGGCGGCCGAGGCCGCGGCGACCCTGCACACCGGCGCGCACGTGGCCAGCAAGCTCAAGGCCCGCGCCGAGGCCCTGACCGCGATTCGAGCGGGAATCGACGGCCTGGCGCAGGAATTCGCGGGGTAGCACGCTGGCGCCAGGGCCATCCGCTCACGTATGAAGCGCTGTGGCGATTCCGCGGCCGTTTTGCCGCCACAGCGCTACGCACGCGAGGCCCAAGCTTTGGCGATCCGGCCCAGAACGCTGGCCTCGCCCTCACGGGACGTGACCCGGATGACGGTCCACCCCATCTCGACCATCGCGTCGACCCGCATGATGTCTTTACGAATCTGCTCGGGATCGGAGTGATGAACGCCTTTCTATTCCAGGGCAATCCTCACCTCCGGCCAGGCCAGATCAACCTCACCGATCAGCGCGCCGTACTCGTTGCAGATCGGGTATTGCGTTTGCGGCCGTGGCCAGCCCGCGCGAATCACCAGTAGCCGCAACCATGTTTCCTGCGGCGACTCCGCCCCAGGGTCTACCAGCGCGACGATCGCGCGAGCTTGCTTGATACCTTTCCGGCCAGCGTGGCGTTCGATTGCCAGTTCGATGTCGGCCACGTTCAAGCGGGTGGCCCTCGCCAGTGCGTCGATCGCAGCGACAGCCGTGTCTTCGGGGAACTTGCAGGCCAGATCAACCGCGGTGCGGACCGGCGTGGTGAGGCGGATATCGCCGATCGAACAGATCTCGTCGTCATCGATCGTGTCTGCCCAGGTGACAATTCCTCGGGTCGGCCTGCGATTGTTGTTGTCGATGACGTAGGCCGGCAGGCTCGCGTCGATCCAACGAGCTCCATGAAACGCCGACGCGGAGTATCCGGCCAGGACTCCGTGGCCCCGTGACCGCAACCAGCAGGCCCGTGCGCGTAGTAGCGCGGTCGGTCTGGCGTCCCTAGCGACGTAGATGTCGCGATGGATGGCTCTGAATCGGGTTCGCAGTTCATGCCGCGTCAATGCTCCCGAGGCCAGCGCTTGGCTTCCGACGAATGGATCCCCCATGGGCGGAGTCTGCCGAGCCCTACCGACAGCTCACGTATGAAGCGCTGCGGCGATTTTCCGGCCCACTTCCCACCACAGCGCTACACACGCGGAGCCGCTCGCCACCTGCGCCGACCGCTCATCGACATTCGCTCCAAATATATCTATGTGCTATGCACATATAATGCCCCGCTACAACCAACTCGATGAGCTTCTGGTGCGCATCCACATCGTCCGGCAGCGCCCCGGTTGGCGGCGCCGGCTGATCGACGCGTCGGGCAGCGTGCCGTCCTTGTCGACACTGCGGGTGCTCCGTGCCGTCGAACAGCGGGAGAAGGCCGGGCAGAGCGCCTCGGTCGGCGAGGTCGCCGAATACATGGCCGTCGAGCACTCCACCGCCAGCCGCACCGTCGCCAATGTCGTCACCGCGGGCCTGCTCACCAAGACCCAAGACGCCGACGATCAGCGCCGCTGCGTCCTCACGCTCACCGAAGACGGCCGCAAGGCCCTGGCCGATGTCACCGAACGGCGCCGCGAGATGGTCGCCGAAACCGTGGCCGAATGGTCCGAGTCCGACGTCGACAAACTCGTCGACCTGTTGGAGCAGCTGGTCACCGATTTCGAGCGGGGAGTGAGCTCGTGACAGCCCAGACCACTGCCCGCCCGCAGCCGCGCGGCGCCCTGCGGCTGATGTTCGACCCGGTGTTCGGTGCCCTGTTCTGGGGCAAGATGTTCTCGGTCGTCGCGGTGTGGACGCACGGCATCGTCGCGGCCATCGTGATCTTCGACGCCACCGGCTCGGCGGTGATGGTGGGCATGGTCGGCGTCGCACAGTTCCTGCCGCAACTCATCCTGAGCCCGACCAGCGGCAAGTGGGCCGACATCGGCGACCCGGCCCGTCAGATCCTGTGGGGCCGGGTGTTGTGCATCATCGGCTCGGGCTCGACCGCACTCTGGCTGGCGCTGGACCCCGACCTGCAGGGCACCGCCGCGGCGATACCGGTGCTTGTGGGCTCCACCATGGTCGGCTTCGGGTTCGTCATCGGCGGCCCGGCCATGCAGTCGGTGGTGCCGAGCCTGATCCGCGACGGCGAGCTTGCGACGGCCATGGCGCTCAACAGCATTCCGATGACCATCGGCCGGATCTTGGGCCCGGCCATCGGTGCCTTCCTGGCCGCGCGGCTCGGTGCGGCGCCCGGCTTCGCGATCAGCGCGGGGCTGCACCTGGTGTTCGCCATCTTCCTGCTGCTGGTCACCTTCCCGGCCCGGCCGGAACGCAGCCCGCACGGCGACTATCGGGTGCGCGCGGCACTGGCGTACGTGTGGCGGGACCGCCCGCTGCTGCTGGCACTGCTGGCCGTGACGACGGTCGGGTTCGCCTCGGATCCCTCGATCACGCTCACCCCGTCGATGGCCGAGGATCTCGGCGGCAGCGCCCACCTGGTGGGTGCGCTCTCGGCGGCGTTCGGCGTCGGCGCGGCGCTCGGCATGGTGGTGCTGGCGTCGATGCGCGGACGGCTGGCCGCAGCCCGGGTTTCGGCAATCGGGCTGTGGCTGCTGGTGGCCGGCTGTGGGCTGCTCGCCGCGGGCACGGTCACGGCCTTGGCGCTGGCCGGTTTCGCGGTCGCGGGGCTGGGCTTCGGTTGGGCGATGACGGGCCTGAGCACCGTCGTGCAGGAGCGGGCCCCCGAGCAACTGCGGGGCCGCATCATGGCGCTGTGGCTCGTCGGCTTCCTCGGGTCGCGCCCGTTCGCGGCGGCGTTGTTGGGTGGCGCGGCCGACGTGTTCAGCGTGCGGGTGGCATTCGTCATCGCAGGTGCCATCACACTGGTCGTCGCGCTCGCGGCCCGTCCCGCCGCGCTGTCGGCACCAAACGCGGCAACACTCTGACCGGGTCTCCTATCGTGTCTTTCGATGGGACTGCATCTGCACCGGGCCGAGCGCACCGATCTGCTCGCCGACGGGCTGGCAGATCTGCTGTCGCACCCCCCGACTGACCCGTTCGCCCAGGAGCTGGTGCTGGTCCCGGCGAAGGGCGTGGAGCGCTGGCTGAGTCAGCGGCTGTCGAACCGGCTGGGGATATGCGCGGCGGTCGAGTTCCGCAACCCGCGTTCGCTGATCGCCGAGCTGACGGGAACGGCCGAGGACGATCCGTGGTCGGCCGACGCGATGGCCTGGCCGCTGCTGGCGGTCATCGACGACAATCTGGATCAGCCGTGGTGTGAGCCGGTGGCCACGCACCTCGGTCACTTCGAGACCGGCGACGAGTACGAGCTGCGTCAGGGCCGACGCTATGCGGTGGCCCGACGGTTGGCCGGGCTGTTCGCCTCGTATGCGCGGCAACGTCCGCAACTGCTGGTCGATTGGGCGGAATTGCCCGACGACCTGTCGTGGCAGAAACCGTTGTGGGAGGCGCTCGTCGAGCGGATCGACGCCGACCCGCCGCACATCCGGCACGCGAAAACCCTTGCCCAGCTCACCGAATCGCCCAGTGAACTGCCCGAGCGACTGTCCCTGTTCGGGCACACCCGGCTACCGGTCACCGAGATCGAGTTGCTCACCGCGCTGGCCACCCATCATGACCTGCACCTGTGGCTGCCGCATCCCAGCGATGACCTGTGGCGGTCACTGGCCGCACACACCGGCCCGCTCCCCCGCCGCGAGGACACCAGCCACCGCGATGTGGGCCACCCGCTGCTGGCCACCCTCGGCCGCGACCTGCGGGAACTGCAGCGTGGGCTGCCGATCCCGGACACCGACGAATATCTCAGGGGCACAGGGTATCCCGATACCGTGTTGGGTTGGCTGCAATCCGATATCGCCGCCAACGCGGTCCGGCCGGCCGGGCGGATGCCGCGGCTGAAGGACCACTCGATTCAGGTGCACAGCTGTCACGGCCCCGCCCGGCAGATCGAAGTGCTGCGTGAGGTGCTGCTAGGTCTGCTCGCCGACGACCCGACGCTGGAGCCGCGCGACATCCTGGTGATGTGCCCCGACATCGAGACCTATGCACCGTTGATCACGGCCGGGTTCGGGCTGGGCGATGTGGTGCGCGGCGCGCATCCGGCACACAAGCTGCGGGTGCGGTTGGCCGATCGCGCTCTGGTGCAGACGAATCCGCTGCTGTCGGTGGCGGCCTCCGTGCTGACCCTGGCCGGTGGGCGGGCCACCGCGAGCGAGGTGCTGAACCTGGCCGAGTCACCGCCGGTGCGCGCCCGGTTCGGATTCACCGACGACGATCTGGAGGCCATCACCGCCTGGGTGCGTGAGGCCAACATCCGGTGGGGTTTCGATCAGGAGCACCGCAGCCCCTACGGTGTCGAGTTCCTGCACAACACCTGGCGTTTCGGAATCGACCGGGTGCTGGCCGGGGTGGCGATGTCCGACGATTCGCGCGCCTGGCTGGGCACCACGCTGCCGCTCGACGACGTCAGCAGCAACCGGGTCGAGCTGGCGGGCCGGTTCGCCGATTTTGTCGACAAACTCAGTAAAGCTGTCCGTGATCTCAGCGGGGTCCGCCCCCTCGACGAGTGGTTGTCGGCGCTGGGAACCGGGATCGAGGAGCTGGCGTACTCCGACGAGGAGTGGCCCGCGGCCCAGGTGCAGCGTGAGTTCGCCGAGATCGGCGAGGCCGCCGGTGCGGGCGAGACACCGATGCGGCTCAGTGATGTTCGTGCGCTGCTGGATCGCCATCTGGCCGGACGGCCGACGCGGGCCAACTTCCGCACCGGCACCCTGACCGTGTGCACCATGGTGCCGATGCGCTCGGTGCCACACCGCGTGGTGTGCCTGGTCGGATTGGACGACGGGGTGTTTCCGCGCCTGGGTGCGGTCGACGGGGACGACGTGCTGGCCCGCGACCCGCGCACGGGTGAGCGCGACATCCGCTCGGAGGACCGCCAGCTACTGCTCGACGCGATCGGGGCGGCCACGGAGACGCTCGTGGTCACCTATACCGGCGCCAACGAATACTCCGGTCAGGCCCGGCCTCCTGCGGTGCCGCTGGCCGAGTTGCTCGACACGCTCAGGGTGACCGCCGAGCAGCCCGTGGAGGTGGTGACCACTCATCCGTTGCAGCCCTTCGACATTCGCAATGTCACCCCCGGCGCACTGCTGCCCGACGGGCCGTTCACCTTCGACCCCACCGCGCTCACCGCCGCGCAGGCCAGCGCGGGACAGCGGGCCGACCGGCCGGCATTCTTCGCCCACCAACTGCCCCCGCGGCCCACCGAGGATGTCGCGCTGGAAGATCTCGTCACGTTCTTCAAGGATCCGGTGAAGGGCTTCTTCCGGGCCCTGGAGTACACCCTGCCCTGGGATGTGGACGGGGTGTCGGATGTGATGCCGGTGGACATCGACGCCCTGGAGGAATGGACCGTCGGCGATCGCATGCTCGGCGACATCATGGGTGGCATGACCCCGGCCGATGCCCAGCAGGCCGAGTGGCGGCGCGGCACCCTGCCGCCCGGTCAGCTGGGCTGGCGCCGCGCGATCGCACTGCGTGATCGGTGTGCTCTGCTGGCCACCGATGCCCTGCGGTACCGCGACGCCGACCCGCAGGCCTATGACGTCGACATCGACCTGGGCACCGGGCGCCGGATCACCGGTACGGTCTCGCCGGTGTTCGGCGAGAGGCTGGTGTCGGTGACGTATTCCAAG
The DNA here is from genome assembly GCF_058270035.1 of Mycobacterium shunyiense. Lineage (NCBI taxonomy): Bacteria > Bacillati > Actinomycetota > Actinomycetes > Mycobacteriales > Mycobacteriaceae > Mycobacterium > Mycobacterium shunyiense. The sequence continues at coordinate 51,801 of NZ_JBZDPT010000010.1, read as the reverse complement.
CTCGACGGCAAGCATCTGCTGCAGTCCTGGATTCCGTTGCTGGCGTTGGCCGCCGGGCATCCCGACCGGGACTGGTCGGCCGTGTGCATCGGGCGGCCGCGGCGCGGCGACACCCCGCGCATCGAAGGGTTGGGCCGTCCGGACAATCCGGTCGAGCTGCTGGCCGATCTGGTTGCCATCTATGACGCGGGCCGCCGGGAGCCCCTACCCCTGCCCATCAAGACTTCCTATGCGTGGGCGGCCGCACGCCACGCCGGGGACGACCCGGAGCGTGAGGCCGGGTTCCGCTGGCGCAGCGGCAAATTCCCCGGTGAGGATGAGGCACCCGCTCATGTGCGCGCCTGGGGCCGGAGTGCGCCGTTGAGCCGCCTGGTGGGGCTGGGCGAGTACTCCGAGCGGTTGTGGCTGCCGCTCCTGCAGGCCGAGAGGTCCACCCGGTGAACGTCTTCGATCTGCTCGGCCCGCTGCCGCAAACCAACAGCACCACGGTGCTGGAGGCCAGCGCGGGAACCGGAAAGACCTTCGCGCTGGCCGGGCTGGTGACCCGCCTGGTAGCCGAGGGTGCGGCCACGCTGGATCAGATGCTGCTCATCACCTTCGGCCGGGCGGCCAGTCAGGAGTTGCGGGAGCGGGTGCGGGCCCAGATCGTCGACGCCCTGGCAGCGTTGGAGGATCCGTCACGCGCCGACAACGATCTGCTGCAGTATCTGGTCGCCGAGGACCAACAGGCCCGCGGGCAGCGGCTGCGCGACGCGCTGGCGGGTTTCGATGCCGCCACCATCGCGACCACGCACCAGTTCTGCCAGATCGTCCTGAAATCCCTCGGTGTGGCCGGGGACAGCGATTCGGGCGTGACCCTGGTCGAGAGTCTTGACGAGCTGGTGTGCGAGATCACCGACGATCTGTATCTCGCCCACTTCGGCGCTCAGCGGGATACCCCGGAACTCGGGTATGCCGAGGCGCTGCGGCTGGCCCGGGTGGTGGTGGCCAATCCGGCGACCGAACTGCGCCCGCTGGATCCCGAACCGGAGTCCCCGGCGGGCATTCGGGTGGCGTTCGCGCGGGCGGTGCTGGCGGAGTTGGAGATTCGTAAGCGCCGGCGCGGCGTGCTGGGTTACGACGATCTGCTGACCCGGTTGGCCGGGGCGTTGACCGCAGAGAACTCCGCAGCCAGGGTGCGGATGGCCCAGCGCTGGCCGATCGTGATGGTCGACGAGTTCCAGGACACCGACCCGGTGCAGTGGCAGGTGATCGAGCGGGCGTTCTCCGGGCGGTCCACCCTGATCTTGATCGGTGACCCCAAGCAGGCGATCTACGCGTTCCGCGGCGGCGACATCGACACCTATCTGCGGGCCGCGGCGACTGCGGGCGACAAGCAGACGCTGGGCACCAACTGGCGCAGCGACAGCGTGCTGGTCGACCGGCTACAGGCAGTGCTGCGCGGTGCCGAACTCGGCGGGCCGGACATCGTGGTGCATGACGTACAGGCACACCATCAGGGGCACCGGCTGGCCGGGGCGCCGTACAACGATCCCTTCCGGCTTCGGGTGGTGACGCGGAACCGCACGGGTACCAAGGTGATTCCGATCGCCGACCTGCGCCGCCACATCGGTAGGGATCTGGCCGCCGACATCGGCACGTTGCTGAACAGCGATGCCACCTTCTGCGACAGGCCGCTGCAGGCGGGCGACATCGCGGTGATCGTCGAGACCCACAAGGACGCCCGCGCCTGCCACACCGCACTGCTCGACGCCGGTATCCCCGCGGTCTACACCGGCGATTCGGACGTGTTCAACTCCGAGGCAGCCGAGGACTGGCTGTATCTGCTGGAGGCATTCGATCAGCCGCACCGACCCGGGCTGGTGCGGGCCGCGGCCGCCACGATGTTCTTCGGAGAGACCGCGGAAACCCTTGCCGCGGGCGGTGATGCGTTGACCGACCGGGTCGCCGACACGCTGCGCACCTGGGCCGGCCATGCCCGCGAGCGGGGCGTCGCGGCGATCTTCGAGGCCGCGCAGCTGGCGGGCATGGGCAGGCGGGTGCTGTCCTGGCAGGGCGGGGAACGGCTGATGACCGACCTGGCCCACATGACCCAGTTGCTCGGCGACACCGCCCACCGCGAGGGCTTCGGGCTGGCCGCGCTGCGGGACTGGCTGCGGACCCAACGCGGCGAGGGCGGCGGCGCCTCCGAGCGCAACCGCCGCCTGGACAGTGACGCGGCCGCGGTGCAGATCATGACGGTGTGGGTGAGCAAGGGCCTGCAGTTCCCGATCGTGTACCTGCCGTTCGCATTCAATCGGTATGTACCGGAACCGGATCTGATCCTGTTCCATGACGAGGGGGTGCGTTGTCTGCAGATCGGCGGTCCCGACCCGGCGGTGACCCGCGCGGGCCGGGCCGAGGCCGCTGCTGACGACAGCCGGCTGACCTATGTGGCGATGACGCGGGCCCAGTCGCAGGTGGTGGCCTGGTGGGCACCGTCGAATGACGAGCCGAACGGTGGCCTGTCGCGGCTGCTGCGCGGGCGCGCCCCCGGGCAGGCCGCGGTGCCCGACCGGTGCGCACCGGCCAGGGTCTCCGATGACGATGCACTGGCCCGGCTGCGGGCCTGGGAGGCCGCGGGTGGTCCGGTGTTGGAGGAGTCGGTGATCGGCGCGATCATTCCGGTACCGGTCCATGCGATACCAGATGATCTGGCGGCGCGGCATTTTCACCGCTCCATCGACACGGCGTGGCGGCGGACGTCGTATTCGGGGTTGCTGCGGGCGGCCGAGGATGGCGAACACGCCGGGGTGTCCAGTGAGCCCGAGGTTGTCGAGCTCGACGACGAGTCGACCGATATCACCGTCGTGGCCCCCGCCCAGGGCGCCGACGTGCCCTCGCCCATGGCCGCACTGCCGACGGGAGCCGCGTTCGGCTCGCTCGTGCACGCGGTGTTGGAGACCGCCGACCCGCTGGCGGTGGATCTGACAGGCGAGCTGCACACCGAGGTGCGACGGCACGCGGCCCGCTGGCCGGTCGAGGTGGACGCCGACGAGCTGGCCGCCGCCCTGCTGCCGATGCATGACACCCCGCTGGGACCGTTGGCGCCGGGGATGACGCTGCGCCAGATCGGGTTGGCGGACCGGTTGTGCGAGTTGGACTTCGAGTTCCCGATGGCCGGTGGCGATCTGCGCGGCGGCGAGTTCGCGCGGTTGGCCGAAATCGGGGCCCTGCTCGACGAGCATCTGCCTGCCGACGATCCCCTGGCCGTCTATGCCGAGCGGTTGTCGACCGGGCTGCTGGGCCGTCAGCCGTTGCGCGGCTACCTGTCCGGTTCGGTGGATGTGGTGCTGCGGATCGGTCAGCGTTTCGTGATCGTCGACTACAAGACCAACTGGCTGGGCACCGGTGACGCGCCACTCACTGCCGCCGATTACGGGCGGGATCGGATGGTCGAGGCCATGCTGCACTCGGACTATCCGTTGCAGGCGTTGCTGTACAGCGTTGTGCTGCACCGGTTCCTGAGGTGGCGACTACCCGGCTACGACCCGGCCACACATCTGGGTGGGGTGCTGTATCTGTTCGTGCGCGGGATGTGCGGGGCGCAGACGCCCGTGGTCGACGGGCACCCGGCCGGGGTGTTCAGCTGGGAACCGCCCGCCAAGTTGGTCATCGCGATGTCGGAGCTACTGGACGAGGGAGCCCGGTGATGTTGGACGCGTTCGCCGAGATCCTGGAACCCGCCGATGTGCAGGTGGCCCGACGGTTGAGCACGCTGGCGGAGGAAACCGATCCGCGGGTCGAACTCGCTCTGGCCCTGGCGGTCCGGGCGCTGCGCGGCGGCTCGGTGTGCGTGGACCTGCGTTCGGTGGCCGAGCAGACCCAGCTGCCCGATCTACCGTGGCCACCGGTCGACGAGTGGCTTGCGGCCGTGACGGACAGCCCGCTGCTGGGTGCTCCCCCGGTGCTGCGATTGTTCGGGGATCTGCTGTATCTCGACCGGTACTGGTTGGAGGAGCAGCAGGTGTGCGACGACGTGCTGGGCCTGGTCGCCACCAAGCCGGGTGGCCTGGCGCCCGACGTGGCGCGGTTGTTCCCACCGGGTTTCGAGGAGCAGCGGGCCGCGGCGAAAGTAGCGTTGTCGCAGGGACTGACGGTGCTCACAGGCGGGCCGGGTACCGGCAAGACGACCACGGTGGCGCGGTTGTTGGCGCTGTTGGCCGAACAGGCCGCGCTGGCCGGCCGGCCGTCGCTGCGGATCGCGCTGGCCGCGCCCACCGGTAAGGCCGCGGCCCGGTTGCAGGAGGCGGTCCAGCTCGAGGTGAACCGGCTCGATGCAGTGGACCGCGAGCGGATTTCGGGCCTGCAGGCCACCACGCTGCACCGGCTGTTGGGGTCGCGCCCGGACACGTCGTCACGGTTCCGCCATCACCGGGCAAATCGGTTGCCGCACGACGTGATCGTCGTCGACGAGACGTCGATGGTGTCGCTGACCATGATGGCCCGGTTGTTGGAGGCGGTCCGGCCGCAAACCCGGCTGCTGCTGGTCGGTGACCCCGATCAGCTCGCCTCGGTGGAAGCCGGGGCGGTGTTGGCCGATCTGGTCGACGGGCTGGGATCGCGTGGGGTCGCGGCGCTGCAAACCTCGCACCGGTTCGGTGAGTCGATCGGTGCGCTGGCCACAGCAATCCGGGCCGGTGACGCCTCCGGCGCCGTCGAGGTGCTGGCGGCCGGCGGCGAGCACGTCGAGTGGGTGTCCGCGGACACGCGTGAACGGCTGCGGGAAGTGCTTGTGCCACATGCACTTGCCCTGCGCCAGGCGGCGATCCTCGGGGACGACGGTGCGGCACTGGAGATTCTCGACGAGCATCGGCTGTTGTGCGCGCACCGGCACGGCCCGTTCGGTGTCACGCATTGGAACCGCCAGGTGCAGCGGTGGCTGGCCGAGGCGACCGGAGAACCCACCTGGGCGTCGTGGTACGTGGGGCGCCCAATCCTGGTGACGGCCAACGATTATGGGCTCAAGCTCTACAACGGCGACACCGGTGTCACCGTGGCCACCCCGGACGGGCTGCGCGCCGTGGTCGGTGGGACCGTCGGCGGGTCAGCCTCATTCGCCACCGGCCGGCTCACCGAGGTGGAGACCATGCACGCCATGACGATCCACAAGTCCCAGGGCAGCCAGGCCGACGAGGTGACCGTGCTGCTACCGCCGGAGGACTCCCGGCTGTTGACCAGGGAGTTGTTCTATACCGCCGTAACCCGGGCCAAGACGCGAGTGCGGGTGGTGGGTTCCGAAGCGGAGATCCGCGCGGCTATCGCCCGGCAGGCAGTCCGTGCGACCGGCCTGCGAAAGCGGCTGAAGCTCTAAACGGCACGCCCGGCGAAAAATGCGCCGGAAATGAGACCGATCACGAGTGCCAGGGTGGGAAGACCCATGGCCACTGCCACTACGACGCCGGCGACGCAACCGATGCCGAGCACCAGCAGAAGTACACCAACAAATGCTCCAAACATGGAACGCCCTTTCCTATGACAGCGATCACAATGTACATCGCCCGTGGGCTGAATCACATACAGATGATGCACCAATTTGGTTAACGATTTCGCGGCAAAATGTATAGCTGAGCTTGGTATATGCCTTGTTCAGCGCACCTCAGCGAATTCGGTGGCGACGCTACCCCGCACCCGACACGCTCAGCGCCCAGAACGCCAGCAGGTTGAGGGCCACCAGGCCTAGCAACGAGATTGCGAACGCGCGTCCCCACCAGCGTCTGGGTGCCGCGAACGGCAAAACCAGTGCCCAGAAGAGGCTCACGGGCACCGCAAGCAGAACGCCGAAAACGATGCCGTAGCCGTGCGGATCAGTGGCCGGGTTCGTGTCGAAGGCCGAACTCAGCACTCCGTAGACGACCAACGCCCAGAACGCGACGGCGCAACCGCCGATGACCGCTGCGAAGCACCGGACGGTCAGCACGACTTGGGATTGCTGACCCCCGGGCGGGGGCGGCGGAAGGTAGGTCTGGGGCGCGTACATCTGGGGTCCGTACCGGTCGACCCACTCGTGCGGGTATTCCTCTGGCGGTGTCTCCTCCACAGCAACCCCCCGGGTTTGGCGTCCTCACCAGGATAAAGGCGCAACGGTGGGGCGGCAGGCAGCGATTTGTGCCGTCAGACTGCCACCGGCACCGACTGTCCGGCCAACGGTTGGTACACCGCGTATTGGAACAGGACGTCGAGGATCACCTTGGCCACGCCGTCCCACGGCGTCGCCTGCACCGGTTCGGTCGAGGGGAAGGGCAGCACCACCGCGGTGGCGGTGCCCGACGGGGTGGGGATCTCGATGCTTTCCTGCGGCGCACCGTGAACGCCGTTGTCGGTGCCGTCGTACATGTCGTTGATCCAGCCGGCCGAAATCACCTTGACCGCATCCACATTCTGCGGCTGCGAGAAGCCGGCGATCAGGTACTCGGCGAATTGCAGGATCGGGTTGGCGCCCTGCAGTCCGTCGATGTGGCGCCCGCCGACCAGCATCACGCCGTTGAACTTTCCGGGCCGGGCGGTCTGCAGTTCGTCACCCACGGTGCCGTCGAGATTCCATACGTAACGCTCGGATGAAATGAGCAGCATCGGACGGTAATTGGTGCCCTTCAGCCGATCCAGGGCCTCGGGCATGTCGCCGTGGGTGTCCACGGCGTCGAGCAGGACCACCCCGGCCAGGTCGTCGACCGCGCCGTTGTCGACCATGCGTCCGGCGGCACCGGTGACCAGCATTCCGCCCAGGGAGTGGCCGACCAGGACGAACTCGGACGGCAGCGTGACAGGGTGGCCGGCCGCGGCGCTGGCGCTCGCGGTCAGTTCGGGCCGGTCATCGGCGAACAGGTCTGCCACGGACTGCTGCATCGGTTCGCCGCCGATCCATTCTGCGTTCGGGTCGAACAGGTTTGACGAGAGCGTGGGCACGACGACGATGCTGTTGGTTTCCTCCGCCAGGTAGGCCGCGGTGTAGCTGTACATCGGGCCGGTGGCCATGAATCCGTGCTGTAGGTAGATGACGCCGGTGGCGGATTCCGGGTCTTCGGGGAAGTACCAGTCAGCGCAGACGGTCTGGTTGGTGCCCGGCATGTCCAACGTCGAGGAGCGGACGGTGACATTGCTGCCCGGCGGGAGTACCGGCGGGCCCGAGAACACCTGCAGCGCAGCGCCGACCACGTTGAACACCAGCGAGCCGACGATGTTGACCAGCGGCGGCGCGGGCCGCGACGCGGTGACCGGGGTGGCCATGGCGGCGACGGGCTTGACGATCTGGCGGTCTTGGGCCGCAACCGGGTTCGTGACCCGATCGGCGATATCCGCGAGCAGGGCACGGCTCTGGGTCGTGACGCGGTCGACGACTGTGCCGACGGCTTCGACGGGCGGCGCCTTCGCATCGGCCGGTCGGGTGATGGCTTCGACCGCGTCGGCGATGTCGGGCACCTTGCCGGCCATGACGGTGCCGACGGCAACGGACTCGGCGCGCTTCGCCACCTCACGCTGAGTCGTCGCTTTGGGGCGTGGAAGCGATTGTGTAGTCCGCAGGTTCGGCTTCCGGTCGGCAAGATCGCTCAGCGCGGTGCGCGCGCGATCGGTGAGGTCATCGATCAGGCCGCGCGCCTCGGGACGTGTCGTCGCAACCCTCGGCGCGGAGAGTTTCGGGCGCTTCTCCGTGCGCGGACCGCGCGGGGAATCCGGGCCGCGCTGCTTCTTCGCCGGTCCAGAGTCATTGGCGGACTGCGTGGTTGACTTCTCCCGGCCGGGATCGGCGTGGGCCGTCACGGTCGTTCCCGCGATAAGCCCCATCCACAGGGCGACCAGCAGCACGCCCCATCCGATCACCGCGACTGTATGAAGTGTCCGCCCCCGTGTGGTCACGCAGGCACGCTAACCGCCGTCGTCGACCCTTCGCAGGAAAATACACAAATCAGTGCAATCGTTCCTTTAATGGCCGCGTCCGGCATACTGAAACCGTTGCCTTTTGGTGAGTGAATGTGAGTGCTCGTACATCAGGCAGCCTCGCCTTGTGGCGAGGCGGTCCCCGTCTGATCCACCGGTTGGTGGTGCGGGGTTGACGCTTCATCGCCTGCTGCCTGACCCGCTGGCGCGGGTTCGGACTCACGCATGGCTCCACGTCCGGCCACCGGGCCACTCCCGGCAGAACCCTGTTCACCCGCATGAGCGGGTTCGCCGAGTCGGGCGAGGTTGATCGCGGCATTGAGATCACGATCGATGCTCACACCGCACCCGTCACACTCGAAAACCCGGTCGGCCAGGGTGAGGTTTGACTTTCGCCTCCCACACGCCGAACACGTCTTCGACGACGGATAAAACCGATCGGCAGCCACCAACTCACTGCCATACCACCGACACTTGTAATCCAACATGCGCCGAACGTGCGCTAGGGCGGCATCAGCCAACGCCCGATTCAGGCCCCGTTTGCGGGTCCCACCTTTGGCGCGCATGCCGGCAGTATTCAATGTCTCGACAACGACCACTTGATGTTGTTGAGCCAGGGTGGTGGTGGCCTTGTGCAGCACATCGCGGCGCACCGCAGCCGCGTGTGCATGCGCCGCACCGATCCGGGCCTGGGTGGCCCGCCACCGCTTCGACGGCTGCCTCATCGACCGGCTCGTCGGGTCGTATGGACCGATCTGGCGGGCGGCGCGGCGCTGCAGCCTCCGCAACCGACGCTGCGCCGCGGTCAGGGATTTGGGTGCCGCGACCCGGGCGACCTCAACACCATCGGGGGTGGCCACCACCAACAAACCGTCGGCTCTCACCCCGACATCCACACCCACCACCGGATGCCGTGAACGCCGCGCATGGGCGGGCCGGGCCTTAGCCGTCACCACCGTCTGAAATGAGCAGTACCACCGCCCGCAACTGTCCTGATTGACGGTGGCCGACAAGATCCGCGCCGTACCGGCCTCGATCCTGCGGGCCAGTTTGCGGGTCGATTCGTGGGTGCCGATCGTGCCGACCCGAGGCAGGGTCACGTGGTGGCGATCGGGTTCGACCCGGATCGTGCCGGTGGTGAACCGTACCGAGCGTCGCGCCCGTGCCGTTTTGAAGCGGACAAACCCAATTGGTTTCCCGGCGCGTAGTCCGCGGCGGGATGTCGACCAGGCGTCCAAGCCGCGGGCCAGGCTGTCGAGACCGGTGTTGTAGGCCTCCTTGGAGTTCTCGGCCCACCACGGAGCACACCAGGTCTTGCGCTGGTTCCATATCTTGCGCAGCGCCGGCAGCGTCCAACCCAATGCCGGGGTCAACTCCTGCTCGGCGATGCCGTAACTGCGTTCGGCGGCACGCTGATCCATCACCGCCTTGACCAACGCCAGCATGTGATTGTGGGCGAACCGGGCCGCCCCGGCATGCGACGCCAGCCTGCGTGCTTGCCCCGGTGTGGGAGCCAACGCAAACCGATACGCCTGCACGGTCGAACCATCCGGAACGTCGAACCTCGCCACGACTGTCAACCCACTTCGCCGCAGTGAGCGCTCATCTCGTGCGCAAGCACATCCCGGCCAACGAGGTGGGGCCTAAGATCATGATGGTGCACCACCACACCGTCGCATACGGCTCCGACATCGAACATCGACAACGTTCCGCATCGGCGATTGCCATGCCACCCCGCCGGTAGGCTACCTGCGGATCGAAACATGCCCGCCTACTTGGGCAAGCGCACCCATCAACAGAAGTAGGGTCCGCTCACATTCGCCCACAGAAATGCCAACCGTCCCCAACCCCAAACGCCGCCGACCAGGACAGTCGATTGTCAGCACCAGAACGCCGCCCCCGGGGCCGACCTGTAGGCGGCGGCAATACCGCCGAGCAGGCGCGCGAGGTGTTGATGGACGCCGCCGAACACCTTTTCGTCACCCGCGGATACCGGGCATCGACGATGGAGGTCATCGCCCACGAGGCCGGATACTCACGCACGGCGATCTACCGCCAGTTCACCAACCGCGACGAGCTGATCGCCGCCATGGTGCAGCGCACCACCCAGCGGCACATGGCGTCGATCATTCCCCGGATACCCGAGGATGCCGGGCCCATCTATCTGTTGGTCGAGAGTCTGGTTATCGTTGCGACCGAGTTGGTGTCGGACCCCCTGCTCAACACGATCGCCGACCAGACCCCCGAGGGCACGATCGCCTCGTTGATCGCCACCGATTCCGAACTGACCGATCTGGTGACGACCACCATCAAGGCCATGATCGCCGAGGACGCCGATCAGTTCCGCGCCGGTCTGGACCCACACGACCTGGCACAGTTCATCATCGCGACCGCCCTCGGCTTCCTGGTGAAGACCGTGCCCGACATCACCGATCCCGACACGGCGCGACGCTACATCGAGACCTTCGTCCTGCCGGCGATCGTGAAGAAACCACCGCCGCCACAGCAGGTGTTCCCCGCCGGATCGGGATAACCGTCACTTCGCCCGCAGTTCGATAAGTTCGGCCGGGGTTCTTGCGATGAGCGCGGTCCCGACCTGTTCCACGACGCCGCGCCCGCCGGGTACCGGCATCCGCCACATATGTTGGCAGGTGGACAAATCGGTGGCGACAATGTCATCGCCCGACCCGAAATAGAGCGTACTGAGGACGATCCGGCCATCGGACCCGACAAAGTGGGTGAAATCGACCTGGCAGCGGCTGCCGGGTCTACCGGAATCCAAACTCCACTGCTGCCAGGTCTCGTCCTCCCCGCCGTCCTCGCCCTGCCGCACATACAGGTCGCCGTCGATCACCCGGAACCTGGCATTGCGGTAATCGACTGCGGCGCCGGGAAACTCGATGACCTGTCGCCCGTCGCGGGAGTACACCCGGACCACCGACCGGTCGAGAACGATCGGGACGGTGGTGGCGTCCAGCAGGTTGTACCCCGTGAGCTCCTGCTGGGCCAGCAGTTCGCCGGACGCGTTGTAGAACAGCACCCCGGCCACGTCTTGCGCTTCGTATTGATAGGCGAATCCACCGGGGTAGACGGCCGCCCGTCGCAGCGTCGTGCCCGGCGGGGGTGTCGGGGTTCGCTCGGTGCCGTCGATCACCGAGAACACCCGGTAGGTCGGATCTTCCGGCGTCGGGATCTGCGTCGCGAGGGTCAGCGGCGCGTCGTCGGCCGCGGAGAGCTCGGGTACAGCGAGCTGTCCGCTGCCCGGGACGAACCACGTGCGCTCACCCGTGGCACCGATTCCGTAGACACCCGTGCCCTGCACGGTGGCCACCAGCCGGGTCTGCCCCAGCGGGTTTCCGATCGCTTCGGCGACCGGTTCGGTGCCGTAGCCCTGGATGTGCAGGTCGGTTTCGCCGGTGTGGGTGACCTGCCCCCGCGCCAGGTCGAGTACCCATACCCGGCGCGGTTGGCCGTGGGTGGTGTCCGCGTCGGTCAGGCACACCGCGGTGTGCTCGCCGTTCAGATGACAGTTTCCGTCGAACCGTACGTGCAGGCCCTCCAACAGGATGGGGTCGAACAGCCTTGTGCCGGTGCGCAGATCGATGCCGTAGACCCAGCCGCGGTACCCGTCCCCGCAGGACAGATCGCAGTCGGCAAGGAAGTAGGCCCGATCGCCGGAGCTGCCGAACGGCTTGCCGACCGGAATCTCGTCGGGCAGCCCGATGTCCGCCGCACTCACCCGCCAGCCCTTCGCCGGCTGGTTCTGCAGCGAGAAACCGATCAGCTGCGGCGTGGGCGCGGGTTCCTCAGGCCCTGCCCGTCGCACCCACCACACCGCCGCGGTCACCGCCACCACGACCACGACGGCGGCAGCCAGCGCAACGACCCAGCCCCGGCGCATCGCTAGAAGACCCAACTGCCCGACGGCTGCACGACGAAGCCGTGGTTGACGATCGGGTCGATGCAGGCGACCCCGTCATCGGTCACCGCGCAGGTGGTGTTGACGGCGGTGAGCTTGTGGCCGGGGGCCAGCCTCGGATATCCGGACGGCGGCGGACAGGCCCCGCGGCCGCGGCCGAAGGACGAACCGATGCCGTCGCACGACCCTTCCATCTCGCTCTGCGGCGCCTCGGCGGGCAGGCCGTCGATGGTGCCGCTGCACCCCGGGACTACGTGGTCGTTGTGGTCTGGGCGGTAGTCCCACGTGCACGTCAGGGTCGGCGTGGTGAAACCGATCCTGGAGGCCTTGAGTCCGTGCTGGACATAGGGCGCCGGATCGACCGCGGTGAACGCGCCGAGATCAGGGAAGCCGGGCGGGAGGGCGGCGGCGGTCGGTGCCGTCGCACCCGCCAGGACGATGGCTGCCCAGAAGGCCGGCACCACGAATGCACGACGCACGGTCCAATGCTAAGGGCCGTCCGCGGGCCTGTTTCGCGGCAAAAGTCAGTGCAGCGCGCTGCCCTTGACCCACTCGGCCCACGGCACCGTCCAGTCGCCGTTGTTGGTCGCCTTGAGCGGGTCGCCACCGGTGTTGCGGATCTCGACGATGTCGCCGGGCACCGAGAAGTTGTAGAACCACTCGGCGTTCTCGCCGTTGAGGTTGAGGCAGCCGTGGCTGGTGTTTTCTTTCCCCTGCGCCCATACCGTCGCGTTGAGCTGGTGCAGATAGATGCCGTCGATGCTGATGCGGGTGGCCCACGGGATCGTCGTCTTGTAGCCGAGCCGCGAATTGACGGGCAGGCCGTAGGTCGAGGAGTCCATGATCACCGGGTTGGCCTTGTCCATGACGGTGTAGATGCCGCGCGGGGTCCAGAAGCTCATCGTCGTGCCACCGATGGTCTCGGTGCCACCCATGCCCATCGAGGTCGGCATGGTGCGCACCAGCTTGCCGTTGTCATAGACCCGAACCTGCTTGTCGGTGTCGTCGGCGACGGTGACGTGCGAGGCGCCGATGGTGAAGGAGACCTTCTCGTCCTGCGCGCCGTAGAGGTCGTCGCCGAGCTTGGCGCCGTAGATGCCGGCGTCGACGGTGACCTTGGTGCCCGGGGCGTAGTACTTCTCCGGACGCCAGTGTGCGGTCTGGTCGTCGATCCAGTTCCACGAGCCGACGGCCTTGGGCTCGGTGATGACCTTCATCCGGTTCTCGGCGGTGGCCTTGTCGGTGACCGGTTCGTCGAAGCGCGCGACGATCACCATGCCGACGCCGTAGGTGGCACCGTCTTGCAATGGGGCGTAGTTGGTGCCGTTGAGGTAGACGCGGGCCTGGTAGCCGGGGGTCACGGTGGAGAACGTGGTGGTTTTACGGGTCGGCATGCCGCCGGGGCCGCGCGCGTCGACCTTGAGGGTGTAGGTGCGGCCGTAGCCGAGCGTGGTGGTGGGCTTCCACGTCCTGGCGTCGGGGGTGAGGACGCCGGGGATCTCCTTGCCGGCGTCGTTGAGCATCGTCACGCGCGCCACGGTGCCGGTGTCGGCGGTGACCATGACCCGGGCCAGCGGGTCGACCTCGGCGTCGGGCTTGGGGACGATGGTCAACCGGGCCGGCTCGGTGGGTGAGGGCTGCGGCGCACCTTGGGGTGCGGCCGCCAACGTCTGGCAGTGCTCGGCGCAGTCCGGCAGGGCCGAAACAACGACACCACCCGACACGGCCAACACAGCAAGTGCGACCGCCAGGTAGGCACGACGAACAGACGTCAACTTCACTCCAATGTGGTTCGGCGAGGGCCTGATTGATCAGGGCGTGATCAGTGTCTCAATGGTAGCCGGGCCCGCTTCAGCGCGAGCACAAGGCCCAGGGGACGTGGGCGAGTCGTGACGGTGTCGTTGCGTCAGCCGACGCCACGCTCGAGGTACTCCATCGCCGCGGCGGGTTCCTCGGCGACGAACACCAGCTCGTCCAGCGGCACGGGCAGGAACCCGTCCTGCTCCATCCGGCGCAACTGGATCATCAGGCCGTCGTAGAAGCCGGCGGTGTTCAGCAGCACCACGGGCTTGTCGTGGCGGCGGTGCTTGCGCAGTTCCAGGATCTCGGTGGCCTCGTCGAGGGTGCCGAGCCCACCGGCCATCACCACCAGCGCGTCGGAGCGCTCCAGCAGCATTGCCTTGCGTTCGGAGAGATCCGCGGTGATCACCATCTCGTCGGCGCCCGGCCTGGCCTGCTGGCGCAGGAACTCGACCGAGATTCCGACCAACCGGCCGCCGCCGTCCTGCACTCCGTCGGCCACGACCTTCATCAAACCCTTGTCGGACCCGCCCCACACCAGCGTGTGGCCGCCCTTGCCGAGCAGTTCGGCGAAGGTGCGCGCCGGTTCGGTGTAGCGCTCATCGAGGTCGGCGGCGGACAGAAATACACAAATGTTCACGTCGTGGATGACTTTCGATCTCGATCCTGGGTCTAGTTGACAATACTCAGGAATAAGCGGGTGGCGTCGTGTGCTGCCTTTGGTATGACCATCGTGACAGCCGCAGCCGTGCAGATCAGTCCCGTGCTCTACAGCCGGGAGGGCACGGTGCAGAAGGTGGTCGACAAGATCGCTGACCTCGGGCGCCGAGGGGTGCAGTTCGCCACGTTCCCCGAGACGATCTTGCCGTACTACCCGTACTTCTCGTTCCTGCAACGACCGTTCGAAATGGGTGCCGAGCAGCTGCGGCTGCTCGACCAGGCGGTGACGATCCCGTCGGCGGCGACCCATGCCATCGCCGATGCGGCCGCGGAAGCGTCCGTGGTGGTGTCGATCGGCGTCAACGAGCGCGACGGTGGCACGCTGTACAACACGCAGTTGCTCTTCGATGCCGACGGCACGCTGCTGCAGCGCCGGCGCAAGATCGCGCCCACCTATCACGAGCGAATGGTCTGGGGCCGTGGTGACGGTTCAGGCCTGCGGGCCGTCGACAGCGCCGTCGGACGCATCGGGCAGTTGGCCTGTTGGGAGCATTACAACCCGCTGGCTCGCTATGCGTTGATCGCTGACGGTGAGCAGATTCATTCGGCCATGTACCCCGGCTCGTTCGGTGGTCCGCTGTTCGCCGAGCAGACCGAAATCAGCATCCGCAACCACGCGCTCGAATCGGGCAGCTTCGTGGTCAACGCCACCGGGTGGCTCGATGCCGATCAGCAGGCGCAGATCATGGCCGATACCGGCGCGCCGATCGGCCCGATCTCCGGCGGATCATTCACCGCGATCGTGTCGCCGCTCGGCGAATTGCTCGGTGAGCCTCTGCGTTCCGGCGAGGGTGACGTGATCGCCGACCTCGACTTCAGTCTGATCGACCAACGCAAAGCGAAGATGGACGCCCGCGGGCACTACAGCCGCCCGGAACTGCTCAGTCTTGTCATCGACCGCAGCCCGACCGCGCATCTGCACGAACGGGTCGAGACGGCTGGTGATCAGCATGTCTGACCGGCAGGAGATCCCCTTTCACGGTGTGCGGTTGCGCTACGAGAGCGCCAAGAGTTTCGACGCGCTCGTCGCCGCTCTCCTCGCCGACGTCGGCAGCACCCCGGTGCCGATCGATGACGTCGCAGCGCGGCACGAAAGCTGGGAAACCTACGAACGGGCCGTGCAGTCGCTCGTCGGCCCGAGCGGGTTCATGTTGTTCGCGACGTGGAATCACGGGGGCTGGATCAGCAAGGCGGGGATCGACCGGCAGGTGCTGCGGGTGGTGATCGGCAATCCTCGGATCGCGATCACAATGCTGCGCCACGATCTGACCGCCGGCCTGTTCGCCCCGGTGGAGCTGCTGCTCACGTCGGAAGCAAACGGACGCAGCGCTCTGACCTATGTGGCGCCATCCTCACTGATGGTGATCGACGACAGTCCGGACCTGCTGGCCGCCGCGACGGTGCTCGACGACAAGCTGGCCGCCCTCGCGAGAACGGTGACGGCCGACAGCCTGTAGCGCCCAGACCCCCGGGGAACGGCCCAGAACGGTGCAGCCATCAACGCGCCCGATTACGGGTTTGCCCCCAAACCCCCATACCATCGCTAGTCGAGATGACCGAAAAAGCCCTCGAAGACGCCCCGGCGACCCCGCCCTCCAACACCGCCCAAGCTGCCAAGATCGCGGCCGAGGCCGCCCGTCGCCGCACCTTCGCGGTCATCAGCCACCCCGACGCCGGTAAGTCCACGCTCACCGAGGCGCTGGCGCTGCACGCCCGGGTGATCACCGAGGCCGGCGCGATCCACGGCAAGGCGGGCCGACGCTCCACGGTGTCCGACTGGATGGACATGGAGAAAGCCCGCGGCATCTCGATCACCTCGACGGCGCTGCAGTTCCCGTACCGCGACTGCGTCATCAACCTGCTCGACACCCCCGGGCACGCCGACTTCTCCGAGGACACCTACCGCGTGCTCACGGCCGTGGACTGTGCGGTGATGCTCATCGACGCCGCGAAGGGCCTCGAGCCGCAGACGCTGAAGCTGTTCCAGGTGTGTAAGCACCGGGGCATCCCGATCATCACGGTGATCAACAAGTGGGACCGCCCGGGCCGCCATGCGCTGGAGTTGATGGACGAGATCCACGAGCGGATCGGGCTGCGCACCACTCCCCTGACCTGGCCGGTGGGCATCGCCGGTGATTTCAAGGGTGTGATGGACCGTCGGGCGGAGAAGTTCATCCGGTTCACCCGCACCGCGGGTGGCGCCACCGCCGCCCCCGAGGAGCACATCGCCGCCGCCGACGCCCACGCCGCGGCCGGCGATGACTGGGACACCGCGGTCGAAGAGTCCGAGCTGTTGTCGATGGACGGCTCCGACTACGACCGGGAGACGTTCCTTTCCGGCGAGTCCTCCCCGGTGCTGTTCACCTCGGCCGCGTTGAACTTCGGCGTGAACCAGTTGCTCGACGTGCTGGTGGAGTTGGCCCCGGCGCCCAGCGGGTCGGTCGATGTCGACGGTGTGCGGCGGGCGGTCGATTCGCCGTTCAGCGCGTTCGTGTTCAAGGTGCAGGCCGGCATGGACAGCTCGCACCGCGATCGCATCGCATATGCGCGGGTGGTCTCGGGGACGTTCGAACGCGGCGACGTGCTCACCCATGCCGCCACCGGCAAGCCGTTCGTCACCAAGTACGCGCAGTCGGTGTTCGGCCAGCAGCGCTCGACGCTCGACGACGCCTGGCCCGGCGATGTGATCGGGTTGGCCAACGCCGCGGCGCTGCGCCCCGGCGACACCCTGTACCGCGACATCCCGGTGGTCTACCCGCCGATCCCGAGCTTCTCCCCCGAGCACTTCGCGGTCGCTCGCGGCACCGACCCGAGCAAGCACAAGCAGTTCCGCAAGGGCATCGAGCAGCTCGAGCAGGAAGGCGTCGTGCAGATCCTGCGTTCGGACAAGCGCGGCGACCAGGCGCCGGTGTTCGCCGCAGTCGGACCGATGCAGTTCGAGGTGGCCGCCCACCGGATGGCCACCGAACTCAGCGCGCCGATCGCACTGGAGAACCTGCCCTATCAGGTCGCGCGAGTTGTCTCCCCCGAAGACGCCGACTTCGTGAACCGTCAGGTGTCAGCCGAGGTGTTGACCCGCAGCGACGGGGTCATGCTCGTGCTGTTCTCGACGCCCTGGCGGCTGGAGGGTTTCCAGCGCGACAACCCCGACATCAAGCTGGGGTCGTTGGTCGCCGCTGAGGGGTAGTGCGAGACCGGCCGTCAGGTTTACCCTCGCCTGATATGGCTGGGGCGAAGACTCGGGATCTCGTTGTCGTCATCGCGCTCAAAGACTGGACCTGCACCTCATGCGGCGGAACTGGCGACATTCTGTCCATGGAGGACGCGGGCCCGGTTTGCCTGGTGTGCGCCGACCTCGGGCATCTTGAGTTCCTTCCCGCCGGTGATGCCGCGCTGACGCGGCGAGCAACGAAGGCAAGCGACCTGCACGCGGTGGTAGTGCGTTGGAGCAGATCGCGCAAACACTATGAGCGGCAAGGGATCTTAGCCGAACCCGAGGCGATCGAACTCGCTGAACAAGAGTGCCTGTCCGACGCCGAGGTCCGCGCCCGCCGACGGGAACGTGACCGGGTGCGGCGCAGCGACGAAGACTTGCGATTCCAGGCTGATTTCGCCGCGGCGATTCTCGACCAGTTTCCGCGCTGTCCAGCCCGCCGCGCCGACATCGTCGCCCGCCACGCGGCTGTCCGTGGCAGTGGGCGGGTCGGGCGCAGCGCTGCCGGGCGTGCGCTCGACCCCGATGCCGTACGCCTCGCAGTCACGGCGTCCGTACGTCATGAGGACACCGACTACGACGAACTGCTCATGTCCGGTGTTGACCGGCGTACAGCTCGGGATCGGGTGTACGACGCCGTGGACGCGGTGCTCGACAGTTGGCGGTGACAGCCGGCGGTACTAAACGTCAGCCCCACCAGAACGAGGCGGCGATGATGCAGTACAACGCGATCAGCGCCGCGCCTTCCAGCCACGTCGACTCCCCGTCGAAGGCGATGATCGCCGCCAGCACGACGGCGACCAGCAGCGCGACGATCAGCATCGGACCGAACACCAGGGTCAGTGAGGCGAGCCCGAAGATCTGGCTCACCAACACGAGCACCGGCGCCAACACGAGGGCGATCTGAATCGGGCTGTTGAGGATGATCGAGAAGGCGTACTCGGACTGGTTTTTGGCGGCGAGTTGCACACCGACGACGTTCTCCACCGCATTGCCTGCGATCGCCACGATCACCAGACCGGCGAATGCCTGCGAGATGTGGAGCGAGTCCATCGCAGGTTCCAGCGCGGCGACAAACCAATCGGAGACGAACGCGGCCAACCCGCCCGCGATGGCGAGCATGCCGATCGCCAACCCGACCGGCCAGCGCGGCTGTTCTTTGTGCGGCTGGGGCACCGGCTCGCTGGTCTTGTCCGCGCTGGTCTTGTTCTTGTCGCGGCTCAGCGAATACGGCAGCGACAATCCGAACAGCACCAGCAGGACGACCGACACGATCATCGAGAAAGACACTTCGTGCTCGGAGGCCGGCGCGTGTACCTCGTGGGCGATCGACGGAATCGCCATGGCCGTCACCGACAGCACCATCAGCACGAGGATGGTCCGGACCTGGGCGGAGCCGAGCTTCTGCGGCCCGTGTTTCAGTCCACCGACCAGGAACGCCAGGCCCAATACCAGCAGCAGGTTGGCGAGGATGGAACCGACGAGCGCGGCCCGCACCACATCGACCAGTCCGGCCTTGAGCGCGAAGATGCAGATGAACAACTCCGGCAGATTGCCGAGCGCGGACTGCAGCACCCCGGTCGCCCCGGGGCCGAACCGGTCACCGAGTTGGTCGACGGCCAGCCCGACCAGCGAGGCCAATACCGTGACGGCCAGTGCACTGACGACAAAACCGACCAGGTGCGGCCAGCCACCGTAATGGGACAGCCCGGCCACCACACAGATGGCCAGGCCACCGAAGATCAACAGCTTGTCGGATCGGATGAAGACCGCCGTCATGCGCGTCATCTTGTCACCTCGACCCGCTCACCGGCGGGAACCGGAACTATCCTGTCAACGCCTCCGCCGCCGGGCCGAGATCGAGGAACACCGTCTCGCCGTTGGCGTCGTCGAGCCCGTCGTTGTCGGTGACCACGTACAGGTTCTGGTTGCCGGCGATCGCGAAACCCTCGACCTTCTCCTGCACATAACCGTTGGTGGCCTGCAGATCCGGCACCAGATTGCGGGCCAACGTCTTCGGCAGAACATCCGGCTTGTCGGCAGCGGAGGTCACGCCCGGGCCGTCGGGAATCGTCACGCGGTACAGCACTTTGAGCCGTGCGTCGGGTCCGTTGAGTTTGTCGCGCTCAAGGATCAGCAATTCACCGTTGTGGACGGCGATTTCGGAGACCCCGATCCAGTCGTCCTTGGTGTCGGTGGACTCCAACTGGTAGCCGAACCATTCCCACTTGTCCCCTGCCGGCGTGTAGCGGCCGATGCGGGCCACGCCCGACGGGTCGGACTTGAGCTCACGTTGCAGCGCCACCCAGACGGCGTCTCCATCGACAGCGACTCCTTCGAAGCCCTGACTACCCAGCTGGGCGGCAATGTCTTTGGGCAGCGGCACCCGCTTCTCGATCCGGCCGTCGGCGGCGACGTAGACCAGCTGGTTACCGGGGCCGTCTTCGCCTTCGACCGCCAGCACGAAACCGCCGTCCGGGCGGGCGGATACGCCCTCGGTGTCGAGGGTGACCGGCTTGCCGTCCTCGGTGATGGGCAGTTGGGTGTCGATCAGCGCGGGCTTCTGTGCTACGTCCAGGCCGAGGATGCGGGCCGGGCCGTAGGCGCTGTCGGTGGCGGTGTAGAGCCGGTTGCCGTCTTGCGGGTCGGCCGACAGTGCTCCGAGAGCACCCCAGCCGATCGGCTTGCCGTCGATGTCGCCGGACACAATGGAGGGAAAGTCCGGTTTGCCTGCGGCTTTGAAAGCGTCGCCGTAGCCGTAGAGGTTGACCGAGGCTCGCACGTGGGCCTCGGCATCGTCGGCCTCTGAGGAGATGGCCAGCAGGTTCCGCGACGGGATCGGCAGCACCCCTTCGGGGCCGGGCGTGGTCGGCAGGATCTGCCGGAACCTCGGAGCGGCCGGTTCACTGACGTCGTAGACGGCGACGAAGTTGCTGCGCTCCGATGCGATCAGCGCGGTGCGGCGACCACCGATGGTGGTGATGGCCAGGCCTTCCGGCTCGGGGCCTTTGGCCTCGGCGCGCCCTTCGATGTGCAGGCCGGTGCGCACCGCGAGTTGTTCGAAGGAGTTGCCGGCGTCCCACACCACCTTGCCGGTGTTGGCGTCGAAGATCGTCCAGCCGCGGGTGCCGCCCTTCCAGTCGCCTTCGTTGGCGGTGGCGAAGTAGTCGTCGCCGATCCAGCCGATGGCGTCGGGCTCCCGCGGGGTGTCTTTGATCGAACCGGTCTGATCGATCGTGTCGTCTTCTTTGGTGTCGATGCCGTCGACGGATTGGCTTCCGGCGCTGAAGATCTTGGTGACCGTGCCGGTGTGGCCGTCGAGGACGGCGATGCCGTTGTTCTCCTGCAGCGTCACCGCGACCTGGCCGCGGGTGTTGATGCTGACGTATTCGGGTTCGAGGTCTTCGGGGGTGTCCAGACCGGCTTTCCGCGCCGCGTCGACATCGAAATCCACCTTGCGGGGCGTCCAGCTGTTCGGCGGGCCCGTGAGGTCGATCAATTGCACGAATCCGGTCGGCGGCTGGGGCAGGTCGCCTTCCTCCTTGCCCGGCGGGGTGAACTCCTCGTTGCGCTGGTTCTCCATGGCGATCGCGGCGAACGTGCCGTCGGGGCTGATGGCGATCGAGTCGGGCTGACCGCCCAGGTCGATGCTGTGCACGCGGGTGCGGTCGGCGGTCCGGACGATGTCGACGCGGCCGGAGGGGTGCGCGAAGTCGCCACCGGTGGTGTCGACGACGACGAGGACGCGATCTTTCACGGCCGCCACCGACGTCGGCTGGTCATCATTATGGCCCAGCTCGGTGAGGGAAAGTGTGCCTTTACCAACGGGTTTGGCGGGATCTGTGATGTCGAGGAAGCCGATGCGCTTGCCGGCCGCGTCGGTGTAGATGACCGTGTTGCCGTCGGGGGTGACGGTGGAGATCTCGGCGACGGTCTCCTTCTCGGCCGGATCCTCAGCAGGTTTGTTGAGGTACACCGGATACGTGGCGGTGCGGTGGTAGCGGTCCGAGTCGGGCAGGTTCCAGTCGATCGGCGAGGTCGCCTTCGTGGTGCTCGATTCTGGCTTGCGGTCCTCGGTGGTGCAGCCCGCCAGGATCAGCGCTGCCGCCGTCGTCATTGCTGCGGCCCGTCTCGCCGTTGTCATTCGTCACCCTCTTCAGTTGTGCCGGTGCGTCGCACGAGCCTGCCTCGCACAGGTGACTGACAGGGATTGCACAGATGAACGGAGAGCGACGCGTGGCTACAGCGGCGCCGAGAGCGGGCCGAGCACCTGGCACTGCGGTGCGATCTCCGCGATGCCCATCCACCCGCCGCATGCCCGGCCGGTGGACACGTAGGTCGCTCCGGGCCGGTAGGGCGTGCGCACGTGCGCCGGTTGAGCTCCCCTGCCCTGGTTGCATTGGATGGGTGAAGCGTTGTCCTGACGTTGCACGCAGGCGACGCTGAAGCGCGGATCAGCCGGCGCTCCGCACGCGTCCGGCGATACGGTCACGCTGACCATGTCGGCGCCGTCGACATGAACGACAGCGGGCGGCGACAGCGTGAAGGAGCATGGCGGCGCCGGATCGGCGTGGGCGGGTGTCGCGATAGCGCCCGCGATCACGATTCCTGACAACAACACCAAACTGGCCCGAGCCATGTGCCGATCATAGTTCCGCTGTCGGGTCTTTCAGAAGGACTCGGCGGGAATCAACGATGCGACCACGCCGCACAGGTACTCAACCTCGGCGCTGGACGGTTGCATCTCGAAGGCATGCACGTGGCAGGCGACGCTGAGGCGGTTCCACGCGAGCGCCGCCCGGTCGGCGGCCTCGGCGGTGTCCAGGGACTTGAGCACGACGAGCTTGCTGCGCGAATTCGCCCAGGGCGCGTCCGCCTTGAGGGCTGCGCATCGCTGATCGATGATCGTTTCCAGGGCCTGACGGGCCAGGAACGCCGCCACCCGGGACGACAGCCCCTCTGCCGAGCCCGGAGCCTGCAGAACACGTTGCGCCTGGCCGAGCAGGTCCATGGCACTCATCGGACTCATCGCAGCGCCAGCACGTCGAGCACCGTTTTCTCGAGATCCCGGGCATCGTGGATGGAGACCGGTTTCGCGTCGCCGTGCGCGCCGGCGTTGCAGATCCGCAGTGCCCGTTTGCGTTCCGGCTTGAGCCATTGCGTCAGATCGACCTGCGGGTCGCCGTGGATCGCCAGCGCCAGCCGGTTCGAGGTCTTCTTGGCCGACGCCCATTTGTCCTCGGATTCGGTGAGTGCGCGGCCGGCCAGTGCCTGCTTGGCATAGAAGGTCTGCTTGGCAGCGGATTCCAACGCCATCCGGAACAGTGCCGGCGCGGCCCGGCCTTTGATGTCCTCGGGCATCTTGGCGTCTTTGATCAGCGCGAAGATGTCGTCGACCTGACGCAGCGCTGGATTCACGTTGTCACGCACGGTGACTCGCGATCCCGTCTCACGGACCACTTCGACGAGCCGGGCGTCGACCCCGGTTTCCCGGATAACCGAGGCCAGCCGGTCGTCGTGGGAGAAGACGATGACCTGATGGGTCTTGGCGATCTCGCAGAGCACCTGGACGAATCCGTCGATCTTCGACGGGTCCATAGCCTGGATGGGGTCATCGAGGACCACGAAGCGGAACGGACTCTTCGCTGAGGTCGCGCGCGGCAGGAACAACGCCAGTGCCAGCGCGTGCAGTTCGCCCTGGCTCATCACCGAGAGCGCCTTGGTGGGCTTGCCGTCCACGGCGCCTTCGAGCACCACCTTGCGTCGGGTGGACGTCCCTTCCAGGGAGATCTCGACGAGGTCGACGTTGCTTTCCTGGCGGAGCTGGTGCCAGATGTCGCGGGCTTGGGCCGCAATGGGTTTGAGCCGCAGATTGCGGAAGGCAGCAGCATGCTCGTTGACCCACTTCTTGGCCTTGGAAACGGCGTTGAGCTCGTCGTCCACCGCCCGGGCCTGCTCTTCTAGCCCAACCCAGCCACCCAGCTGGGCCGCCAGTGGCGCCCATGCGGTCTCGCGTCGCGCGAGTTCGTCGGCTGCTTCGGCGCGCAGCGATTCGGCGGTGGCGATCACCTCGGTCAGCGTCGACTCGGCGTGTGCCGCGAGCGCGTCGTCCCCGACCGGGATCTTCCGTGCCGCGGCCACCGCATCGTTGTAGCCCGCGAGGGCTGCGAGTTCGACGCCGGGCACTGCGGCCGCCGAGGTCAGTCCCTGGATCAGGTTGGTGAGATTCGCCCGAGCGATTTTGAGTTGTTGTGCCGTGGCACGGTATTCGTCCAGCAGTTCTTCGCTCTGCGCGATGCTGTGCTGCGCAGCCGTGGCCCACTCCGCGTCGAGGCGCCCCTGCGCGCACACCGGGCAGTCGGCGTCACCGCCCTGTTCGTGAAAACGCAGCGCGGTGCGCAACAGGTCGACACGCTGACTGGTGAGGTCGATCGCGGCGGTCGCGGAGTCGGCCGCAGCCTTGGCGGCGGTGCGTAGTTGCCGCGTCACCTCCTCGATGCTCTCGATGGTCGGCGTCTCCAGCTGGGCCACGGCCCGCAGGGCAGGCATCACGTCGGTGTGGGCCTCGCCCCCTCCGGTGGCCAGAGCGCGGACATCATCAAGGGGCACACGGTGTTTGCGCAGGAGTTTGGCGGCGCGCTCGGCGCGTTCATCGGACTGCCCGGCCAACGCAGCCTGCACGCGCCTACGTTCGGCGTCGGCGGTGTCACTGGCGGTCCTGATCGCCTTGAGGTGTGCGGCCAGCAGCTTCTCGGTGTCGGCGAGCGCGTCGAGCCCCAGCAGTTTGGCCAGCGCGTCGTACAACGCCGACGGCCCGCCGTCGAACAGTCGACCGAGTTCCTCGTAGGACAGCAGCGGTCGGTGCAGTTCGAGGGCCCGCGTCCAGCCCAGGGCTGCGGTGCCGTCGACCCGCTTACTCCCGCCGGCCTGTGTCCAGGTGGTGCAGTTGTCCAGCTTCGCGCCCTGGCCCCAGTCGACCCCGACGGTGAACGGACCGGCCGCCTCGCGGGTGAACCCGACCTGGATCTGGCACGGGTCGGGGTGGTGGAGGTTCTGCCAGGCCTCGGCCCACAGGCTCTCCTTCTTGTTCCAGCGGTAGCTCGTGCCGGTGAGCGTGAGTTCCAGCGCCTCGGCGAAGCTGGATTTTCCGGAACCGTTGCGGCCACTGACCACCATCAGACCCGGAGCCGGGAACAGGTCCAGCCGCGCCGACGGGCCGACACCGCGGAATCCGGAGACCGCGATCGAGCTGAGAAATGTTGGCGCCGGGCTGGTTTCCGCGGCGTCGTCGGTGCCGCCGGACACCTCCGCCAGGGCGCTCAGCACGACGTCCTTAGCCCCGTCGGACAGCGCGTCGTCGGCTCCGAGGAGTTCCAAGATGACGTCGTGGACGGACTGTTCGGCACCTGCGGCGGGCCCACCCTCTTGCGGCATGCAACGATTTAACAGCCTTCATCCGACAAATTTGTCGGGATCGTCAGTTGGGGTCGTATCACGTGCCGGCGACGCTAAAACTCAACAGTGCAGCGACGATCTCACCCAGCTCACCATCCTGGGTCGCCACCTCGTTCATCAGAATCTCTGCCCTATCGATGTCGAAATCGGGTGCGAGTTCAATCCCGTTGATGTGCAAGAACGTCCACGCCGACGCCCAGGCCGTGCGCTCGTTCTCCTCCACCAGAGCATGATTGCGGGTCAAGGACTGCAACACCGCCGCAGCCTTCTCCCACACCTGCGGATACGCGTCCACTCCGTACAGAGTCGCCCGCGGCCGCGCGACGGCCGCGTCGAGCAGGCCATAGTCACGCACCTGCAGTTCACCGCCGAACGCGATTGACCCAGCGGTCAGTACGTCATCGCGGTCGAGATACTCGATCACGCCAAACGTCGGTTGAGTTCGGCCGAACGCTGGGCCACGACCCGCGCCGCCTCAGCCACTCTGCGCTTGTGCATGCTGGCGCGCTCAATGACGGCCGCGTGCGCGAACTTCTTCAACGACAGGTCGTCGGCTCGGGCCGCGGCCCGAATCTGCTCCATTTCGGCGTCGTCGAAGTCCAGGTTCAATGAAGGCATGAGATGAGGGTAATCCTGTTGGTACCAAATCAGGTACCAATTTGGCGAAACCCTCACCCAACAGCGAGGATGCCGCAGATCCTTACTCCGGCGGCGGCGGGTAGCGACCGTGCACTCCGCGCGGGTCGCCCTCCTGGTACAGCTGGTCCTCGTAGTCGGCGCGGTCGGCGAGCATGTCGCGTCGGAACTGC
The DNA here is from genome assembly GCF_058270035.1 of Mycobacterium shunyiense. Taxonomy (NCBI): domain Bacteria; kingdom Bacillati; phylum Actinomycetota; class Actinomycetes; order Mycobacteriales; family Mycobacteriaceae; genus Mycobacterium; species Mycobacterium shunyiense. Next base: position 25,970 of record NZ_JBZDPT010000010.1, on the reverse strand, counting down.
TCGGTGCGCTGCTGCCCCTCGCGTTGCTGGGCGGACTTGAGTGCCCAGACGCCGACGCCGGCCACCACCCCGACCACTGCCAAAACTCCGATCAGCCAAGGGTGTTCGGCGATCACGCCGAGTACGAACAGCCCGCCCAGCACGGATACCACCACCAGCGCGGGCCGACGGTTGGCGCTCTGGACCGAGGCGCCGGGGCCGGCCACTGCCACCGAGGACGACGAACCTCCGCTGAACAGGGCGACGAGGATCCAGATCGGCAACCACGCCCCGCAGCTCAGCAGCGTCAGCACGAGGTGCAGACCGTGGTTGGCCCCGCCGCCGTTCGCGACGGCCACGGCAACGGCCGGCGCGGCGGGTACCGGCGCCGGGACCGGCGGAGGGGTGGGCACAAAGTGCTGGGTCCAACGACGGCCGTCGTGGTAGCGCTGACCGGGTTGCCCCTCGGGATCCGGATACCAACCGGGGTTTGTGTGGGTTGCCATTGGTCATTCCTCTCGTCAGCGGTGGTACCGCGCTCATCCGAGCCGCACAGAATGACACTTGCCGCCGACAAGTCCCGATCTCTCGATGTGCGGTACTTGTCGGTGCACGCGGCTATCGTCGAGATAGGTCAAGAGATGCGCCGCGCTCCGAACCAGGGCAGCGAATGTGATGCGCACCGATGTTTGCGATCTCTCCCGCCGCCGGCACACGACCCGGCAACAAGACCATCGCTTGGAAGATTTGGAGTCCCACATGACCGATTCCGCCCAGGGTTACGACATCATCGGCGACGTCCACGGATGCGCCACCCAGCTGGAGGCGTTGCTGACCGAGCTCGGCTACCGGAAGCGCAGCAGCACAAGCGAATACCGGCATCCCGAGCGTCAGGCGATCTTCGTCGGTGATCTGATCGACCGCGGCGACGAACAGCTGCAGGTGCTGCAGACCGCCAAGGACATGGTCGATGCGGGCAGCGCACGGATCGTGATGGGCAATCACGAATTCAACGCGCTCGCCTATGACACCGAGTGGCCGCTCGGGAGCGGGAAGTTTCTGCGGGCTCACGATGACCCGGACAGCCCGTGGTCGGCGAAGAACACCAAGCAGCATGCGGCGTTTCTGGCCCAGGTCACGGGTGCCGACCGGCGTCGGTATCTGGACTGGTTCGCCACGATTCCGCTGTGGCTGGACTTGGGGGACCTGCGCGTCGTGCATGCGTGCTGGCACCCGGACTCGATGGCGGTGGTCGACCGGCAATGCGGTTCGACCACCCCGTTCACCGAACAGGACCATCTTGTGGCGGCCACCGCCGAAGGTGATCCGCTGTATGAGGCGGTCGAGACGCTGCTGAAGGGGCCCGAGATCAGTCTGCTCGACCACGGTCAGAGCAAGTACCTCGACAAGGACGGGATCCCGCGCGGCAACGCGCGCATGCGGTGGTGGAACAGCGATGCCGTCACTCTGCGCGACTTCGCCGAGATGGGCGGAAACTTCACCACCGAGGCCGGAGAGCCCTACCCGCCGCTGCCCGAATTGGACCTGTCGGGAAGTGACCTGTCCTACGTGTACCCGCCGGGGGTACCGGTGTTCTACGGGCATTACTGGCGGCAAGGCTCCCCGGAGCATTTGCACGACTGGACGGAGTACACCGCGTGCGTGGACTTCAGCGCGGTGAGAGGCGGGGCGCTGACCGCGTATCGATGGTCATCGGGCGAGACGCGGATCAACCCAGCCAATTACGTGCCGTTGGTCTCCTGACCGCCGACGAGCGCGTGAATCCGGCCCTGCGGGTAGGGCAGATCGATGCCGTTCTCGTCGTAGGCGCGCAGGATTTCCCGACGGAGCTTGCGCTGCACCGACCATTGCGCATTCGGCCGGGTCTTCAGGGTCATCCGCAACGTGAGCTGGTCGGCCGCCAGTGATTGCACACCGAGCATCTCCGGTTCGCCGATGACCTTGCCGGCCATCGACGGATCGGCGATGACCTCGTGGGCGGCTTCGACGGCGACCTGTTCGGCGCGGTCCACGTCTGCGGTCAGCGCGACGGGTACCTCGACGCGGGCCACGGCGTAGTCCTGGCTCATGTTCCCGACGCGCGCGATCTCACCGTTGCGGACGTACCAGAGCGTGCCGTCGATGTCGCGGACCGTGGTGATCCGCAGCCCGACAGACTGCACCTCCCCGGAAACCTCGCCGAGGTCCACGTTGTCGCCGACGCCGTACTGGTCCTCCAGCAGCATGAACACGCCGCTGACGAAATCGCGGACCAGGTTCTGGGCGCCGAAGCCGATCGCGAGCCCGACCACGCCGGCCGAGGCGATGAATGGTGCGATGTTCACCCCGAGCACGCTGAGCAGCGCCAGCACGACCCAGACCAGCAGCACAATCGACACCGTCGATTTGAGCACCGAGCCGATGGTCTGCGCGCGCTGCTGACGGCGCTCGGCCGCCCGTATACCGTTGGTCGTCGCCGAGGCTCGATCACGCAAGTAGCGCAGCAGTGGAGGCTTTTTCGCTTGCCCTTCCAGTTCCGTGCTACTGGATTTCTTGGTCCTGCCGGTGGTCGCGCGGTCGATCATGCGATGCAGCAAATACCGAATGATTAACGCAACGACGATGTACGCCGCGACTCGAACCGGAACCTCGATCAGCCAATGTCGATTCGTCTCTGTCCATTCGAAAGCCTGGTTGTACACAGCCATATTTTCGACCGTACGGCAGAACTGACGCCCACGTCGAACGAGGACAGCAGCTTACGTCGGCAACACAGCAAACCGCTTATACACCAGTCGGATTCGACGTCACGTCGACGCAGCGCGCCGGAACAGCTCGGCGGGGCGCCCGCGGCCACCGGCGGTGAAGTCGCCGGTCGCTTCGAGTTGATCAACCATCGCGCGCCGGAAGTTGTCGCGCTGCAGCAGATGTCCCGCAACCGCTTCGTGGGTCAGCCGCAGGTCACGCAGGCTGAACGTGTCCCCCAGCAGGTGGTCGGGGTCCGGAGACTTTTCGTAGCGGGCCCGCACGTCCGCGACTGCCAGCTCGATGATGTCGTCGTGGTCGAAGACCAGCCCACCGCGGATATCGGTCGTCACCAGGCGGGTCGTCTCCGCTGCGCGCGTCGCCAGGCGTTCTGCCGGGACAACGGCGAGGTGCGCGACGGACAACACCCGACCCCGGTCGTCGCGCTTCAGCGCGTCGAACACGTGGAGTTGCCGCGGGTTAAGCCCGTGGACGTCGGCCTTGTCCGCCAGCGATCGCCGGACCGCATCGGCGAGGAGCTCCCCCTCGTGCAGGAATGTGCCCGGCAAAGCCCAGCCACGCCCCCGTGTGCGACGGACCTGCAGCACCACCAGGCCGGCGGCGGGGTCGACGGTCAGCACGGCGGTATCGACCGCGACCGAGGGTCGCGGGTAGTCCTCCAGCCCCTTGCCGCTGGTGTCCCCATACTCGTGCTTGTCCATGTCAGTACCTCAGCGTACAGTTCTTCACTAATTAGCGCGTATTTGCGCAATATCGAGGAGGGGCCATCATGGCATCACTGAACGACCGCGTTGAGGGCGTACTGCTGGGCACCGCAGCGGGCGACGCACTGGGGGCACCGTACGAGTTCCAGCCGGCGCGCGGACCGGAACTGCCGGTCGAGATGGTCGGCGGCGGCCCCTGGGAGCCCGGGGAATGGACCGACGACACCTCGATGGCGATCGCGATCGCGGAAGTCGCCGCCACCGGTGCCGATTTGCGGGATCTCGAGGCGCAGGACGCGATCGTGAAGCGCTGGTACGAATGGTCGCTGGTTGCAAAGGATGTCGGGATCCAGACCCGGTCGGTGCTCCGCGCCGCGGGCCGTGGCGGCACCATCACCGCCGACGCTGCGCGGGCGGCAGCGGCGGATGTGCACGCACGCGAGGGTCGCAGCGGCGGCAACGGATCGCTGATGCGGACCGCGCCGGTGGCCATCGCCTACCTCGATGACGAGGACGCCATGGTCGAGGCGGCTCGTGCGATCAGCGGACTCACTCATTTCGAGGCCGATGCCGCCGACGCCACGGTGTTGTGGTGCAGCGCAATTCGTCATGCCGTGCTGACCACCGAGCTCGATGTCCGAATCGGCCTGCACCACCTCGACCCCGATCGTCGCGCCCTGTGGATCCAGCGACTCGACGAGGCCGAGGCTTCCCGTCCCGCGGATTTCCCGAAGAACGGGTGGGTGGTGGGGGCGCTGCAGGCGGCATGGTCGGCGATCGTCACGACCGCCGCCGACGGTCGCGGTCCCGAGCACCTGCGTCGCGGGATCGATGCGGCCGTGCGCTCCGGAAATGACACCGACACGGTGGCCGCAATTGCCGGCGGACTGCTCGGCGCCGCGTACGGGGCGTCCGCGGTCCCGTTGCAGTGGCGAACCCTGCTGCACGGTTGGCCCGGGATGCGGGCACGTGGGCTGGTGACGTTGACGACGGCGATCGAACAGAAGAAGCCGAGCACCGACCCGGATTACTCGTGGTCGCGCGCCGACATCCTCGTCTCTCACCCGCACGACCCGGGGGTTCTGCTGGGCAGCGTGGGCGCGTTGCGGAAACTTCCGGCCGAGGTGAGTGCGGTGGTGTCGCTGTGCCGGATCGCGGAAAGCGATGTGCCCGAGGGCATGCCGCATGTCGAGGCGCGACTGATCGACAAGACCGACTTCGACGAGAATCCCCATCTGGATTTCGTGCTGCTCGACACGGTGGGTGCCATCGAAGAGCTGCGCGCGCAGGGTCACACGGTGCTGGTGCACTGCGTCGAGTCCTACAGCCGCACGCCCACAGTGGCGGCGATCTACGGTGCTGAGCGCTCGGGCGTCGGAGCTGAGCAGGCATTGGCCGACGTCCTTGAGGCGTTGCCCGACGCCAATCCGAACCCGGTGTTCCGGGAGGCCTTGCGGCGGTTGGGTAATCGTTGATCCTCGCCCGAGGACTGGCCGGAAAGGTTGTTCGCGGCCTCTGCCGTCGCGTGCCGCTCGAAGTAGGTGTTGACTCGGCGTACGAACAACACGGTACCCACCATTACGGGCACCGTCCCCAACGCGGTGACCATCGCCGGCACGATCAACACCAGGCCGACGGCGGTGTTGTCCGTGGCAGCAGGAGTACCGGCGCAGACGACAATGGCGGTCACGGACAAGAGCCAAACCCCGAGCAGCCATCGTGAGAACCCACGCAGAGGAACCTCCATGCCGGCACGGGCCAGGCTCGTGTAGCGGCCAAAACACTCGTATGCCTTGAACACCCAACTCGCCGAGAAAATCAGGCAACCCAACACGAAAAACGAGATCGCTACGGTTCGCAGCAAGGATGCGACCGCGCCAGCGAAAACGACGCCGACGGCAAGGAGGCTGCTCGCGAGCAGGACAGCACTCAGTGCGACGGCTGCGATTCGCTCACTGGTGAGCAAGCGCCGGTTGAGTACGCTCCGCGCCGCCACGATCGTCATCCACAGCAAGGTCATCGAAGCGATCGCAGCGCCAATCCGGATGTTGTTGTGCGAGTGGTCATCCGCGTAGGACCACAAGCTCCAATTTTGATCCGCGACCAATGAGCTGACCAGTTGGGCTCCGGCACCCGCAGCAATGCAGACGAACGCTGTGAGCGACGCGCCGACGACCTTTCGGCGCGGCCAGGTCCGCGGGGACCCGGCATGAGCGACGAGAATCCGGCACAGCAGGACACCGATCGCCCACAGGACGAGGCCCGGCAAGACCAATTTCGTCAAGAGCCCGATGAGGTCTGGCGCCGCCAACGCGCCAGCGTGATCCCGGGTAAGCAGCCAGTACGGTGAGCTGACAAAGACCGCAATCACGCCGAGCTTGGTCGAGTACTCCTTGACGATCGCGGTGACCTCGTTCACTGACCGACGCCCCAACCACACGATTCCTTTCACTGCTACTTCTGTTCGGCTCAGCCGCTTTTGAACAACCCAGACGTGCACAGCCCAGCGCACTGTCGTGAACCGACGTGCCTGCGCGGCCTGGCGTTCCAGCGCCCGGCCGAGCAGCTCCCTACGGCGGTCCGCAACGAGCATCGCCAACTCCCGAGGGTCGCTGTACCCAGCCAAGACGGTGAATGCGCGTAGTCCGAGCCCGTGGAATGGAGCCGCGAGATTGTCGGGATGCGGGGACTTTCGCCCCTTCATCGTGTCGACGGCGTCGTGCTCGTTGCGCGACAACTTTCTGTCGCTGAGTCCGCGGCGTTCCTCTTCCTGGCTCGCGGCCTTCGCGAATTCCTGTTCCCAGCGCCGGCTGTGAAAGGCCGTCGCGCCGAGCAGCGAGATCCCGAACACGGACCACGTCATCAGCGTGGTAGCGGCTACCCAAATCCAAGTCATCTGGCCCCCTCCTCATGTGAGCCGACCAGAATGGCACGGCACCCCGACAATTCGTCTCTGGCGCTCACCACCACGCGTGGTCACACACGGTGCACCACCACTTCTCATCCCTGGGGCAGCAGCCGCCGATGTGCAGCCACGGTCCCCACGACTGGGGATCGGCGGGATCGCCGTACTGGATCGTCTGGGTCCGTAGCCCTCCACACTGTGGACATTCGGGGTTCTGGGCGAACTTGAAGTCGATGAACGACCGGAAGTTGCCGTCACGCATCCGGTCACGGCAGCGTCGACAGATGACGGCCGGCCAGTCCGTGGCAACTGCCCGCACCGCCGCACGGAACGGCCCCCGCACGCGTGGACTGTCCGCGGATCGGATCGGTGAATCCGGATGCCACCGCGGCAACGGGTCGACGGTATGGATGTGCACCAGGTCGCGGGCGTCGGCCTCACTCAGGTCGATCGGCGCGCCACAGCCGTGGCAGTCACCGTCGAACTTCAGCAGATTGCGTGCGGCCGCCACCGAGGAATGCCCCCAGCGATTCTCCGGTCCCCCGTACACCGGACTCTCGTGGATCGCCAGGATCACCCGCTCGGCGTCGTCGTCATCGAGGCGCCAGCTGACGAACGCATCGCTGAGGTCGAGCACCATCGCCAGCGTCGCCTGGTCCACCAGATCGACGCCGTACGGATTCAGCACCGCACCGCCGAAGCCGCCCTCGTGGTCGATGCGGGCCAGCCGAGTCACCACCGAGACCGGATCGGTGCCCAACACGACGAGCGCGTAGTCGCCAGGACGCGACTCCCCGAACGCGTAACGCCACGGCCGGTACGGCGAGCGCGGCTCCAACAGGGTGATGATGCCGTCCCTCCAATCTGCGGCTTCGAGGATGTGGAGGCGGTGATGAACCGTTTGCGACATACGTCAATTATCCCATCGAGGTATGACAATTCGAGGTTGAGAAAGTTAGCTGTCGAGCACACGATCACGCCAACTCAGCCGATCACCCAGCGTTGCGGCTGCCGAGTGCCTACCGTGTACTCACCAGCAACCGAGAGGGAGCCGAGTTGGCCGTCGAAAGCTCCGCACACCCCACCACACCGACCCTGCGTGAACTAACCATCCGCGGCATCCTGCTCGGCGGCGCGATCACGCTGGTGTTCACCGCCGCCAACGTCTACCTCGGTCTCAAAGTCGGCCTGACGTTCGCCACCGCCATCCCGGCCGCGGTGATCTCGATGGCCATCCTGCGAAACTTCGCCAATCACTCCATCGTCGAGAACAACATCGTGCAGACCGTCGCCTCGGCAGCCGGCACGCTGTCGGCAATCATCTTCGTGCTGCCCGGGCTGGTCATGATCGGCTGGTGGACCGGGTTCCCGTACTGGATGACGGTGGCGGTGTGTGCGGTCGGCGGCATCCTCGGCGTCATGTACTCCATCCCGCTGCGCCGGGCCCTGGTGACCGGCTCGGATCTGCCCTATCCGGAAGGGGTGGCCGCCGCCGAGGTCCTCAAGGTTGGGGACAGCACGCGGGGCCACGAGGAGAACCGCGTCGGAATCCGGGTCATCGCGTTCGGCGCCCTGGTCTCAGCCGGATTCGGACTGCTGGCCAATCTGAAGGTACTGGCCAACTATGTCGCGGCGTTCTTCCGCGTCGGTGCCGGCGGATCGATGTTCGGCGCCAGCCTGTCGCTGGCACTGATCGGGGTGGGGCACCTGATCGGAATGACCGTCGGCATCGCCATGCTCGTCGGCTTGGTCATCTCCTTCGGGGTGCTGCTGCCGATCCGCACCATCGGCACGTTCGGCACCGGCGAGCCGGTGGCCGACGTGATCGACGGCGTGTTCGTGCACGAGGTGCGGTTCATCGGCGCCGGCGCCATCGCGGTGGCCGCGGTGTGGACGCTGCTGAAGATCCTGCGCCCCATCGTCAAAGGCATCACCGAGGCGATGGCCTCGGCACGGGAGCGGCGTGGCGGCCAGCTGGTCGACATCACCCAACGCGACATCCCGTTCCCCCTCGTCGTGGGGGTCATCGTGGCGATGCTGATCCCGATCGCGGCGCTGCTGTGGGACTTTTCGCGCGGCACCGTGCTGCAGGGCAGTTCGGTCGGGATCATCGTGGCGAGCCTGGTGTTCATCTTCGTCATCGGCCTGATCATCGCCGCGGTGTGCGGCTACATGGCCGGCCTGATCGGCTCCTCGAACAGCCCCATATCCGGGGTCGGCATCCTAACCGTGCTGATCGCCGCGCTCGTGATCAAGGTGGCCTTCGGTCGCGCCGACAACGACCAGTCCACCGCACTGGTGGCCTTCACACTGTTCGTCGCGGCCGTCACCTTCGGCGTCGCCACCATCTCCAACGACAACCTGCAGGATCTCAAGACCGGCCAACTCGTCGGTGCTACCCCGTGGAAACAGCAGGTGGCCTTGGTGATTGGAGTGCTGTTCGGGTCGGCGATCATCCCGCCAGTGCTCGACCTGATGCAGCAGGCCTTCGGCTTCCTCGGTGCGCCCGGGGCCACCGACCACGCCCTGGCCGCCCCGCAGGCCGCGCTCATCTCGTCACTAGCCAAGGGTGTGTTCGGCGGGTCGCTGGACTGGTCGCTGATCGGACTGGGTGCCGCGATCGGGGTGGCAATCGTGATCGTCGACGAAATCCTCACCCGCACATCACGGTTCAGCCTGCCGCCGCTGGCCGTCGGGATGGGCATGTACCTACCCATGAGCCTGACACTGATCATCCCGCTCGGCTCGCTGCTGGGCTGGTTCTACAACAAGTGTGCCGACCGGACCGGTGGCGATGTCGACCGCAAGAAACGCCTGGGCGTGCTGCTGGCCACCGGCATGATCGTCGGCGAGAGCCTCTACGGCGTCGTCTTCGCCGGGTTCGTCGCCGGCACCGGGAGCGACGACCCGTTCGCGATCTTCCCCGGTAATGACGGGACTTTCGCCGAAGTTGTGGGGATCGCGGGGTTCGCGGCGGTGCTGCTCTGGCTGTACATGCGAACGCGAAAGGTCTCTGCGCGCGAGCCAGCCCCGGTCCAGTCGACATAGGCGATGTCACAACCCGTCACGCACCGCTTCGCTACGCCACCTTGTTTGTGCTCCGGCGACGCATCCCCCACACTCCCACCAGAGCGAGCAAGACGAAGCTGGCAATCGTGAAGGCGGGCAATCCAATTCCGGTGATCAGAGGTACGGACATCGCGGTGAGCAATCCGCCGCCGAGGATCGGCTCATAGGGCAGCTGCTTGTACCCGTAGTCGTCAGCAGTGCTCGTGCGCCGCTCCGGGTCGACCATATCGGCCAGGACGAACCCGGTGGCGACATTGCCCTGTGACTGTCCGAAATCGGCGATCGCGTGCTCGAACCAGTGGGTCGGATGAAATCGGCGTCCTAACCACAGGAGGGCCACCGTGCTCCACAGCACGCCGATCACGGTGAAGACGAGTATTGCGGGCACATTCGAGCCGAGTACCGACAAGGACATCGTGCCGATCGCGCACACCAGCAGCGCGTCCAGTGCGACCGAAGAAATGCCGGCGACCGACCGTTTGTCGATCTTGTGCGCCTGCCCCGTCCTGGTGGCCACCCACTGAACGACGAAGCCGCCGATCACCGCCAAGGGGAACAGCGGAAAGGTGTCGAAGATGTACGAGCTGAACAGGTGCGCCGCTGCCCGCAACAACCACAGCAGCCCGACTGCCACCAGGATCGCCGCGGCGATCAACGCGAAAGCGAACGTGGCGGGATGGATGCCTGCATCGGAAACGGGCCGCTGATCGGCCGGTGAGACGTGGACGCGGTCGACGTCGTAATCCTCGGTGGCCTCGGGAACCGAGTTGCGCATCACTGTCACTTTGGGGCTGCGCACCGCCCACCGCACCAGGGCCGTTCCCACGACGACACCGGTGATCATGCTGATCGTGGCGAGCGCGAGACCCACGTCGATGAGTTCGGGAGCTCCCGCGTCGGTCAGCAGTTCGCCCATGCCGGCGATCGTGCCGTGGCCGCCGGCGAACGACATCTCCAGCAGGGAACCGGATTCGGGCGGAAGATCGAAGACGGGCTCGAGCAACAGCAGCACCGCGGCGCCTCCCAAGGCGAACTGCCCCAGCGAGAGGAACGTACCGAACAGGGCGTGGGGCGCAGCGGCCTGCCACAGTTGCCTGGGCCTGGGCAGCGTTTTGCCGATCATGATCGCGCCGAACACGACGTTGATCATCAGGCCAGGCATCACCCGCCAGACGTCCACGACGGCACTGGGGAACAGACCGTTCGTCCCGGTGATCCGGCCGAGGACCTGGGGGCCGAGCGCCAATACAAGGAATCCGGCGACGACGCTGGCCGGGATGTACAACGCCCGCAGAACACGGATGCGACGCAGCAGCCATCCGGCGATGAACATGACGCCCAGGATCGCCATCGCCAGGCCGACTGTTTGAGCGTCGGTCAGCCGCTCGATCATCGGGCGTTCCCCCATCTGCCGCGGGCGTCATCAGGACGAAGCCGCAGCGGGCGCCCGATCACCAGCGCACCGCGGGCTCGTCCGGAGTCTTCCACACCGATGATGGTCAGTCGTGCTGAGCCGGAACCAGTTCAGGTCGGATTGACGGGGCGCACACCGTGGATCGCCGCCGACCGCGGACGGTACGCGTTATTGTTTGCAGGTTGGGGCGTGGCCGCTGACGCCCGAAGGTGGTGACCGGATGACCCCGTGGATCCAACGGCAGCTTCGCTGGGCTGCAATGACGTTCGTCGTCGTGTTGATGGTGTCGGGTTGCGGCTCGCGCCTTGGCGGCAAGACCGATTCCTTTGATCCCGCCGTCGTGGCGGGCATGCGCGTCACCGAAGGGCCGTCGGGGCTACGGGCAGGGGCGCCGAAGCCGGCACGCACGGCGAAAGGCACGGATGGGGGTTCTGTCGACGTCCTTGCCGCGCAAGCGGTCAGCGACGTCGAAGACTATTGGAAGGGAGCCTGGGGCGATGCCTTCCCAGGCACGTTCTCCCCTGTGCAGCAGCTTATTTCGTGGGATTCCGAAGCCCGGGGCGGATCCTTCTGCGGATCGGGCACCGCCGGCCTGGTCAACGCCGCCTTCTGCTCAGCGGACAGTTCCATCGGGTGGGACCGCGGGGTTCTGCTGCCCGGCCTGCGCACGGCGTACGGCGATATGGCCGTCACCATGGTGCTGGCACACGAGTATGGCCACGCCGTGCAGCACCAAGCCCGACTCAACTCCCCGAACACGTCGGTACTCGTCGCCGAGCAGCAGGCCGACTGCTTTGCCGGCGCCTATATGCGCTGGGTCGCCGAAGGAAAATCGCGTCGCTTCACCTTGTCCACCGGTTCCGGACTCAACAACCAACTGGCGGGCATGCTGTCCTTCCGCGATCCCTTGCTCACCGGGAAGAGAACGCCGGCGGGCGGCGGTGGCGAACACGGCTCGGCGTTCGAGCGCATTTCGGCATTCCAGTTCGGGTTCGCCGACGGCCCGTCGGAATGCAAACGCATTGACGCCGCCGAGGTCAAGGGGCGCCGCGGCGATCTGCCGGTCGCCCTGCAGCGGGGACAATCCGGCGAATGGCCGGTGTCGGGCGAGTCGGTGAAGTCCGTCGTCGCGGCGCTGACCATCCTGTTCAAACCGGCCGATCCGCCTGCGCTGTCATTCAATGTGGCGTCCGCCGCCAAATGCCCGGACGCGCGGCCAACGCCTCCAGCGTCCTTTTGTCCGGCGTCCAACACCATCGCCGTCGATCTGCCTGGGCTGAAGAAATTGGGCGCTCCACGCGGCGGGAACGGGCTCTCCGGTGACAACACCGCCTACTCGGTGCTGATCTCGCGCTACATGCTGGCGCTGCAGCATGCCCAGGGTCTGCCGCTGGATTCACCTGAGGCAGGGCTGCGTACCGCCTGCCTGACGGGCGTGGCGACGGCACAGCTGGCTCGCCAGGTCAGTACTCCAGACGGCAACACGGTGGCGCTCACCGCGGGTGATCTCGATGAGGCCGTGGCCGGTCTGCTCACCAATGGGTTGGCTGCCTCCGACGTGAACGGGAAGTCGGTGCCGGCAGGCTTTGCCCGCATCGACGCTTTCCGGGCTGGAGTGTTGGGCGACGTCCAACACTGCCTTGCGCTGCACGTGTGATTGGGTGGGCACGCGACACTAAGCCGGCACGGGAGCGACCCGACGGAACTCCGCGGCGAACGCCTGCGCGATGCCCGCGGCGCGGCGGCGGTACTCGTCGTCATCGAGATCGGCGTCTCCGCGTCGGTACCGTGAGCCCAACCGCGCCAGCGCGTCGGCGCCCTCGTTCAGGGGATCACCAGAATGACCTGGAACCCAACGTAATTCGATTCGGTTGCGTTCGCCGTAGATGCGGCGTCGGGCGGCGTGCAGGCAGTGGTCGCGGTCAGGCAGCTCCGCGGGGTAGTCGGCGGGCATGGACGGCTCGCCGCGCTTCCAGCGGTTCACCGTGGCGATGGCGAGCTGGCTGTCGGACAACACCGTCAGGTGGTGGCGGGGCAACGCGGACACCGCGGCGCCGATCGCGCGCAGCTCGGCAACGAGCACCGGTTCGGTACCGACTCGTCTAGGCGACGACCGGTACCCGGCCAGACCGTGGTCCCCGGACGAGGCGAGCCAACCGAACCCGGCGTGCCGTTGCCGCACCGAGCCGTCGGTCGCCACGGTGACGGGCCCGCCGTCGATGGGTCGCGACGACGGGTGCGGCACCGGCTGCGCCGGGCAGTCGTTCTGCAGGCACGCGACGGCAGCCGCCAGCAGTGATCGATCAGCGTGGTCAGGGCGTTCGATCCACCAGTCCCTCGCCGCCTCGGAGAGCTGCCCGGCGTAGCGCCACAGCGGACTCCCACAGGACAGGTTCACGACGAATCGGAACCGCTCCGGCTCCGGGTGTCCGGCGCGGACCGCGTCGATGGCATCCAGCACCGCCACCTCCGGATTGGGCGCCGCCACCGCTCCTGCGCACGACCAGGACTCCCCCACCGCGGCATACCGGTAGCCGAACGCCGCCTCGGCAACCGCGATCGCGATGGTCTCGGCAGGGCGCGGCCGCGCGAACACCAGGTCGACGCGCCTGGGTCGTGCCTGAGGTACCTGAACCATCGCTCACCTCCCGCGAGTTTCGATGCGCAGACAGTAGAGGCGGGCACCGACAATGCCCCGGTGCGCCGGTGAGGCTCGACCGGTTGTCGGTACCCCCGTTCATACTGTGCGGCTCGCTGGAGATTCCACGTCGAGCGAGAGGAACTCCAGATGACGTTGCGAATCGCCACACTGAACATCCGCCACGGTGGTAGCAAGTTCGGTGATGCGCTTGCCGCACGCCTGCTCGGCTATGACGCCGATCTGCTCGTGGTGACCGAGTTCCGGGCCAACGACGCGGGTACCGAGCTCGTCGCCCAACTCGAACGCGCCGGCTACACGACCACGCATCCCGCGGCCGAGCCCAAGCAGAACGGCGTCTTGATCGCCTCCCGTGCGCCGATCGAGCGGGCGGCGCCCTTCACCCGGAATCTGCCCGCCCGGCACCTGTGGTGCGCCGAGTTCGAAGGCGTGATCGTGTGCGGTGTCTACCTGCCGCAGGCGCACGCCAAACTCCCCTATTGGGAAGCACTGATCGACCGGGCTCGCAACAGTGGCGTCGATCTGCTCATCGGTGACTTCAACACGGGCAACAACGATCTCGACAAAGACCCCAAGGGCACGAAGTTCGTCGGACCGGAAATGCCCGGTCGCCTGATCGCGACCGGCTACACCGACGTGTGGCGGTCCCAGCACCCGACCGCCCGCGAGTACTCGTGGTTCAGCCGCCCCGGCGACAACGGGTTTCGCCTGGACTACATCCTCGCTGCGCCGGAGTTCGCGCAACGCATTCGGTCCTGCGAATTCGACCACGCGCCACGGCTTGCCGGCGAGACCGACCACTCGGCACTTGTCGCTGAGTTCGGCTAGCGGCCAACCAATGGAAGGAGACCATGAACGATCAGAGGTGTGCATCGCGTACCCGATGGCCGCTGAGCATCATCCGCGGTTCGAAAATGTCTGAACCGCACCGTGTTCGCGTGACCGTGACGTTCTACATGAGCTCCGATGTGGGGACCGTTGACCTCGCGGTGCACGGGTATGCGATCGGGGCAACACCGCACGAAGCCGTCGACCGCACCAAGGAATACGTTCTCGTACAGCTGCATCGGGTGATCACGCAGCGCGGTGGAACGTTCGAGCGGTGGTGGGCCGAAGACGAAGACGGCAACGTCCTCGAATCACACGACGACTATCAACGGCCCCGCCGGCCGCAGATGTGGAGCTAGGGTCAATCTCGATCCGACCACACCCGAATGCCCGCAGGCCGTGGTAACAAGGTTTCGTGTCCGACGCCATCGATCCCCTGCTACTCGGTCAGCGCGTGGTGGCGATCCTCGAGACCGGCGCCCGGGTGGCGACGTACAAGCTGGCCACTCTGATGGCGCTCATCGACCAGTGCATTGAGAATCTGCCGGAGCATCCGTCGGATCCGTTGACGGTGCCCATTCCCGACCTCGCGCACCGGGTGCTGGAGCTGTACTGGCGCCAGGTGCGCCCGTTCGAGGGTCACGACCTTCGGCAGTCCACTGGTGAACGCGAACGAATTCCTCGTGCAGTCAGGGCGTTACGTTCCGCCGGGGACGGCGCGTCACTGAGTGTTGCGATGACGACCGCACCGGACGTCTATCAGGCGTCCATCGATGAGATCTGCCTGTGCCTGGCGCAACAGCCGTTGTACCGGCTACAGCGTCTACCGGGCGCAGACACCAACGACCCGTTTCTCTACGACGACAGCTTTCTGCACTCCAACGTCTCCCGCCGGACGCTGCGCGCCCACGGTGACGCGATCGAGTTGATGCCCGGGGTGGCGACCGGTCTTGCCCGGCTCGCCGGCCTGCTCAAGCCTGCGCTGGAGATCATGTGGATCGACGATGTGCGACGGATGAACAAGTTCCTCACCGCCGAGGTGCCCGATATTGCCGGCCACCTGTTCGGCCGGGATCGCACCGCGTTGGCCGCCGTGCGCGCGCCCTTCAAAGAGGCGTTCACGCCGCACTGCTTCTACTGCAAGGCCCACCTGCCGGCGGACAACCCGATCGATCATGTGCTGCCGTGGTCACTGGTCGGTATCGACGGGCTGGCCAACCTGGTGCTGGCCTGCTCGCGGTGCAACACCGACAAGCGGCACGCACTGCCCGCAGTCGAGATCGTCACTGAGGTACTGGGGCGGGATCGGGTGGTGCTGGAGCAGATCGCGTCCGAAATCCGTTGGCCCACCGAGTACAACCGGGTGGTGGCCGCGGCCCGCGGGGTCTACGGCAAGCCAGCCGCCGGGGATCGCAACGTGGTCGAGATACAAGTCCAGTGCGCGGTTGGATATCGCGTTCGCACCGGGGTGGTTCCGGGGGCTGTGACTGTGGTGCAGGCCGGCACCGATGCGGTGCGCGCCTACGCGGCTCCCCCGTCACGGGCCAGCTGAATCTGGTTTTTGATCTCCCGATACGCCTGCACGCGTGCCATCACCGCGTCCACCGTCGAATCCTGCTGTGCGGTTTCCGGGGTGGCTTCGATGCCGTAGAGCATCGCACTCAACTTCGCGTGCAGCTCGGCGCGCTGCTCAGCGACCCGGGCATCCTCGCGTTCGGTCCGTAGCGACTTGTCGATGAGTTCCGCTTCCTTGTCGCACTTTCCGACGAGCTCCACCCGTTCGATCGCTGCGACTTCCAGGTTGGCGGCGGTGGTCTTGGCCTCGGCGAGGATCTTGCGGTCCTCGACGCTGGGCTTGTCCAGTGCCGAGAACTTTCCGATGACGCCACGTAGCGCGTGCGCTTTCTCAAAGTTGTCGGTGATGGTCTTGATGTCAGCGCTGAAGTCGACGTCGCCGAGCCATCCTGCGCGCGCGGCTTCGGACGCGGCGATCTGCTTCACCGCGGTCAGTGCGGATTCGACGAGCGCAGCATTCTGCTTGCCGAGCGTGTCGATGCGCCGTTGCTTCTCCATGCGGATGCGTTCCTCGCGTTGTTGTTTGGCGTTCGCAGCCGTCGCGGCTTGCTGCGCACGGTCCCGCTGTTGCTTCTCGTATCCATACTTCTCCAGCGCAACTACGCCTTTGTACGCAAGCCAGCACGCCACTCCAGCCACAATGGCGATGCCGAGGGCGATCCATACCGGCTTCGGCGCCATAGCGATGAGCACGATGACGAAGAAGATGGCGCCGCCCGCGCCCGAGGAGCCCTTGTTCCTGCTCACTTGAAGCCTCCAAATATGTGTTCAGCAATGCCTTTTTCGGTGATTCTGTTGGGACAGAACAGCTCTCCCGGGCGGGTCAGCTGACGTTGGCCGGAGCGCCCGGTAACCCGCCGGCCGACAAGGCGTTGGACGGGCCGGCAAGGCGCGGGCCATCGCGTAGCGATCCGTGGGCTACTACTTTCGCCGAAGGACAACCACGCGATGACCGACGCCCAGCGGCACCACTACAGCCCAGCTGCAGTGGCTCCGTAGGCGGCCTGCGCGGGGGTGTACCCCTCGTACTCGAGTTGGTCGATGAGTCCACTGCGGGAGAACCCTGAATAATCCAGGTAGGCCTTGGCGGCTTTCGCGGCTTGCACATTCCAGTCCACCGCGATGCTGTCGACGGCGACGATCGCATCTGCCGTCGAGAACCCCTCGTAGTCCAATTGCTCGATCAGCCCCTGACGCGAGAACGCGCTGTAGTCCAGATAGCCCTTGGCGCTACGCACCGCATTGCGCTGGCTTGCCGTCGAGACCGGTTCCAGCGGAACCGTGGGCCCAGAGAAAGCACGGATGCGCGGCTCGCCGCGCTCTTCGACGTTGGTGACGGCACTGGCCAGCTGCACCGACGGTGCCGTGGGTCCCGTCACCCCAATGGCATTGAGAGACAGGAGGATACTGCAGGTGAGTGCCACTAGGATGCCGGCGGCAAGGACGCTGAGATTCTTCTTTCGGTGCGGTTCGAGATCCGGCAGTCCGTGGCGCCGCATCCGCAGAGGCGCGACCGGCGGGGTTGGTCTCGGCGGTACGCACCAGGTAGGTAGTCATCGTGTGTGCTCCATTCGTCGTTCATGCCGCTCGCACACGCGAGCCGAACAGAATGACAGAGCCCACCGACAAACTTGCGAAACTGCAATGCGGGAGGGCAGTTGGTACGACCATCTGGCGCTCCACCGCTGGCACTTCTCTCGTATCCGTGCCGACAGAAAGGGCCGCAAGGGGCCGACACCGGTTAGGCACACCGCCTGCAGCCGGTGTCTACTGCGTGCGGCCGACTTGACCTAACCGTTCGGGGTCAAGCGATAGCCGCCCCAGTCACACCAGTCCGCGCGATTGAATTCGGACGGATTCTCAACGACCCGACAAACACGCCTACCCCACGTCGCGATCCACGGATCCGAACCTGTCTGCGCTGCCTCGGCGGCACTCAGCAGTCGTGGGTCGGTGCGGTCCGAATGGCCAAACAGGCAATACAAGCTGCCAAGGAGGTAGTCCCGAGCAGGGCACGCTTGGTCGCCAATAAGTTCCAGGAGCAGCTGCAGGTTATCCACATCGGCGATGACGAGGTCCCAGTCCTGCATCGGCTCGAACGCTCCGCTATATGCCCAGGCACGGATCTCGTCCGGCGTCGGGTTGACCACATCGACAAAACGCGGTTCGTCGGACATCGCCCCATCCTTGCAGGATTCCGCGGGCCTCCGATCACGCGGGCTGTCTCGGCGATCGGACGTCGGTCGGTCAGTGAGCTCGTCCTGCTCGCCAATCCATAGCGCGGTGGCACACGGCATCTCACTTCACCTACTCGACAGGCGCACCCATCCCTCTGAGAGTCTGCGCGATCCGCTACCATCTCGGACTTGTCTTGGCCGAAGTGCACGAGCAGAGTTCGTCGGAGCTGGCGGCGATCGAGTCGGTGGTGACAGCTGGGTATTGTCACCCCGCAGACCTTGTTGGCGTGGGTACTCACATCACTCGAAGTAGTCCTCGTCGACCTCCACGACCGTGAACACCTGGCGCTTCTGAACGCCGACGCCGTACTTGATCATC
Organism: Mycobacterium shunyiense; assembly: GCF_058270035.1. Classification (NCBI taxonomy): domain Bacteria; kingdom Bacillati; phylum Actinomycetota; class Actinomycetes; order Mycobacteriales; family Mycobacteriaceae; genus Mycobacterium; species Mycobacterium shunyiense. The sequence continues at coordinate 7,515 of NZ_JBZDPT010000010.1, read as the reverse complement.
AGTTCGCTGAGCCGCTGTCCGTCGATAAGCACCACTCTCGTGCCGATACCCTTTGCGTATTCGCGCGCTCCCGAGGAGAAGCGACTTGTCGTGATGAAGATGCCGCGATTCGCTCCCATCCCGTGCAGCGCACCGACGAATCCCTGGATATCGGGGCGTTGCACCCTGTTCTCCTCGCGATACCGTTTGGCCTGAATGTATACGCGTTCCAGCCCCAGCGGGTCTTGGTCGATTACTCCGTCGACGCCGCTATCTCCCGATCCCCCTAAGACGGTGGCCCGCTGTTCGGTGCCTCCGTACCCCATGGCGACAAGCACGTCGAGGACTGACTGCTCGAGGAAGCTCGGGTCTTGTTCGCGGAGGCGCTTGAGCAACTCGGCCGCCACTTCGGCGTGTACCGCTGTGACGCCGTTCTCGATCATTTCCAGTGGGTCAGCTGCGTCGTCCGTCGTCGGCCCGACCACGGCGCTCTTGGACTCGGGTTGCCCAGCCCTGATCGATGACAAATAGGTTTGATAGGCGGGCAGCGTCTTGAGCGTCTTCTCAGATATGTCGATCGGGTGTTGTGTCAGGAAGTCCCGACCAGCGTTGTTCAGTTGGTACGTAGCCCGTTGCGGTTTCTCGATCAGTTCGGCCTTATACAGCGCGCTCACCGCCCAGCCCACCCGGTTCTCGGCCCGGGATTCGCCGGACGACAAGGTTTCCAAACGCTGTTCACTGGTGAGTCCGACGTGGTCGCAGACCGCCCTCAGCAGGGCGCGACGATTCCACAGTTTCCCGTTCTCCATTACTTCGAGTACAGACCTGAGGAACCCAGTCCAGACGGGCATAGGCACCGGTTCAGTCGACGACATCCCGCCACTATCGCACTTCGAGCAACGACTGAGCAGCGGCTTCGCGCGCTTGTAGTCCCATTACCCACATAGTGTCGGGATGCTGAGCCACAATCGGTTCCGTGGTTTCTTCGTTCGGGTGGCTTGACACGGACAACGAGCAGCGGCGCAAAATGCTCGAGGTTGTGGACCTCTTCAAGGAAGAAGGGACGGTCGACGAGCTTGGCATCGGGTCTATCAGGGATGCCTTCGCAGACGCGCTATTCCCAGGCACCTCGGTTCTTCAGACCCGACTCCGGTACATCCTGTTCATTCCGTGGTTGATGCAAGAGGCGGCGCGCGGCAATCGATCAGCTACTGAGATGAGAGCGCGGTTTCGGGAGTCCGAGTTGCAACTGATCTACGCGCTCGGTCAGGGTGAAGAGAAGCTCGGTGTGATCGGCAACACTGCCCGGGCAAAGCTGAAACGAATGCCCAGCAGCATGTACTGGGCTGCGATGGGCACATGGAACATCCGCAATGGCGACCTTTCGCCGGAGGCGTACTTTCGCCGGCAGTACGACTACCGTCGCCTCGCGAACCGAACCGCACGCGCAGACGACCCCGAGGTACGAGATCTGCTGGTGGATAACGATCTTGATCCGCACCTTCCATCTGCCCCGGCAGGCTGGCTGGGAAGGACGACCTTCGAACTCCGACCGGAAGAAGAGCAATATTTGTCGGACGTCATCGCGGCGTCGAGAACGGACTCTATGTTGGCATGGCTCATCCGCAACGAAGCTGATGACTTGCCGGACTACGTCTGGCAGGTGGATAACATCGGCGCGGCTCCAGAACAGTTGCAAGACTTAATCGACCACGCCCGCCGCTTCCACACGGTGATCTACGGCGCGGCAGTGCTGTACAACCTGCTGCTAGCACGCAAGAGCGACCGCGACGAACTCGTCGCCGAATACGAGGCTCAACTCCCGCTCTGGCGCGACGAGATGTACGCGACCCAAGCGCTCGATGACTGGAGTCGCTCGGAATGGTGGGCCGCCGTGCACAGATGCAATCCGCGTCTACGGCAGGCCACCAAAAACTTCGTGAACTCCTGGGTAGACCTCGCCGCGTCCGACGGCGACCTGACAACGGACTCCGCCGCGGCCAAACTGATCAGCAGCCGCGAACGGCAGATCAAAGGTGGACGAGCACGGTTGATGAACCAGGCCGCCCTGGACCGCTGGTCCGGTCGGAGCGGGCTCAGCAGGCTTGATTACCGCTGGTCGGTCGCCCGACGCCACCTTCGCGATCTGTACGACGCGAGGGCAGCTGCGTGACGCTCACCCCCGAAACGCGCGTGCTGCTGACCGATGCATTGCGCCCGCCGGCCGGCTACCGCATCGAAGTCGCTGTCGGGACGACCTATTCGCTCAATCTCACTGCGCTGCTCCTCGCGCCGCTATCGTTCGCGCTGTTCGAGCGCGACGATGCCGAGGACATCAAGTCGCTGGATTCAATACGACTTCTCGAAGCGGTGCGCCGTTATGCCGACCACACCACGGTGTTCTGCCAGGCAGGCGGAATTCACGTACCTTCGCAGTACCGCAGCATCCTCACCTTCGTCGAAGACAGCGTGCGGGAGGCCGCACCTTCGCAAGATGGTTCGCTGTTCCATCCGAAGATGTGGGCGCTGCGCTTCGTCACAGAGGATCAGAAGCATCTCCACCGTGTCATCGTGCTGAGCCGCAATCTGACGTTCGACCGGTCCTGGGACACCGCGCTTATCCTCGATGAGCAGGACGATGGAGCCATCGAGGCTGCACCCGCCGCGAAGTTCATCCGCCAGCTCCCGAACCTTGCGCTACGGCCGCTGGAGAAGAGCCGGTCCGACGAGCTCCAGGACCTTGCGCGCACGCTCGAGCAGGTAACGCTCGCACCACCTACACCGTTCACGGGCGGCGAATTGGTCTCGATAGCGGCCGACGGCCAGCGCACCTGGCCTTTTCCGGATCGCGGTCGTCGCCTGCTTGCGATCAGCCCGTTCCTGTCGAAAGGCGCTGTGCAGCAATTGGCCAGCGTCGCGGAAGAACGCACAGTCGTTTCTCGAGTCGAGTCACTGGAACAAGTGGGCTCCGACGCTCTGTGCGGATGGCAGGTCAACGTACTGCAGCGGTTGGCCGAGGTCGATCCCAGCGAGGACGTCGACACCGTCACCGAAGCCGTTCCCGATGGATTCTTCGAATCGCACGACGGCCTTCACGCGAAGGCCTTCGTCATTGACGTCGAACAGAATCAGTCGATGGTCCTCACTGGGAGTGCCAACCTGACCACCGCATCATGGACGCGGAACGTCGAGTTCGATGCCATCCTGACGGGACCGACCTCCTCATGTGGCGTACTCGCAGTTCTCAACGGGTCGGCTGAAGCGCCGGGGCTCACGCAGATCCTCGAAGAGTACTCGGTAACCGCCGAAGAGGGCATCGCCGACGAAGCGGCGACAACAGCGTTCATGCTCGAGTCGTTTCACCGACGTCTCGCCACGGGCCGGCCAGTCCTCCACGTCGAGACAATGGACGACGAGCGCGTCGCGGCGACCTTGACGCTCGACGTCCCTGTCGATCCGCCCGGAGCGACGACCTTGAGGTTGGCGTCGCTTGGAGAAGGGCAGGCGAAACCACTTGCTGCACAGCTTGTGTGGACAGTGTCGCCGATCAACGTCACGCCGTTCGTCGTCGTGGAGACGACCGATGGCAGCGGAACCGCGAAGGTAACGCGCCGCTGCGTTCTCAAAGCCGAGTTGACCGGCGCTGTCGACAACCGGCGACAGGACGCGGTGTTCTCGATTCTTCGCAGTAAGGAAGACGTGCTGCGCTACCTGGTCTTCCTCCTGGGCGACCCCAGTTACGACGCGCTTTTCGCCGAAGTAGCGGGGATGGGAGCAGAACGATTCGCCGACTCCGATCGACCCGCTCAGTCGAACGCCGACGTAGCGCTCTTCGAACCGCTGGTGCGGGCGGCGGGTAGAGACCAGGATGCACTGGCGCGCGTCGCGAGTCTCGTCGAGGAGTTGCGAGATTTGCCGAACGGTACCGAGTTGGTGCCGGACGGGTTCGAAGAGTTATGGGATGTCGTGTGGCAGGTCCATCAGGAGCAGCATCGCGCATGAAGCCAGACGCCGAGCAGATACTGTCCAGCCTCAAGGACTTTCAGCGAAACACCGTCGAGTATGCCTTCGAACGGCTTTGGGGTACGGACGATCCGGTGAAACGATTCCTCGTTGCCGACGAGGTGGGTTTGGGCAAGACGATGGTGGCCAAAGGTCTCGTCGCCAAGACCGTGGAACACCTGTGGGACACGGACAAGCGCATCGACGTTGTCTACATCTGCTCGAATAGCCAGATCGCTCGACAGAATCTGAGCCGACTCAAGGTGGTCGACGGCAACACGGTGAGGCATGCCGACCGACTGACGTTGCTGCCGAACGTGATCCGCAATCTACGCGACAACAAAGTCAACTTCGTGTCGTTCACACCCGGAACATCCTTCAAGGTCGGCACGTCCGGAGGCGCTGCACCGGAGCGTGTGCTGCTGTATTGGATGCTCGCGGAGTGCTGGGGCAAGAATGCCGTAGCAGCGACCCGCTGGAAACGCTTCTTCGAAGGCGGCGTCGAACGTTCACGGTTCGAAGGGCAGCTGAAGTGGTTCGACAGGTCGTCTCTCGACAAGGAGCTCTGTCAGTCGTTTGGCGAGTCGATCGAGACTGCTAAAGGTCCCGGCGGCGGTCGGCTGCGCGATGAGCTCGAAGCCTGCGTCGACGAGTTCAACTACCTGCGCGACAAGCCGACCTACCAACTGAGCAGCCGGCGAAACCGCTTGGTGGGCAAGCTGCGTCAACTCGTCTCTCGAGCCGCGGTCCACCATCTCGAACCTGACCTGGTGATCCTCGACGAGTTTCAAAGGTTCAAAGACCTGCTCGACGCCAACGATGAGGGCGCAGAGCTCGCTCACGCGATCTTCGACCATCCTGACGCGAAAGTACTGCTCCTCTCGGCAACCCCGTACAAGATGTACACGTTGCCGGACGAACCCGAGGGTGACGATCACTACCGCGATTTTAGCCGCACAGTGAGGTTCCTCGCCGACGACGAACGTGCCCACATCGTTGAGCGCGAACTTCGCACGATGCGTGAAAGCCTGTTCTCCGGTGGAGATCACACGGGAGCGGCTGCGGCGAAGGCAGTGGTCGAGCGCGAACTCCGTCGCGTCATGTGCCGAACAGAACGCCTGTCTGCGACTCAGAACCGAGACGGCATGCTTGAGCATCGCGAGATGAGCGGCGCCCGCCTCGCGGCCGAAGACCTTCGCTCTTGGCAGACGTTCGACGCTGTCGCGCGCCACGTGGATCGACACGACGTCTTCGAGTACTGGCGCTCGACTCCATATCCACTGAATCTCATGGACCGAAACTCGTATCAGGTGAGGACGAAGTTCCAGGAGGCGGCCGAGCAGCACGACGCGACGCTTGCGAAGATTCTTCAACACGGTCGCGGGCTCATGAACTGGGAGGAGGTCCACCGCTACCAACGAATTGATCCCGGCAACGCCAAACTGCGCGGGCTGATGGATGACGTTGTAGATCGCGGCGCATGGCAATTGGCGTGGTTGCCGCCGTCCCTGCCCTACTACGAGATGGCCGGCGCCTACGCCGACCCAGAGCTCGCGACCTTCACGAAACGACTCATCTTCTCGGCGTGGTCGGTGGTCCCGAAGGCGATCGCGGTGATCGTGAGCTACGAGGCGGAGCGCCGTGCTATCGAGGCGGCGAAACTGACTGACCGCAAATACGACGATCGGCCGGTTACTCCCCCGCTTCAGTTCCGTATGAGCGCGGGTCGCCACGCCAGCATGCCCGCGCTGGCACTGTTGTACCCCAGTCCGGTCCTGGCTCGTCTCGGCGATCCACTAGAGATCGCTCGACAACAAGACACCACCTTGCCCCTGTCCCACGAATCGATGATCGAGGCCGTGCGCACTAAAGTGGCCGAGTCGCTGGCTCAGCTCCCGGCGGGAACAGCCGAGTCGGGGCCAGCCGATCAAAGTTGGTACTGGGCTGCACCTTTCCTGCTCGATCGGCATCTGGCAGATGCCGATCCGTTCGTACCGCGCATGCGGACATGGGACGGTGAGGAGGACACCGAGTCGAGCCTCGCCGCACACGTACAGCGCGCCGAAGCACTTGATGTATCAACGCTCGGCCCGCGACCGACCGACCTCGTCGAGGTGGTCACCCGAATCGCCATTGCCGGCGCCGGCGTGTGCGCGTTGCGAGCATTATCACGAGTCACCGGCGGCGATGATTCGTTGGAGGACGACGAGATCCGCGATGCAGCTTACCGAGTCGCGCACGGACTTCGGTCGCTGTTCAACAAGCCCGAGATAGTCGCACTCGTTCGGTCCGGCGATGACGAGTCGTACTGGCGCGCTGTTCTGGATCACTCGTTGAACGGTTGCCTGCAAGCCGTTCTGGACGAGTACGCCCATGTGCTCATCGAATCCGAGGGCTTGCAAGATGCGAACGACTACGTCCGCGCTCAGACCCTGAGCGCGGTCATGGTTGAAGCGCTGTCTATTCGTACCGTCACGAACTCCGTGGAGCAGGTGACGGTCACCGGCTCGGAGATCAACCTCGAAGAACACCGCATCGGCAGCCACCTGGCCGCGAGGTACGGGCGGATGCAGTCCAATGAACAAGCAGCACAGCGTGAATCCACCATTCGCGCTGGGTTCAACTCGCCGTTTCGGCCGTTCGTGCTCGCATCAACCTCAGTTGGCCAAGAGGGTCTCGACTTCCATACATATAGTCACGCGATCGTGCACTGGAATCTGCCGAGCAACCCCGTCGACCTAGAGCAACGCGAAGGTCGAGTCCATCGGTACAAGGGACACGCGGTGAGGAAGAACGTCGCTGCTGCGTTCGGCGCATCGGCGATCTGCGACGAGACCGCGGATCCGTGGAGCGCGATGTTCGACGCTGCGGTGGCAGCGCGCGTTCAGGGTGACTCGGATATCAAGCCGTTCTGGATCTTCACTCGACCAGACGGCGCAGTGATCGAACGGTACGTGCCTGCGCTTCCACTCAGCCGCGAGGCGCAGCAGTATCGACGCCTACTCCGTACAGTCGGCGCCTACCGTTCGGTCATCGGACAGCCGCGGCAGGACGACTTGATCCGGTATGTGGGTGAGGATGTGGAGTGGCTTCGAATCGATCTCACACCAGCGGCGGTGGACCCTCATTGAGCGGGGCGACTGGTCAGCAACTGGTTACCGCTATCGATCAGCCTGACATCGGCATATCGGACTTGCATCGTTCTGCATGCTTCCGACTTCTCGTCGATTCATACTCGTCGGCGCGGTTCGATGCGAGGTGGTACCCCTCGCAGTTGCTACACGCATACGCCCGACGCTCGAGCTTGCCGGGATAACCGCCCGCGCACGCGACCTGACTGGTCACCGTGCCGTCATCCGACAGATATGCCCACCTGCCGCGTCGCATGCTCGACGAAGGCATTGAGTGTGGCGAGTAGCCGCATATCGGCGACCGTGAGGGGGACCCGTTTGGTGGTCCAGTCGCTATGCGACTTGGGGTTGGTGGGTCGTGGCCCACTGTAGGGCAAACTCGGCTGGGGTGAGTTCGTCGTGG
>NZ_JBZDPT010000001.1:0-401585 GCF_058270035.1 Mycobacterium shunyiense | reverse complement strand
AGAAGTCGTGCTGCTCGTTGTAATACAGCGGGGCCTCTTCCCTGATCCGGGCAAACACCGAATAGGGATCCATATTGAGCTCGACGCTGTACGGGTCGTAATACAGATCGGCCTCGGTAGGCGCGGTAGGGGTAGCCATCAGATCTCCAGAGGTGCGTTGGGCTTGCTGAACCGTACGGCGGACAACAGGGGATCCTTTCCGGCTCCCCGCACTCGTCGAAACCCGTGCGCAAGGACAGGTCGGCATCCGCCCACAGTGTTGTCGCAGAACAGAAGAGATACTACCGTGTATCTCAGATACCGATGAGTATATCGATACTAGTCGGCTACAACGACTGGAGGCCCAGGCAGCAATGACCGCTTCGACATTGGTGTTCGATCCGTTCTCTGAGGAGTACTTCACCAACCCGTATGACACATACCGCCGCATGCGTGATGAAGCGCCGGTCTACTACAACGAGCAGTACGACTTCTACGCCATTACCAGACACACCGACGTGGCGACCGCATTCAAAGACTTCGAAACCTACTCATCAGCCAAGGGAATAACCCTCGATCAGGTGCTCGCCGACGAGACCTACGACCCGTTGATCATCATGATGGATCCGCCCGATCACCGTCGGATGCGTGGCTTAGTCAACAAGGTATTCACACCCCGGGCCATCACAGCGCAGGAACCTGTCGTCCGCAACATGATCATCAAATATCTGACGCAGGCGAACCCCGATGACTTCGACGTGGTCGCGGACTTTTCCGCCTTGTTTCCAGTCGAAGTGATCGCCACCATGCTGGGCGTACCTGAAGAGCACAGACAGCAGATCAGGCTCTGGCTGGATAAGACTCTGGAGCGCGAAGAAGGCCAGATCGGTTTGAGCGAAGCCGGCCGTGAAGCGAGTATTCAGACCGGCATGATGTATTACCAACTCATACAGCAGCGACGCGCCAAACCGTGCGACGACATGATCAGCGGATTGATAGCCGCCGAAGTTGAACGTGATGACGGCGGCCGAACGTGTCTCGACGATATCGAGATCGCGGGATTCGCAACCCTACTCGGGGGCGCGGGTGCCGAGACGGTGACCAAGCTCATCGGCAACGCGATCGTCACATTCGAACAGCATCAGGACCAGTGGCAACAACTGCGCTCCGATCGAAGCCTCATCCCGGCCGCTGTCGAGGAACTGTTGCGATATGAGGCCCCCGCACAGTATGCCGTCCGCTATACGCTCAAACCTTGCCATTTGCACGGGGTTACGATCCCCGCGGGAAAGGCGGTTCTCCTGATAGAAGCCGCCGCCAATCGAGATGAACGCGCCTTCGACGATCCAGACCGATTCGACATCCACCGCGACCGCACCCAGGCGCAGAACCTTGGGTTTGGATACGGCATACACAGTTGCTTGGGCGCAGCGCTGGCGCGCTTGGAGAGTCGAGTCGCTCTAGATCACCTACTTGACTTCATGCCGCACTACGCTGTCGACCACGACAGCCTTCGGCGAGTGAACATGACAAGCGTCGCCGGATGGAGCAACGTGCCTGTTCGGATATCGCGATGAACGTCCTCCCTGGGGGCCAAACCTGGGAATCGAAACCTCATGTGCTACAAAGAAATAGCGAACCTCGCCACGACACTTCGATTGATTCGGACAGAGTTGATCGCCCTTACCGGGTCCTGGCTATTGCCACGGACCTCGATGACCTCCTGTGGTTCGCCGGCGGCTGGATGTTCGACCGCGCTTCAGCCGGCTGGACGGTCGATGTCGTAGTCACTTCACAACATAGCGACCACCGTCCGCTGACCATTCTCGGCGCGAACCCGATACACCTCACGGCAATCACCTCACCATCGGAATCCACACCGCCCCTAGAGGTACTGATCGCGGTGAGTTCGGTGCACCGAGAAGGGCTCTCCCGCGATTACGCACGCGAAGCGTTTGACCGCGGCAATCCCGATATCACCATCTGGGGAGCGATCCGTGACACCGACAGCGCGCCCCTGAGGACAGTCACACATCATCTGAGCCCTGCAGCCCGAGCATTCAAAATCCAGGCATTGCTCGCGGCGGGAAGACGCGTCGACACCGTCGCGAGCACCGAGCAAATGTGGGCGCCTCGATCACGCAGGCACTTGAAAAACCTTCTCACATCCGGGAAGCCACATACAAAAGAGCAATGATCACGGGGCTTCCGCGATGGACGCGTCGTGGAACGGGACTTCGGAGCTGATGACGGCCGAACACAGCGGACGGATACTACGCCGTTGTCAGCGATGGTCGCCGCGCCACTTGAGCCCGGCGAGCAGGGAGCCCCTCTTACAACGGTGGATTAAATGTATAACACCGTTGCACTTTTGGAGGCTTGTGGCTAGCATCACAATGTCCAAGCCCGATGATCACAGGTCGGGTCCATCAGCGGAGGAAGCGCATCACGCAGGTCGCCGTACCCGCGGCGGCGAAGCGACCGAGCGCGACAGCCCCTTCGCCTCCAGGGAGAGAGCCGTGCGAACAACAGATAGCCACTGGCAATGACGGCTGGGTCGCTGACTTTGGTACGCGGGCTGGCCACGCTGCGACTGGTGGCAACGTCACAGAACGGACTATCCATCCAAGAGGTTGCCTATCACGTCGGGGTGCATCGGACCGTCGCATCCCGAATGCTCAATACCCTCACAGAGTTTGGGCTGGTCAACAGGGGCAAAGATGGCCGATACCGCTCGCCTGCCAATTTGACAGTCTTTGACCCCGTCAACAACGGCGGGGCCTGAGCGAGGGCCCGCTCATGCTTCCTCCTCAACAAAGAAATTGACCGTCGCCTCCCGTACCAAGCCAATCGAGAAAGGCACTCCATGACCGAACTTCGGTTCGATGGCCGCACCGCGGTGGTCACCGGCGCGGGCGGAAACCCCAGCCTTGGCCGTTCCCATGCGCTCCTGCTGGCCGAACGCGGCGCAAATGTCGTCGTCAACGACATCGGGCGCACAGCAGCGCCGGGTTATGCAGGAACCGCGTCGGCCGAGGAGGTCGCCGATGAGATCCGCCGATCGGGCGGAAACGCTGTGGCAGATGGTAATTCAATCGCGACCGAGGAAGGCGCGTCCGCGCTGATCCAAACCGCGATCGAGGCATATGGTCGAATCGATGTGCTCGTCAACAACGCTGGCATATCGATCGCCGCGGCATTCGACGAGATGACGTCACGCGACATCCAGCAGCACATTGATATCAATCTCATGGGCACGATCTGGACATGTCGTGCCGCGTGGCCACATATGAAGGCTAACGGTTACGGACGCATCGTCAACACAAGCTCGGGTGCGTTCGCGGGCGCACCCCTTCTCGTGGCTTACAGCGCCAGCAAAGGCGGCATTTTCTCGTTCACCCGCGCGCTCGCCGGCGAGGGCGAGGCATTCGGCATCAAGGTCAACAACCTCAATCCGGGTGCTTTCACCCGCATGGTCGCCGCCCAACAGGACAAGAGCTCGCCGATGTACCAGTTGGCGCAGGCCAGCTTGCCACCCGAGTTGGTCGCCCCCGTCGCCGCGTTCCTGTCGCACGAGAGTTGTTCGGCAAATGGCGACACCATCAACGGGGTTGGCGGTCTGGTGAACCGGGTATACCTGGCCGAAACGGGAGGCTTCACGGCAAATCCGTTGACCATCGAGATGGTCGCCGAGCGGTGGACTGACGTGATCGACGGCACGCCGACCACTGCCGTGCCGGTCGCGGCCCACGATCCTCGCGATTGGAACGTCAGAGAGTATGTAGCTACCGAACGCGGTTAGCCGAACCCCTATGCGCATCAACTTGTTCCGGCGCACATCCGACTGAGACCGGATCTCGCTTTCCACTTCACGACAAAAAGTACAACACTGTTGCAATGCGGACGAGATGTGGCTAGCATCACATTGTCGCGAGCCGCAAGAGCTCCACCAGAGTGCTGATTGGAAATGCTTCCACGGACCGTGATGTCCGTTGTCCTGCAAATTAATTCGACGGAGAGGTCGCCATGCTCGACGAACGCCTTACATTCGAGAACCCATTGACCGCCGAAGCCGGCATGATCGTCGACCGGACCGGCCAGCCCCGAGCGGCCGCGAAGCTGTCGCAAGACCTCGTCCTGGTGTCTGCCGACAACCACATCGAACTCACCGAGGACATCTTCTACGAGCGGTTCCCCGCAGACCGTCGCGAGGCCGCCCCCCGCGTCTGGTTCGACCGCTACTGGCGCGTCGGCTTCCCCGACTCGATGCAGGCATATCCAGAGTCCGCTGACGTGGACACGGCGCTGGCCCGCTCGGTCCTCAACGACGGGTTCGAGTTTGGAGTCCGCAACCGCCATCTCGATGCGGAGGGCATCGACAAGGAGATCGTCTATCCGCAGAGCCTGCTGGCCTTCATCCGCTATCCGGACCAAGACATGCAAGAGCTGATGTACCGGACGTACAACGAGTACATCGCAGAACTCGACAAAAAGAACCCCGGTCGCTTCTACGGAGTCGGCATCTGCAGCAACTGGTGGGACCCGGACCATGCCGAACAAGCCGTCCAGCAGATTGTCGACCTCGGTCTCAAAACTTTCATGCTCCCGTTCAGCCCGGGAAAGAACGCCCAGGGCCAGGCCATCGATTACGACAGCCCGGAGATGGACCGCTTCTGGGCATGCGTCGCCGAGGCGAACCTACCGGTCAATTTTCATATCGGCGAGGTGCCATCCTCGGGCGGCCGAGGCGGCTTCGGAACGTTCTTCCTGATGCAGGCTGCGCCCTTCCGCCGCGCCTTCGGCTCCCTCATCTTCGGCGGCATCTTCGACCGTCATCCCAACCTCCAGGTCGTGTTTGCCGAAGGGGGCATCAACTGGATCGCCGGTGCACTCCAAGACGCCGAGCTCACCTACGGCGCGCACCGCGAACTGTTCGGCTGGCCGATGAAACACCGCCCGAGCCACTACTGGCAGAACAACATGTACGCCACCTTCCAGACCGACACGATCGGACTGAAGCTGCTGGACTATCTAGGCGCCGACCGAGTCATGTGGGCCCAGGACTATCCGCACAGTGAAGGCACATTCGGATACTCCGCCAGCGCGATCAACGAAGTCGTCGCTGCAACATCGCCTGAGAACGCCCGAAAGATCCTCAGCGAAAACGCAATCAACCTGTACAAGCTCACCTGAGCGATCCGAAGGAAGCACATCGAAAACATGGTCGAGACTCAGTCGGTGACAGAGTTGAATCGTTCAATCATCGAGCGCTTCTATTCAGCAGGAGCGCGCGGCGATATCGAGACAATGAAGGACTACCTGGCGGACGACGTCGTCACCTACGAGCCGACGCACCTGCCCTTCGGAGGTGAATACCGCGGGAAAGACGCACTGGCCACTGTTTTCGCGGCCGTGGCTCAGATCGCGGATGTCACTCAGTTCAAGATCTACGACATCTTGGTCGATGGTGACCGAGCAGTCGCCTTCGGTGGGTATCCACTCGATGACACCGGAGGGTTCACACGCTTCGCCGAAGAGACGCGATTGGCCGAGGGCAAGATTGCCGAGATCCGCGTGTACTACTACGACGTGCAGTCGATGATCGGAGCGGCACATACGGAATGTCCACGCTGAACGCAAAATGAGAGCCTCGCTCGGTATGCCGAGCGAGGCTCTCATTGCACATCGGTCTCAAGACACCCCGGCCGAACCGAATCCAGGGTCCCCATCCGCCCGCCAGAAGTATTCCCGCCAAGCCACTACCTTGCCGTCCCGGACCTGATAGGCGCCCATTACCGGCCACATCAACGACGTGCCTTCCATGATCCAGTGATCGAAGCGCTCCATCAAAACCACATCCCCGTCGACAGCAAGATGACGAATCTCGAGATCCACGACCTTTCCGCGCTCGAAGAACACCTTCATCAAGTCGTAGATCGCCTCACGTCCAGATACTTTCGGCCAGTCGGGACCGATGTCAAATGTGGCATCTTCGGCGAAATGGCTCATCACTTCGTCGACGTCATTCGTAGCCCACGCAGCAATCTCTGCGCGTACAACATCCTCGGCGCTCATCGACACTCTGCCTTTCCTTGTTCTTCGTTGGCGGACAACTTGCGTACAGCTCTTCAAATTCTCAGTTCTTCTAGGTCAGTGGTACCGCACCTGACCATGGCTCAGCTCATTCGGCGCTACCGCAGGAAGACGGGCATGGATTCCCAGCCGCGCACTGCCGAGGTGGATGTCAGTCTGGCGTTGGTGATATCGACATCCCACTCCGGGAAACGCTTCAGGACTTCCTCCAGTGCGATCCTTCCTTCAAGGCGGGCAAGTGCTGACCCGAGGCAATAGTGGATGCCGCGGCCAAACCCTAGATGCTGCGGGGAACGCCGATGGATATCGAAAACATCACCGTCCGGCGGGAACTGACGGTGATCGCGATTGGCGGCAGCGAGCATTAAAAGCATTACGCTGCCTTCGGGCACCGTCTGCCCGTAGTATTCGACGTCCCGTGTCACGTACCGGGCCATGTTCGGGCCGGACGGCTCCAGGCGCACTACCTCCTCAATAGCTTTGGGTATGAGCGATTGATCCTCGGCGAGCTGGCGGCGCTGTTCTGGGTGTTCGGCCAATACCTTGCCTGCCCAACCGATTAACCGGTTTGTCGTTTCGTTTCCTGCGCCAACGACCAGGCTCGCGTACGCACGCAGTTCGTCAGGCAGCAGCCGGCGAGTGGTGCCGGTCTGGTCGACGAACTCGACGTTGGCCAGTTCAGAGATGATGTCGTCGGACGGATTCGCCACTCGCCACTCGACATACTCGGCAAAGAGCTCGCCCGCGTCGATGTTCTCGGGAGCGACCTCCATGGGTTTACCGACCTCGGTGCGCAGGTTGGCGTCCCAACGTTCTCGGACCTCGTCGAGGTGCTCGTCGGGCATGCCCAACAACATGCCGATTACCCGCATAGGCATCCGAGCACCCAGGTCTGCGACGAAGTCGAATCGATCGCTACCGACGAAGGGGTCCAAACAGTCAGCGCAATATTCGCGAATCTTGGGCTCGAGTGCGCTGATCTTGCGCGGTGTGAACATCCGGGCCAGCAGCTTGCGGTGGATGTCGTGAATCGGCGGATCTTCAAAGATCATGAACCCCGGCGGGATATCGATGTTGGCTTTGACGGTCTCCAAGACGTCACCTCGGGCGGAGCTGAATGTCTCGACGTCTACTGCTGCACTGTCAACATCGGCGAACCGGCTCAGCGCGTAGAAGTCGTACTCGCTGTTGTAGTAGAGCGGTGCCTCCTCGCGGAGACGGCCGTACATCTCATACGGAGAGATGCTCAGCTCTACGTCGTAGGGGTCATACCAAGCATCGGTTACAGCTCTGGTTACCACGGATTTCGCCTCGCAGACATCATGATTGACCTTCGAATCACCATCGCAATGGCAACGGTACTACAACACTGTTGCACTTTTAGCCCAATGTTCTATTTTTCAGGAAGTTCCATGCGGGGTCCCATATAGCGCCACCACAACCGTGCGGTCGACGCTGTTCTCCGACCACACCCCCATAACCGTGTGGGCACAGTCCTGCATGATCGCCCGGTACTCAGGGTTGAAATACCACTGGTTGATGAGTTCGATGCCGCTGATGGCCAGAGCTGGGTGGATCGCCACGGTCTCTGCGACGGCGCCTGGAAATCCCGCGGCATCCGCCCGATCCTGCACAGTAGAGCCGTCAGATCCGATGTCGCCGTCCAACGCACGTGTGTTCAACAGGTCCTTGGCGTGCCGTTCGGCGGCGAACTGCAGTTGCGGATTGATCTTGACGTCGTTGGTGCAGCCGGCCTGATGCTGAACTGTGTACACGTTGGCCACGACACTGTCGTTGAGCCGCTTGTTATCAGCTTGCGCGGCAGGCATAGTCAGTGTCGTCAACGCTGCGAGCACCACCGCAGTACTTGCCATAGAGCGTCGCGATCTCGGCGGCATCGTTGCCTCCTGGTTGTCTCGTTACGGCCCGGACGCGCGATGGTGCGCCGCGGTGTTTCGTAGTTGCCAGATTGACGCCGGACAGAGCTCGTTAGTCGCCTGAGTGATCAGATACGCAGCTTGGTACTCATCATGATTGTCAAAGTCCGCCTTCACATCTGCGATGAGTTGCGGGTATCCGCGGCCTGCGACGAGCTTGTCGCAGATGCCTTGTCCGTATGCCAACGCGTCGGCGGGTCCAGCGAAGTTATAGCCCGGACGCACCGCCACATTGACCAGATAAGCAGTGGCGTCTGCCCGTGTCATCGGCGCCGAAGTGCACGACATTCCGAACGCCGTGGTCAGTATCACCGCCCGATCGGTGAACTTTCGAATGCCTCGACGCATTGAGCTGCGATCCGGCGTGCGGTCGCCGCTACCGGGACTGGTCGCTGCCATGGCTTGGCAGGACCGGCGTCTCAGCGGACTCGGATGCCCAGTACAGGCAGAATTCGTTGCCTTCGGGGTCTGCCATGCATCGCCATGAGAATCCGGCGAGTTCGTGTGTCTTGCCGGGCTCGATCCAGCGTCCTCCCAGTTCCGTGGTTTGAGCGGTAGGTCCCTCAAGGTCATTCACGACCAAGTCGAAGTGGGCTCGGTTTTTCCCCGCCTTAGGTTCTGGGACGCGCTGGAAGACCAACATCAAACCCTCGCGGTTGGGCGCCAGGGCCGTGTACTGGTCTCCGTCTCCGTAGGTGGCGATCGGCTCTACATCTTGAAGCGCGCAGTAGAACTTCGCGAGGCGTTGCGGATCTTGTGTGTCGAGCACGATATAGGCGGGCATATTTCATTCCTTTCGGTTAGATCGGTGTGAGGTCACTCATGAGCCAACGCTGATTGACCTTGTCCAAAGTGACTCTGGCACTTGATGCCGTGTTCGACGGCGGTTCGTCACCGACCACGATGGATTGGTTGATGAAAACCAGCACAACCGCGTGATCGCTGCTTGCCGACACCGATGATGCTGCTGCGACGGTTGCCACCGCCGAGATGTGCTTCTCTTTCGAACCGGGAATCACCACGTCATTGGTGAGCTGCGTATAGGAATCACGGAATGCGCCGGTCAGCTGATCTCGCGCAGCGGCAATGTCGTTCTCAACGGTGTCGGGACGGTACGACAGCATCTTGACAGTGGTTTCGGTTGCCGCCTTCACGGATTCCATCTGCGCGGATTGGGCCTCGCGGATGGACTCGTCGTACCACTTCAGATACCCGGCCGCGGCCGCCAGCAACATCGCCGAGCCTGACAGGAGCGCGAATGCGGTTCTCAACGGCCGCGATGGAATTCCTGGTGTCGACGGACAATTCGCCGGTTGGTCAGCTGCGGGTTCTGCCTGATCGGTCGCCGAGTCCGTGGGCTGCTGCTCTTGGCGGCCGCACCCATTCTCCTCAACAGCCCCATCGAGTTCTGTGTCCAGCTCAGTGGCGTTCTCATCGTCGACGTCAGTCGCAGTTCCCATGGTTGACCGTTCTTTGGAACGTTTCGTGCCCATCACGCGACGAACCCCACGTTGGAGACCTTCACGTTGCCGGCGTCCTCGCGCAGGTCTATTCGCATTCGCCACAGACGGAGTGGTTGGTCTGGGGCTTCATGGTCTGAAGCCTTTACCGACACTGCGACCAACACTGTCGCTGAATCTCCGTCGATGGATTCGATCCCGGCTTCAGTGACGTTGCCCTCGGTCTTGGACTGCGCTTTCCGAACGAAATCGGCGAGTTGCGGTGAGCGCTGTTCGAAATCCTGGCGAAAAGCACCGGTTGCCGAGTCCACCACGCGCTGAATGTCCGCATCGACATCTGCGAAGTCGATCGTGGTCAGGTTCAGTGCACTTTGGCGGCCGACCTCCAAAAAGAGGCTGCGCCGCGCTTCTATCTGCTGAGTTTGATGAAGGCGGTAGGCGACCCATCCGCCGAGCCCGGCAGTTGTCAATGCCGCGATGAGGCCGGCCGCGATGATTGTCCGAAACGCAGGCACTCCTGGCCGTCGGGACGCGGGTTGCAGATCTTTCTTGCCGTCAGCCGGGTCGCCCTCGGCTCGGGCTGTTAGTTGCCGCTCGGCGGCAGCAGCATCGATTGCCACGACTTCTCCTTCGGGGTGCTTCTCGCCAGATCGGTTTGGGTATAGACGTTTCCGTCTGGGCCCAGGTATGTTCCGGTCGCCGGGTCGTACTGCGCCGCAGCAACTGCGGGAGCTGGTGGCGGGGCGAGACTGGGTGTGCGGGCTGATGGTGGGAGCACCGGGCGCGACTCACCCGGCGCCAGCTGGGGCACGTCTTGTCCCGACAATGTCGCGTTCGGGTCACCCTTCCAGTTGTCGCCTTCGTTGAGGGGAACGTAACTCTGCTTGCTTTCACACATTTTCACCGTCGGTGCACGTTTTCCCGGAACGGTCAGACATGGGAGATTCCGCGCTCCGCGCACGTTGCGGTAACGGGAGTCCTGCGGTATTCGGCAGTAGATATCGCCGGCCGGGCGGTCCGGGGCATCTTCGAAGGTTTGGGGCCTCCGCTGCTGTGCCGGAAGGTATCCGGTGGCGCACGGCGGAGGCATGTTCATGTTGAGGTTGAATGCCATGTTGAGGCCGCGCACATCCTGCTTTGTGTTCAGATTGGCTATGCCGAAGCCCTGTAATATGTTGACGCCCTGCGGGATCAAGACCAGCAACTGCTCGATGGCCGGCTGATATGCCATGGCCACCTCGTCGACACTGACCAAGTTCGCCAGCAGAATCGGCAATGTCGGCTTGACTCGCTCGAGGAGTTGTCGCGCCTCGTCTGCGGCGGGCCCACCATTGTCGAGTACGCGGGCGAGTGCGCCGTCCTGACCGTGTACCTGCTCGGTGATGTTGGACAGGTGCGCTGCCCACGCCTGGACCGCATCCGAGGTGTCACTTTGACTGTCCAGTACCGGCGTGGCGCCATCAATGAGGTTGGTGAGCTGGTCGAGATCCCTTCTGGCGTCGATGGCCAGCGCCGAGCCACCCCTCACAATGCGCGATATCTCGGGCCCGAGCCCACCGAATGCGGTGTAGCTCTCATCGATGACGGTCTTGAGGTCATCCTTGGGGATCGCCTGCACTCCCCTGTTGATGGCGTCGAGAAGGCCGCCGATGTCGGGGGGAACCGATGTTCGGCTGAGCGGAATGACTTGACCGTCTTTCAGGGCCGGAGATCCCGCGTTGCGTGGCAGTAACGCCAGGTATTGCTCCCCGATCGCAGTCTGGCTGTGTACCTCGGCGTCGAGATCTGACGGAACCGGCCGATCAGTTTCCAATGAAAGGTGGGCTTCGACACCGCTTCTGGTCAATCTGACGGCGTCAACCTGGCCCACTTTGGTGCCGCGGTAGGTGACGTTCGCACCTTCGTATAGCAACCCGGACTCGGGCAGTTCGACTGTGACGTCGTATCGTCCGATACCGAGCCATCGGCCGGGGACATCCATGAACCCGATGCCCAGACTCGCGATGGCGATGATTGCCACGGCGGCAAAAGCAATGAGCTGTATCTTCACTGTCCTGCTCAGCACGTTACGGTCCTTGGTCCCAGCGGTACGGTACGGTCAACGGGTTCCCAGCGGAGTAGGGACTTGGGAGTTGTCCGATGGTGCGGCCCCACTGCATCTCCAGTTCGGTTAAGTTGCCTTCCCATCGAGTGCCGGTGAAGATGCCCTGATCGAGGCGGCTGAGTGTGAGGTCGAATACGGCGGTGAGGTTGGCGTAGTCGCCTCGAACCCAGTTCTGCAGAGTTTCGTTTGGCCACGGGTAGGTGGCCAACAGGCTCAGCGAGCGAGTGAGGGCAGGGCCGGCATTTGCCAGGGACTCCAACACTGGTCCAAGTTGGTTGAGTTCGGCTATGACACTGCCTTTGGTTTGATTGATGGTCTCGGCGGTGAGCGCGCTGAATTCGCCAAGGCGGTCAACGGATTCCGTCAGTTGAGCGCGGTCGTCTTTTAACGTTGCGAGTGCCTCAGGGATGGTCTTCAGCGCCTCGTCTACGACTGGCTTTTGCGCGGCGAACTGACCGGCGAGGTTGTTGAGGCTCTCGGTGGCGGCGATGATATCGCCGGTCTGATCGTTGATGTCGGTGAAGAAGCGCTCCAACTGTTCGATCAGGCTGCGAATTTGTTGCTCACGTCCGGAGAATGCTGTAGTCAACGCGCGGCTGATGTCCTGGGCCTGTCCGATGCCTCCCCCGTTCAGTAGCAGCGCAACCGAGGCCAAAGTCTGTTCGGTTGAGGGATAGGCGCCCGACGATGCGATTGGGATGAGTGAGCCGGCGTGCAGGTGCCCGGCGGGCGGCTCGTTCGTCGGCGGTGCCAGTTCGACGTGCATCGAGCCCAACAGCGTTGTCTGGCCCAGCGTCGCCGTGGCGTTGGCGGGCAGCTCGACGTCACCGGAAAGCCGCATCGTGACCAGAGCGTGCCAATCCTGGGGCTCGATTCTGGTGATGGTGCCCACCATGGCGTCGCCGATCCGGACACGGGAGTTCTCCTTGAGGCTGCCCACATCGCGCATCTGCGCTTGAATCGTGAACGATCCGGGCCCGCCGCCCGCCGTGCCGGGAAGGGGCAGTGAGTTCACGCCTCGCCAGGTGCACCCTGCCAGCGTGGCGACTACCAGCGCAGCAAGGACGAGGACTGCGGTTGCCCGCGCAGGCAGATGGCTCACGATCCGACTCCGGCCGGGATCATCAGCCCCGGCAGTCCCGCCGCCGGGTCGATGGGGGTGGCTGCTTCGGCAGGACGGAGTTCGTCCGTGGGCTCCGATGGCAGTGGTGGGGCGGCCGGGGGCGGTCCTGCTGTTGTTTCTTGTCCGTGCAATGGGCCTTCGTAGGCGTCGCGGATTCGGCCGGCTTCGGTCAGGGGGCGTAGCCAGTCTTCGCTGAATGTCACTTCGTTGGGCCGGGCCTGCGCTCCGACGAAGAAGTTCTCGCCGAGCGGTGGAACATTCCATTGTCGGTTCTTGACGATCGGGGCGAGGTACTGCACACACAGCTTCGCTGACTGCTCGTTGTTCAGACGTGACGCCGCCTGCACTGCGCCGCAGAGGAACGTGATGGGGTCAGAGAAGTTGTTCAACGGGAGGTCTCCGGTCAACGAGGCGGTGGCCGGCTCGTAGATGTTGATGAAGTTGTTGAACGCGGTAGGCGCGACGTGGAGGGTCTGTTTGACGTCGTCGAGGCTTTCGACGACGGCCTGGGTGACCGAGGTGAGCTTGTCCGATGTGGTGCCGAGCGCGTCACGGTTGTCGGCCAGGAAAGACTTCACATCGGTGAGTGCCACGTCGAGACTCGCTATGGCGCCGCCGAGTTCGTTGGGATCGTTGGATAGCTGTTCGGTGACCGCTGCCAGATTTCCGTTCAGCTGCCGGAGCAACTCGGCACTGGATTGCAGTGCCGACACCAGGACGGACAGGTTCTTCACGGTGCCGAAGATATCTGTGCGGTGGTCGGACAGGATGGAGATCGCCTGGGCCAGTTGGGTTATCGCTTCTCGGATGTTCGGACCCTGGCCGCGGATGTTGTCGGCGGTGGTCCGGACGAATGCTCCCAACGTGCTCACGCCGCCTGGCTCGGTGGGCTGCAGTAGCTCAGTGAGCTTCTTCAGTTGCGCACGCAGGTCATCGAACTCGACCGGAACTGCGGTGCGCTCGAGCGGGATCACCGCACCATCCGCCAACACGGGACCACCGGTGTAGGCCGGTGTGAGTTGAATTGCGCGCGCTGTGACCAGCGTCGGGGAAATAATCGCCGCCTTTGCATCGGCGGGCACTTTGTACGTATCGTCGAAGGAGAAGCTGACCTTCACTTGTGATGCCTGGGGCTCGATCTTGTCGATCTTGCCGATGCGAACTCCCAGAATCATGATGTCATCGCCTTCGAAGATGCCGTTGCTGTTCTCGAAGTAGGCGACCACCCTGGTGGTGAGGACACCGGTTCTGGAACCCGCGACCAGTCCGACTCCCGCGGCCAGACACAGCACCTGGACCGTTGCCAACAACGCTTTGCTCGTGCGCGAGAACGTCATCGGCTGGGCTCCGGTTGGGCTGGTGCGGGCGGAAGGTCCGGCGATAGGGGTTTCGGAGTCGGAGGCTCATTCGGTGGGGTCTCGTACACGGGCGAGGGAGTCGGCTCGGGAACGTATCGCTCAGCCGGGGCTGGTGGACCGGGTGGTGGCCCGCCGGGTGGTGGCGCGGGTTGGGGCTCGCGATACGGGTAGCGAGGATCCTGTGGGTTGCCCGTGATCGCGTCCGGCAGCGTCAGGTGCGGTTCGCCACCCTGTCCGGTACGGGGGAAGGGAACGGGTAGGGGCGGTGTCGCCGGCTGCCCGACCGGTGGATCGATCCGTTCGGATGGCAACAGGACATGCGGATCGAGGCCGAGGTCGGAGAATGCCGCGTCGATGAACGGTTGCAGGAACTGGCCTGGGATCAGATTCGAAAGGTAGGCATGAAAGAACGGGCCCGAGGAGACCGACTCCCCCAGCGACATCGCATAGCTATTGAGCAGCTTGATCGACTTCTGGACCTCTTGTTTGTGATTGTCGACGATTGCCAGAACGCCGTTGAGCCGTTCCAGCGCGGGTCGAAGCTGTGCTTTGTTTTCTGCGACGAGTCCCGAAACCTGACTGCCCAGTGAGGTCAGATTGTTCGAGATCCGGTCCAGTGCAACGCTTTGCGTGCGAAGTTCCGCCAACATTGCGTTGGTGTCGGCAACCAAGCTGACAACTTGATCGCTACGTTCCGCGAGAACGCCTGTGACCTTGTTAGCGTTGGTAAGCAGATTCCTGAGCTGCTCGTCGCGGTTGTTGAGAGTCTTGGAAAGGCGTGCAACGCCTTGAACAGCGATTCGGAGACTGTCAGGGGTGTCCTGGAAGGTTTGGGCCAGGGTATCCAGCGAGCCAGACAGTTGTGGAGTGTCTAGTCCACTGATCGTGGCGGTCAGGTCACCCAGTGCATCCGGCAATTGATACGGTGAGATAGTCCGATCTATCGGAATTGTCTGTGTCAGTCGACCGGTTCCCTTCGGCGTCACCTGTACGACTTTGGTTCCAAGCAGCGTCTCGTTCTTGATGGCTGCCTCGCTGCGCTCTCCGAGCCGTATGCTGTCGGAGACCCTGAACTGCACCAGCACTTTGTCGCCCTCAAGTCTGACGCCCACGACCTGACCTGCTTTGACCCCCGAAACCTGGACCAGTGCGTCGTCTTTCAATCCCGCTGCATCAGAGAAGTAGGCGCTGTAGGTGTTGTCCGTAGAAACGAACGGGAGCTGGTCGTAGTTCAGCGCAGCCGCGAGGACAGCAGCAGTCACAGCGATACCGATACCGCCGACGGTGATGGGATTGCGTTCGGAGAAGCTCTTCACTTCGGCGTACACCTCCCATTGCTTTGGCCCGCGAGCTTGACGTAAACGGGTTGGCCGCCCTTGCCGTTGAGCTTGAGAAACAGGTCGCAGAGATAGAAGCTGAAGAAGTCACCGTGAAGACCCTGCCGCGCCAACAGCTGGTACTTGTCCGGCAGCGTTTTCAAGAGGTTGTTCATGTAGTCGTGGTCTGCGACCACGATGCTGGCCGTTCTGTCGATCTGGCGCACGGTGTTCTGCAATGGCCCTCGCGCTTGCGTCAGGAGGTCGGCAATCGACGCGGCAGCCGAGTCGAGATGCGCTATGCCGTTGGCGATGTCAGTCCTGCGCTGCGCGAGACCTTTCGTCAGCTCCGCCAGAGATTCGACTCCCTTGTCGAATTGCCTGCTCTGATCACCTAGGGAGCCCAACACGGTGCTGAGGTTGGTGATGACTTCACCGATCAGTCGATCGCGGTCTGCGAGCGTGCTGGTGGCCGCCGCGGTCTGAGCAAGGAACGACCCGATCAACTCGCCTTGGCCCTGCAGGACTTGAATCAGTTGGCCGGTCAACGCATTGACCTGGTTGGGATCGAGAGCGCGAAACAACGGGCGCAGACCGCCAATGACCGCTTCCACGTCGAGCGCCGGTTGGGTACGTGTCACGGGAATGGGTTCGCCGGGACGAAGTGGTTTGAGATCGCCGGGTCCCCGCTCCAGCGCCAAATACCGATCACCCACGAGGTTTTCGTAGCGAATAACGGCCCGTGTCCCCTCCGTGATGGTCACAGGCGTGTCGGCGGTGAATTTGACTTCGACCGTCGCGTCGTCCCTGACGGCGACGTGGGTGACCTTGCCGACCTCGACGCCTGCGATACGGACGAAGTTCCCACTCTCGAGTCCGCTACCGTTGATGAAATCTGCTGTGTAGCTGGGCTCTTTCTCGAATCGAAGCTCGCCGAACACCGCGACGAGCCCGAATAGCAGAGCCAGACAAATACTCCAGACCAAGGCCAATCGCCAAAGTGTGCCTGACAAATGGGCTTTCATCACTTTTGCTCCTTCATCGCAGGTCGTTGGTCCGCTCAGGGTGGCGGCGCCCCTGGAGGGGTCTCAGGGAGCGGGGGTGGTGATAGGCCCGCCTGTGCGTTCAGAGGGTTGGGTGGCGGAACGGGCGGGAGTGGTAGCGGACCCGGTGGCGGAATCGCCAAACCCGGGGAGGGCGGTCCTGCGCACCGCACCGCCGGCGGTTCGGGAACGGCTCGGGTAACCGGGAAGAAGTTGTTCCAACAAGGGTGCCCCAGCCCCGGGTTGGGACGAATATCCATGCCGGTTCCCCATCCGGTATTCACGACCAGGGCACGTACCGGAAAGTTCTTGGTCACATCTGGCAGGGAACCGCAGCCGGGTTTCCCACCAGGACCACCTTTCGCGGCCACGATGGGCAGATTGTCCGGATAAACGTACGGGTCGTTGCCCAGAAGCAGTCCGGTGTCCAGGATTACGGAGTATCCGTTGCCGCCCACCGCGTCGTAGGCCATGTTGTCGAGATACCACTTGGAGCCCACCAGAAGGCAGGTGTACTCCGGGTTGTACTTCAGCAACAGATTTGTTGTTGGCTCCAGCATGTTGATCGCCTTGACGAGGTTGTCCTTGCTCGGGCCGATTACATCGTTCCCGGTTTGCGCGAGTCCGGTCACGTTCAGCAGCAGGTTGTCCAACGCTGTTGCATGGTCGGTGATGGTTGTACCGGTGGCGCTGAACGACTTCAGCGTGGTGAGTAGATTCCCAGCGGCATTGCCGTAGGTGTCGCTGAACGCGGCCAATGACCGCCAATCCTGACGAATGGTGTCGGTGCGCGAATTCAGTGCCAGCAAGACCTCGTTGGCAGAGGTTATGGCTTCGCCCATGGTTTCACCCTGACCTCGCAGGCCCTCGGCCAGCGCCGTGAGAACGGCATTCAGTTTGGCCGGGTCAACTTGTCGCACAAGGTCGACGAGATTCTCGAATACGGTGTTGACCTCGGTGGAGACATTGCGCGAGCGCAGCACCTCACCGGCAGACAGTCGCCTGGGACTGGCATCGGCTGGGTAGATCAAATCGACGTACTTGTTGCCGAACGCAGTAGTGGCTTTTATCTGTGCATCGACATTGGCCGGAATGTACTCGACTTGATCGGGGTCGATCTGGAGTTCGAGGCTGACGTGGTCCGTATCTGTCTTGACCGCGCCAACCAGGCCCACCTCGATACCGCGCATTCGTACCTTGCCACCGGGCTCCATCATCAGGCCAGTTCGCTCTGATGTCAGGGTGACTGGGATATAGCTGCGGAATGATCTGTTGAACGACAAGGAGCACACGACGACGAAAACTACGACCGCCAGCACTAGAATCGCCGTCCACCAGGCGGGCTGAATCCGGGGTTTCTGCTGTCCCATGGTCTCAGTCCGAAAGGTGAAAGTTGCCCGTGTGGCCGTATATGGCCAGCGAGATGAACAAGATGACGAACATGACAACGATCAGGGACGTGCGTACGGCGCGACCGACCGCCTCACCGACGCCCACCGGTCCGCCCGAGGCGTTGTAGCCGTAGTAGGTGTGTACGAGCATTACAACGGTGCCGGTGCAGACCACTATCAAGAAGGAATAGACGAGGTCGATCGGATCAAGGAACGTCTCGAAGTAGTGGTTGTAGACGCCTTCAGATTGGCCATACATTTCGGTGGTCACCTTTGCACCCATGAACAGTGTCAGCGCGGCCAGACAGTACAGCGGGACGATCACGATCACTCCGGCGATCACTCGTGTGGAGGCGAGATATGCGATCGACCGCACGCCCATTACCTCCAGCGCATCGATCTCTTCGTTGATCCGCATCGCGCCTATTTGCGCGGTGGCGCCGGCACCGATGGTCGCCGTCAGACCCACGCTGGAAATGAAGGGCGCGCCCAGCCGAGGATTGGCGAAAGCCGAGACGAATCCAGTCAACGCTTCCACTCCGATACCCGACAGCGAGTGGTAGCCCTGGACGGCCACGAGAGAACCGGTGAATGTCGTCAGGAAGCTGATGATGACGACGGTTCCGCCGACGAGGATCAGTGCGCCTGTGCCGAAGCTCATTTGGGCGATGATTCGTAACAGCTCAAGGCGGTAACGCATGAGTGCGTCGCCGGTGGATCTCAACGTAGTGACGAAAAACTGCGCCTGAAGCCCAACTGCGTTCCAGGCATCGCGAACCCTCTTGGTGCGGTGAATAATTCGATCATGATGCGTGGCCACACGCGCGCTGTGGCTCATTGTGGAACCACCTTGAACGCCACGGCAGTGACGATCACGTTGAAGACGAAGAGCGCCATAAACGTGTACACGACGGTTTCATTTACCGCATTACCCACGCCGGCGGGACCGCCTCCGACGTTGATACCCAGGTAACAAGCAATCAGGCTGCCGGCGAGACCGAACAGGGCGGCCTTGACCACTCCGATGACAACGTCGGACAGACCGACGATCAGGGTAAGGCTGCTAGCCCATGCACCGGGGGTGACGTTCTGGACGTATACGGAGAAGAAGTAAGCGACCGTGAGACCGGTCGTCGATACGACCGCTGAGAGAAATGTCGCTGCCACCGTGGCCGCGAGCACCCTGGGCACCACCAGCGATTGGATCGGGTCCACTCCCATTACGCGTAACGCGTCCAGCTCTTCTCGGATTGTGCGGGCGCCCAGGTCTGCACACATGGCGGTGGCCGCGGCCCCGCCTACGACAAGTGCAGTGATGAGCGGACCGAGTTGTGCCACCACGGCGATCGCGGCGCTTGTGCCCGACAAGTCGGCAGCCCCGATGGACTGCAGCAACAGGTTGAGCATGAAGTTTGTCTCGGCAATGAACGGGACAGCGAGCATGATCGCCGGGACGGTCGAGACCCGCATCACGAACCAGGATTGGATGAAGAACTCACGCCAGGCGAATGGCGAACGCGGAATGGCCATCAAGGTGTCAAGCGTCATCGCGAAGAACCCGCCCACGCCCTTCACCGGCTTGAGTGCACCCGCCGTGATGGGCTGCCGAACGACAGCGTCGGTCGCGGTCACGGCCGACTTCTGTTCGCTGAGTCGACTACGAGCAAAACGCTCAGGGAAGTCGTCACGCCGGGGCCGATGCACTCACGCGCGCAACCAATTCCGAAATCCAGGTTGGTCGCGGCTCGCCGATCCTTCCGGCTGGCACAGCGCCTGAACTTTCACGTGTCAGACATTCGTCGAACATTGCAACCTCTCGTTCGAATCCACCGCAGCCCAAATGGACATACATGTCGCAGAAGTGGCTAATCGGAGGGCTTCAGCCGGAGCCTTCCGACTTGAACAAGAGTGATGTTAACCACACTCCGGTTACGTTTGCAACAGTGTTCTACTTTTAGCCCGTCGTGGCAAAGCAGCCCCGCCGCGGGGACCGCGACAGGGGTTGGAAGTTCCCGACAGGTACACCCGACTGCGCAGCGAAGCCGAGGTGCGAGACCTGGCTGCAGCGCCGCAATTTGGCTCCGGCGCCAGCGTGAGCCGCACGCGGAGACGCACTTCGAGTGGTAGCCGAAGGGGATGACATCGCGCCACCGCCGGCCTTGACCGGCTGTCGCACCTGCTCGAAACATGCTCAACACAAGCTGATTTCGGATCATGCCCGAGGGGAGTCAGCGAGGACTTCAGTCATCACAAGAGCCGTGCCACCGCTCTGGGCACGGTCGCACCCACGAGCTCTTGGCGTAGATCTGCACCCAACTGCACTCGATGTCCGAGTGGTCTGATGCTGAATTCGTTGGCTGCTCGCGAAAGCTACGGACGTTCGCTCGCCATCACATCGACATCTACTCGTTTAATCTCATTGCGTCTGAACGAGATAGACGACAGTCGGTCCGGATTGCTCGCACCGCCTGACGGACTGACGGCACATCTGGACGAGGGCTGCTCACCAACCCGCGGCCTGACCGCCATCGACGAAATGGTCCCCACCGGAGATATACGATGCCGCGTCGGAGGCGAGAAAGGCGACCATATTCGACACTTCCCGCGGCCGCCCGCATCGCTTCATCACCACGGAGTCTTCGACCGCCTTCAGCGCCGCCGCTGTGGCTGATCCACGGGCCAGCATGGGGGTTGCTATCGGACCCGGCAAAACGCAGTTCACCCGAACTCCTCGGCCGCTATATTCGACTGCTGCCGCCCGAGTGAGCCCGCGCACGGCGAACTTTGCGGCGGTGTATGCGGCGTTCGGGACATGGCGAACGTGGGCAAACCCCGCCACCGAAGCGATATTGATGATCGAACCTCCGCCCGCATCAACCATTCCAGGTAGCACCGCCCTCATCCCGAAGAACACACCATGTTGATCCACAGAGACAGTCTTCAAGTAGTCGTCAACGTCGAGGTCCGCCGTCGATACAACGGGTCCCGGCACTCCAGCATTGTTGACGAGCACGTTCGCCGGCCCCCATCTGTCTGCAACGCCGCCGACCACCTGAGCCCATTGGTCTGGGCTCGTAACGTCCAGATTGAAGAATGCCGCACTGCCGCCAAGCTCGTCTGCCAGGGCAACTCCCAATTGCTGATCTACATCAGCAATTGCGACGTGGGCGCCGAGTTCGACAAAAGTTCGTGCATGCTCGGCGCCCATCCCTTGTGCTCCACCAGTGACGATGGCGACTTTTCCGGTTAATGTCAGCACCGCGTGACCTCCCGCCGCTTCCGCGATTTGCTCGCTCGACATTCACACGTACTGTCGCAACGCGATGAAACTCCTCATGGTCTCATCGTCTTCCAGTTGAATACCGAGCGCTCTGGTGAGCATCGCCATAGTGGTGTAGGAGGCGACCAGCGCGACAACTTCCATCAGTTGGGTCGCAGAGTATCGGTCCGCCAAGGCAATCCACGTTTCGTCGCTGACGACGAAGTCGTTGACGAGTTCTTCTGCGGCACCAGCAAGCACCTGGTGAAACGGTGACAGGCCCACACCCGTGCTGGCAGCCGCGATGTCATCGTCCGAGAGCCCGGCAGCGTGCGAGATCAACACATGGTGCGTGGCCTCATACACCTCGCCGGTGAGCGCGCATGTCCGCAAGATCAGCACCTGTCGATCATGTGACGGAAGTTCGGAATTGGCTACCACTTTGGTGATCAGCGGCAGGATGACATCAAATAGCTCCGGGCTGCGCATCATGACGCGGTTGAAGTGCAGCGCATCCCAGCCTCCCATCTTCGATCTCTGCTCGTCGGTAAGGGCTTCTACGCCGACGGGCGCTATGCGGGACAGCGACGGAGCGGGACTCGGCGGCATCGTTCTCCTTCGGATCATTTGACGGACACAGGGCAACGCATTTAGGCGCAGAAACCGCCGTCTACGGCGATCGTCTCCCCGGTAAGAAATCCCGGCGCCTCGTCGCACAGCCAGACCGCGACAGCCGCGATCTCGCTTGGCTGGGCTACCCGGCCGACTGGGCTGGCCGAGACGAGCTGCTCGATGATCTCGGCTGACATTGACCGCCGGAACATAGGTGTGTCAACGGTGCCAGGACATACGGCGTTGATCCGCAAGCCTTGTCGGCCGTATTCGGCCGCAGCCACTCGGGTCAGCCCGATGACGCCGTGTTTCGCCGCCGTATACGCGGACACTGTGGGAGCGGCACGCAGTCCCGCGACCGACGCGCAGTTCACGATCGAGCCACCGCCAGATTCGATGATCGCGGGGATCTCGTAGCGCATCGAGGACCACGTGCCCGTCAAATCTACAGCGATCACCCGGTTCCAGTTCTCCAGACTGCCCTCCGCCGTGTTTTTGCCGTGATCGCCGTCTATACCGGCCGCGTTGAACGCGGCATTGAGGCGCCCGTAACGTTGCAGGATGAGCGAGACGGTCTCCTTCACGGCCGCGTCGTCGGTGACATCGCAATGGAAGAAGGCGCATTCGCCGGACTCACGAAGCTCGGCCTCGGCCTCAGGACCAGCTTCCTTGTCCACGTCCACGAGCGCCGTCGTGTAGCCGCGTCGGAGGAATTCGCGTGCCGCAGCGAGCCCGATACCAGAGCTCGCACCAGTCACCAGTGCGACACCACGTTGCGCCTTGATTGTCATCGCTCCTCATCTGTTGTAATTGCCGCAGCTGTGTCCGCTATCGCAGAACAAGCTCACGATGCATCACACTGCGTTCTGAATCCGCCTCGGTTGTAATGGCTTCCATCCGGTCGATGACGAATTCGCCGTCTCGGATCACGGCCTTGAGCGACTCGGTGGGGCGCGAAAGTAGCGAGAGATCGGCCAGAGGATCCCCTTCGACGATGATCAGATCTGCCGCCGCGCCGGGATCGATGACACCGACCTGTTCCGGTTCATCGGCCAGGAACTCGCCGGCGTTGCGGGTGCCCCAACTGAGCACATCGGCGGGTGAAAGCCCCTCGATAGCACCGTAGTAGGCGAATTCCCGACCATAGTTTCCGACCTGGTGGTCCAATGGATCGTCATCGATCAGATCGCGGAATATGCCGCTGTAGTCGTCGCCTATCAATATCCGGACCCCTGCCGCTTGCGCGACCGGCAATATCGCTCGCGTATGGTCGTATTGCTCTCGCGTCACACCGAATTCGGCGGCGTAACCGAGTTCGAGCAGACTCCACGGATAGATGAGGCTCGGGACCCAGAACGTTCCGGCCTCCGCCATCGCCCCGATGACTTCGTCATCGATTTCATCACCGTGGTCGATCAGATCTAGACCGAGCTCGATGCATTCCATCATCATCGCCTTGTCAGAGACGTGGGCACGCACCTTCGCGCCCCGCTCATGTGCGGTGTTGATGATCGCCGCGATCTCGTCACGAGACATGTTGCGTGTCGTGCGGTGGAGCTGGCCATGGCCGGCGCTGGCGAAGATTTTGATCGTCTGGACACCGCGGTTGATCTCTTCACGGACCAAAGCGCGCATGGCATCCGGACCGTCAGCGCAGACATCAGTTCCTGGCGTCTCGTAGCGCTTCCACCAACGTCCGCTGTTGTTCATATCGCCGGTGGTACCGAGATGGTGTCCGCAGGCACGAATCCGGGGGCCCGGGATGATGCCGTCGGCGATCGCCATCTTGAGTTGCGCATCGATATCGTGCGCACACGACGCGCCCGAGTAACCGGTGAACCCGCTTTCCAGCAACACGCGGCAGGTCCGCACTCCGATCGCCATCATGACCCCGGGCGGAAGCTCCTTGCCCGGTCGCTCGGTGGCGGCGATCGCGATGCTGAACTTGTAGAAGTCCGGATGTAGGTGAGACGTGATCAGACCCGGCATCAGCGTCATTCCTGCGACATCAACGGCACCAACAGGCACAGTTCCCGAATCCGGATTGATGGCGACGATCTGAGTCCCCTCAACGGTCACCGTGTGAGTGCCGGGAAGCATCGTGCGGCCATCAAAAACCTTGGCGTTGGCCAGAACCAGCATTGGTCATCCCT
Organism: Mycobacterium shunyiense; assembly: GCF_058270035.1. Classification (NCBI taxonomy): domain Bacteria; kingdom Bacillati; phylum Actinomycetota; class Actinomycetes; order Mycobacteriales; family Mycobacteriaceae; genus Mycobacterium; species Mycobacterium shunyiense. Next base: position 377,757 of record NZ_JBZDPT010000001.1, on the reverse strand, counting down.
TCGTTGGTATTGCGACGGGCTAGCCGCCCGCCCGACCCCGCCGGCTCAGACGCCAGTCGGGCGGAAACTGTTCATCGTTGTCACGAACCGCATTCGTCAAGCCGCGATCACGCGTCTTCTCGTCGAGCTCAAACGAGGTGGGATCGGGCTGCAACTGGTCGAGGGTCGACTCCAACAGCCCCGAGAGGATGCTGCCCATGTACTCGCCCTGGTGTTGCTTGAAGATCTCGAAGAACGTCTTCTGAACGAAGACAGTGTCTGTGGGCCTCGTCCGCGAGCACGCTAACGCGTACTTGTCCGTCATTGCTTCCAACTCGTCGAATGGCACCACCGCATTGACGAAGTCGCAGTCGTACATTTCCTTGGCGGTGAAAGGACGACCAGTGAACACCATCTCCATAAACTTGCGTACGCCCATTGTCGTGCACCACTGCCATTGTCTGGCAGCGAATCCGGCGTAGCGCCATGCGGCATGGCCGAACAGCGAGTCCTCGGACGCAACCACGATGTCGGCATCCGCCGCCTGATAGAAGTGCCAGCCGTAGCAGTACCCGCGAACCTCGAGAATGCTGATCTTCTTGAAGTCCTGAAGACAACGCATACCTGCCGAAGGATCGGTATAGAACTGCACATGCGTTGCACGATGACGGTAGGAACCCTGCGGCGGATACACCACGTCAGCGTCGTCGGGAACGCGGACAGTGTGGTTCATCGTGACGTCACCCCGGTCGGCCATGATGTCCAACAACTCTGGAAGGTCTGCTCCGCTGCCCAGATCTGGTCCGTTGGCCCGGATGACCAGTACCTTCACATCGTCGTCGACGCTGGCGCGATGGACCAGGTCGGCGAAGCGTTGTTGGGCGTCGGTCGTCATCGCATTGAGTTCATCGGCGCGGTCGAGAGTGATCGTCGCGATCTTGGTCTTCGGATCCTTTTCGTAGAGCACGATCTCCTCGGCCTTGGGCCGAGTCTCGTTCGCTGCCATGTCTACTCGCTCTCCTGAAAGTTCGAATGGGGCCGAGACGTCGAAGGTTCACTTCCCGTCGACGATGTCGCGTACTCGCAGGGCGGCAACCCCCCGATTCGCGACGCGATCAGCTCGCCGAGGTCAAACAGCCTCACCTTTCCCGTTGGTGTCCTTGGCACCGCATCCTGCGGGACGAACACGATGTGGCGAGGCACCTTGAACGCCGAGAGGGTTTCGCGAAGAGCCGCTTTGACATCGTCCTCGGTTGGAACGGTTCCCTGTCTTGGAACTACTGCGGCGGCGACGATCTCACCGAGTTCCGGGTCCGGCAGTCCAGCGACAAACGCCTGCTCGATGTCAGGCAGCTGGTTCAACGCGGCTTCCACCTCCAGGCGAGACACGTTGGCCGAGTTCGTCTTGATCATGTCGCCCGTGCGGCCGACGAAGTAGAGGTAGCCGTCGGCATCGATCCGCACGAGATCCTTCGTCGGATAGAAGCCGTCTGGTGTGAACACCCGGCGGCGGTCAGCCTTGTAGAACCCAGCCATCAACGCACCCCCTCGCAGCTGGAGCTCTCCCACCTCGCCTGCCGCGACTTCTGCTCCCGTTTCAAGGTCCACCACACGTCGTTCAATGCCGTTTACCGCGCGTCCAGCCGCGCCCGCTTTCGCCGCGGGCAGAGGATGCTTGACCGGCTCGGCGCTGTGTGGGCCGAAGGTTTCGGACATTCCGAGCATGTCTGCTTGCAGGTGTGGCGGAATGAACTCTCCATCGGCGCCCCGTAGCGGCGCCCCGGTTACCCGAACGCCGTCGAGGTTGATGCCGCGCGTGCGCGCCGCGGCACGCAATTTCACTGACAGGTGCCACACCACGACATTCGTCACCTGGCAACGCACGATGGTGTCGAGCACCTCGTCCATATCGGGCGTGGTCGGATACACCAGCGTTCCACCTGTGCTGAGGACCTGCAGGGCGGTCATGATGCCGCCCATCCAGAATGCCGGCAGCAAGCACATGGTGCGGTGCTCGCTCGTGAGATCGAAGTAGGTGGCCAGCACCGGTGGCTGGCGTGCCACCGCCCATTGGCTGTGCACGACGGCTTTCGGAGTGGCTGTGCTACCGGAGGTGTAGACGACGAATGCGTCGTCGTCGGGAACAACTTGTTGTTCAACTGCCGCCAGCAACGCCGCGTCCGGCGCGTCGGTCGCATCAGCCCGGGCAAGGAGATCATCGACTGACCGGGCCCACGACAACCCGTCGACATCGTCGAACCAGATTGACCGCAAATGCGGTGCGCTGAGCACCCGAAGCAACCCTGCCCGTCCATCGCTTAGCCCTGGCAGCGCTGCGATGAGTTTTTCGGCGTAGTCATTCCGTAGGAAGCGCCGCGACCCGATCAGGATCTGTGCGTCACTCGTACGAACAATGTGTGACAGCTCGCTGGGCGTCGTCAGGGTACTGATCGGAGTCACGAGCGCGCCAATTCGCAACGCGGCGTAGAAAACTGTCAGCCACAAGGAACCGTCGGGAGCCATCAGGCAGATCCGGCTTCCTTTGCCCGCCCCGATCGCCAACAGCGCGGTCGCCATCCGTGCACTACGTGCATCGAGCTGACGGTAAGTCAGCGCCTCTCCAGGCACGACCAGCGCTTCGTGGTCGGCCCGGGCGGCGACAACCTGCGCGAGCAGGGACGGGAACGTCGATGGGGATTCGATCTCGGCCATTTCAGAACGTGACGACGGGGTCACTGCCATCCCAACTTTGGGCCGCGGCGTGCATAGCCGCGAACCCGTCGGCCCGCCCCGCGCTTGGCTCGAGCAGTTCCACCATGAAGCCGAGCGTCGGTGACGTGTCGACCCAGCAAGTGCGGATGCCGTCGAGCTTGCCCTCGAATGCAAGCTGGGCGCCCGCCTCAATATAGGCGTCGCGTTCGGCTTCGTAGTCCCGGCAATACAACGCCATGTGGTGCAAGCCGAATTTGTCGCGAGGGAATACGTCTCGGAAAACACCTGGGTCGTCGTTGTCTTGGCAGACGAGTTCGATCTGCACGTCGCCTGCGTAGGCGATGGCCGCCTGAACTTTCGGGAAGGGTGTTGGACTTCCGCGGTAACTCCCGTCGACGAAATCCACGCCGTCGAACCAGAAGAACGGCCCGACACCGGCGTTGCCGGCCCAGGAATCGATCGCCGCCTGGAGGTCTGGGACCAACCAACACATCTGCATGAAGTTCCGGTTGGGGAACGGCTTCGGAAAGGAGTTAGACGCCATCACTTCGGTCTCCTCGTGCTCTGCCTCAGCCGATGACCGGGAAGCGTTCGTCATCGAGAGGCTGCCATTGGCTCATGCGACTCGAATCGAAATTCGGGGTTATCGATCCGTTCCAGCACACGTCAGCAGGCTGCGTGACCAGGAGGTAGGCCCAACGGGGCCGATCCATCGTGTTCGCACCTGCACCGTGGATGGTGAGGTGAGTGTGGACCGAGATGTCGCCCAGCTCGTAGGTGAGCTGTTGACTCATCTTCAGATCGCGCAGCTCTGGAAAAGCGCCCAGAGCATCGCCGTCGCCATAGGTGGTGTAGTCGCCCAGCACCCCGGCTCGGTGCGATGTGTTGACAAATGACATCGTTCCGGCCTCAGGTCCGTAGGCCTCCAACGGAAACCAGAAAGTCATCCCTCCCGAGCGGTCGACTGAGAACGTGATGAAATCCTGGTGGAATGCGGTCGGGCCGTTCCCACCATGACGAGCAGCCTTGGTGCTGGGAAGTTTGGGCGCAAAGAAGTCCGTGTAGTACCGGGTACCCACGGCCGAACCGTCGGATGCGCGCCTGCGCAGCAACACACTGGCGTTCTTGCCCACTTCGTCGATCAACGGTCGCATGACCGGGTCAGTCAGGCCGGCGCTTTGCTCAACGTTAAAATAGGCCAGACCGCCTTGCTCTTCTTCGTCGGTCTCGGAAGCTGCTGTAGCGCCCAGTGGATTGCTGTCCGCATCGTCGCCCATTTTGTCCCGCGCGATCGCAAGCATCTTCCGCACCACGTCAGGGTCCACGAAGCGCTTCAGCTGAACCCAGCCGAATTCATGCAGATGGTCGACTTCCTCGGTCGTCACCGTCCGGCATGGTGGCGCAATCGCCGTTGGCTCTCCCACGATTCCAGTGTCTCCTTGTCGCTGATGGTGATTGGTCAGATGAAGCGGCCGGGGCCGGTACGGAACGCGTATAGACCCAGGACCGCATCCTCGGGAACCGTGTAGGGAGTTGCCACCTCGTCGACCGTCGGGCCGATCTTGTCCGCCACCGCAGCCAACTTCGCACGGTCCAGCCCATACACGTCGATTGCGTTGCCGCCGATGTACTTTCGGGTGGACGCGGTATCGATATCGTTGAACGTGAACCGGATGGCCTCCCTGGTGTCCGGCCAGGTGCCTTCAGCGTGCGGATAGTCGTCGCCCCACATGACCTTGTCGGTGAGTCCCTTCTCGACCCCCAGCTTCGCCTCCCAGTTGGACATGAAGCTCGCACCGATAAAACAGTTGCGTTTGAAGTACTCCGATGGCGGCATTGACAACGCCGCGCGCACCCATTCGCCGGTCCGCGAGTGGTAGAGCCCATCCATGTCGTCCATGACGCCTGGGGCCCAGTCCATCCACTGTTCAGTAAGGACCATCTTCAGCTTGGGATGCCGCTCGAAGACCCCACCGAGGATCATCACCCAAACACCGCGGCGGGTCCGGAACAGCGTCTCCATCATGTACATGGCTTGCGCGCCCTCGCCCTCATACGGGTAGTGCTCACCGCCGCCCCCGTGGGTGTTGAGCGACATCCCAGTTTCCTCGCAGATCGACCAAAGTGGCTCCCACACAGGGTCGTTCAGCATCGGGATATCATTTCGGGGAGCGGGCAGGTTGATGCCTCGCAACCCGGCCTCCGCTGCCCACTTGACTTCGCGCACACAGGCCGCCGGGTCGGAGATCGGAATGTGGGCGATTCCGGCGCTGCGCTCCGGTGCCGACGAGACAAAATCGGCCAGCCATCGGTTGTAGATTCGCACCCCGAGATCCTCGAGGCGATCGTATTTGGAGTCGCCCCAGCTAATGAGGCCGGTGGTCGAGAACGGAATCGACTCACCGTTTAGACCGCCGTGGTAGATCACAGACGCGGCGACACCTTGTTCGTCCATATCGGCCAGCCGAGCTGCCGGGTCTTGAAGCCCGGGAACGAAGCTGTGCTCATAGCTCCTGTTCAGAAATCCCAGATCCATTTGGTCCGGGTTCCGGATGCCTGCGGTTTTCGCGAACTCCTCGGCCTGGGACTGATCCAGCGACCAGTTCTCGTCGTATCCCTTGTCGCCCGCTTTGGACGACCGCAACGAGAACATCCCGTGCTGTTCCATCTCAGCGACGAATTCATCGAACGCATCAAGGTGTTTCGGTTCACAGTACTGACGCAGCTGGTTCTTGAGCGACGGTCCGACATGGCTGTCGGTCGAGACCACGATGTAGGGCTCCTCCGCCACAGCGTTCGCACCGGGTTCGGACTGTTGCAGCACCATGCTTACCCCTCGCAAGTTTCGAGATCGTCTGATGTGGACGTTGTGATGCTAAGCACAAAGAGCCATAAAGTGCAACACTGTTATAAATATGAATCGCCGTGGCAAATATCGCTCACCGTGGCATAGCTGGGTACAGTGACATCCATGGCCTCACGCGCCCTACAGCGAACCCGCGCGCACGTGCTCGATGCTGCCCGGGATTTCGTCGATCAACACGGAGTCGAGCAGCTGTCCATGCGTCGCCTCGCCGACGAAGCCGGCGTCAGCGTTCGAACTCTCTACAACCACTTCGGCGACAAAGAAGGCCTGCTGGCTGCCCTCGTCCAACGGTCTCTGGATTCCATGGATGTTGCCGTACACCAACTCTCGGCAACAGACCCGATCGAACGGATTTGGGAGGCGATCACCCTGTCCATCGACAAAGTGGTCGCTGACATCCCCAAGGCTGTCGTCCGCGCCGTCCTGATGGACGACCGACTTCTCGATCAGGTCAACCTCCGTTGGAGCGGCTGGGATCTCATCGTCACCGAAATCAAAGCCGCCACCCGGCGCGGCGCCCTACGCGACGACATCGACCCCGACGTCCTTGCCGATCATGCCGCCATGGTCATGTTCCACCTCCAACGCCGATGGACTGCGGGTGACATCACCGCCGAGCAGTTACGCGCCAGCGCGTTGCACGCCTTCGACATCTGTCTACTGGCCATCGCCCGACCACGCGCACGCACCCACATCCTCAATCACGCCAACGCGATGATTTCTGCCGATCAGACCGTTGCAGAAGCCTGATCCTGCCGAGTCTGATGTTCAATCGCGGTGACGGCTGGCTCCAGGCGATCACGGACGCCGATGTCTGACGACCTTCCCCCGCACGGCCGGGCAATCAGCGCCGACGAGGCCGACCGCCTTTGGGCGCCCTGGACACCTGCCGAAGTGGCCGAGCGACTCACCGACGTCGACGCCCCCTGGTGCGTGGCCGCAGGGTGGGCCATCGACCTGTATCTGGGAGGCCCGCCTCGGTCACACGCCGACATCGAGATCGCGGTCCCCCGCCGCGACTTCGGGCACATCGCCGACGCGCTAGCCGGATTCGAGTGGGACGTGGCCGGCGACGGCCGGCTGTGGTCTTTCAGCGACGTCGGCGATGTGCCCGACCTGCACCAGACTTGGTGCCGCGACCCGGCCACCGGCCGGTATCACCTCGATGTATTCCGCGAACCCCACGACAGCGATCGGTGGGTCTTCCGGCGCGACCCATCGATCACACTGCCCTACGACGAACTCATCCAGGTTCGCGACGGGATACCGTACGTGATCCCCGAGGTGACACTGCTCTTCAAGGCGCATCGCACGGCGACCAAGGACGAGGACGATTTCTCTCGCGTAGCACCGCGACTCGCACACGACGCACGGACGCGCCTCTCAGATTGGCTCACCCGCCTCTACCCGGCCCACCCCTGGCTGAACCGGCTACACGCCTGAGCGCCTAGGAGTCTGCTGAATTAGTGGGGTTTTCGGGGGCGGGGCGTCTCAAGCGCTCCTTGGCGCGTGTGTGAAGTCAGACCCGGAGGTCGACAGTTACGAGATCGCCCCGCCGTGTTGAGCGTGGCATCCGGTGATCGGGCGGGCAAGACCGTGATATCCGGGCTCAGGCGATGGCCCAGGTGGTGCCGGTGTGAGTGAGGCCCAATGTGAGCAGCCGGCGCAGGTTCAAGGCAGCGGCGCGGTGGTGCAGCCAACGATCGTTTTTGAGGGTGCCGCGGTAGCGGACTTTGCGGTTGCCGCGGGTCAGCCAGGCGATCGAGCGTTCCACCATCGGTCGATGTTGTCGGTATTCGGCTTGCCAGTCGGGTTGGCGGGCTTGGTGGCGGGCAGCGCGCAGTAGCGGTTCATGCTCGGAAAGGGTGAGGTGGCGTCCCCGTTGGGCCGTCGTGCACTGTGTCACTAAAGAGCAAGCACCACAGTATTTTTCAAACTTCACGCTACCGCTCGCAGTGAGATTGGCGGTGTGGCCAGCAGGACAGGTCACCGTGCGGGCATCGAAGTCGATGCTGAAGTCGTCGCTGGTGAACCCTGCGGGCACCGGGGTGCGCAACGGGATCGGTTTGATCACCGCGACATGCTTTCTGTCGGCCAGGGCGGCTCGGGCGGCGCCGGTGCCGTAGGCCGAATCACCCAACACCCGCACCGGGGCGTCTTCGCCTTCGAGTAGTGCCAGTCCGATGACGGCTTCGTGGTTATCGGTGCCGGTGGCCTTGGTCAGGACACAGTCGGTGATGATGCCGGTGTCGGGCTCGATGGCGATGTGGGCTTTGAAGCCGTCCTGGCGGCGCGCCACGGTCTTGTGAGCGTGACGGGCCTCAGGATCGACGGTGGAGATCACCCGATCACCGGCGACCTTCTGGGCGATGCGCCAGTGCCCGTCGGTGCCATCAGAGCCCTCAACAGGTTCCACATCTTGGCCGGCGACCAGCGCCAACAGCGCCACCGCCTCAGCGGCGCGCGGCCCGAGCTCGGCCTCGGGTAGATGCCCCAGCAGTCGGTGGGCATCGCTGACCAGCCCATCGACGAGCTGTTCGCGGGCGGTCTTGTCGTTCCAGGCGATCGCCGGTTTGCCCGGATCGGTGTAGTCGTGGGCGTGGCAATGCGCCTCGATGACCTCGTCGGCGGCGGGGACCTCGCGGCTGACCCGGCGGATCGCGGCGATCAGCTGGGTGACGGTGTCCTGGGTGGCCACCGCGTCGTCGAGGACGGTGGAATCCAGGGCGCGGCGTGTCTTCTTGGCGAGCACCCCGGTTTCGGCGACGACGGCTTTGACCGCCTCAAAGATGCGGTCCGGGTGATCCGAGACGGCCAGTCGGCGCCGCCAATAGGTCAACGTCGTCGAATGAAACGCCGCCGCGGTGATCGGCAACCCGCATGCGGCTTTCCAGCGCAGATCGAAGGTGACCGCATCCACGGTCTCGTTGTCAGACAGCCCGTGCAGCGCCTGCAAGGTGATCACCGAGGCCATCACCTCCGCGGGCACACTCGGGCGCCCCCGCCGCGAGGGGAAAAGATCGGCGAACATCTGCTCGGGAAACAACTCGCGCCGATGAGCCGCAAGGAACGCAAACATGCTGTCGGACTTGAGAAGATGCCCGGCAACCGACTCCGCGTCCAACAACTCACGCTGATCCTCAGAATGCCCCTGCACCCACTCATCATCTCGAGCAAGCAAGCACAAACCCCGCCAACACGCCCGATTAATTCAGCAGGCTCCTAGGGATTTGGATCGGTCAGGTATCGCTGCACCGTCGGCCCCATCCACGCGACCAGGTCGTCGATGCTCGCCGAGGCCATCGGTTCGATCTTGAGCTGATACCGCGCGAAGGCCAGACCAACCAGGTGCACGGTGACCAACTCGACGCGCAGCTCGGCGTTGTCGACACCGAATTCCGTCGAGACCCGTTGGGCCACGGGACCGGCAAGGGTGTCGTGTAAAAGCTTGCGCGCCAAGGGGTGGATATCCGCTGACCGGAACACCGTCAGCAAGAGATCGAAGGACGCTCCCCCGTCCCACCGCTGAACGACATCGCGCACCAGCCGTGAGCCGATCTCATCGGGCCCCTCGTCGAGCAGATTCGCCAGCTGATGCAACGGATGCTGCGGGGTGTCGAGCACCGATGCATTGAACAAGCCCTCTTTGTTGCCGAAGTGGTAGTAGACCATCGCGACGTCCACGCCGGCCTCTGCGGCGATCCTGCGCACCGTCGCCTTCTCGTACCCGTCACGCATGAAGTGCTCGCGAGCCGCGTCGACGATCCGCTGCTTGTTCTGTTGGCCCGTGCGCCACCGGCCGCTACGCCCGGTCTCCGACATGGCGCAGAGTTTAGTTCAACAACCGTTGACCTATACGGAAGCCGAGGCGTAGCGTTTTCTTCAACAGCAGTTGAAGAAAGGAGCTCGACATGTCAGAACGGCGACTCTGGTGGCGGCACACCATCTCGGTGCTGATCGCCCCAGCGACGATGACGATCTTCATTCCGGCCTTGATCATCTGGACCACCGGTGCGAAAGCACCTGATCTGACCACCACTTCGGGCCTTCTGCTCGCCATCGCGGGCGCAGCATTGATCGCGTTCGGCCTGTGGTTTCTGGTGTGGACGGTGATCCTGTTCGACCGCATCGGCAAGGGCGCCCTGGCCATCGGATCCCCGGTCAACCTGGTGGTGGAAGGTCCGTATCGACACGTCCGTAACCCGATGATGACCGCGGTGTTCTGCATCCAACTCGGTACCGCGGTGGCCATGGCCTCACCATGGCTCTTCGGCTGGTTCGCACTGTTCTGCACTCTGACCGTGATCGCGATCCCGGTCTTCGAGGAACCTCACCTCCGCCGGCGGTTCGGCGCTCAGTACGACGAGTTCCGGCGCAACGTTCCGCGGTGGATTCCGCGCCCGACCGCGTGGGTTCCGGTCTCAGTCTGATCGATCGGCATCGCGGTGCGCCTCCAGCAGGCGCAGCCACACCTCACTGATGGTCGGGAAGCACGGCACCGCATGCCAGAGGCGGTCGATGGGGACCTCGCCGGCGACCGCGATCGTGGCCGAGTGCAGCAATTCGACCACCCCGGGGCCGACAAAGCTGGCCCCGACCAGGATTCTGCGTTCGAGGTCTACGACAAGCCGGGCCTGTCCGGTATAGCCGTCCGCGTAGAAGTTCGCTCCGGGAACGGTTTGACCGATGTTGACATCGACGGCCTTGACGCGATGTAACTGCCGGGCGGCCTGCGCGTAGGTCAGTCCTACCGAGCCGGCTTCGGGATCGCTGAAGAATGCCTGCGGCACGGCGAGGGTGTCTGCCGTGGCGAGATGCGGACCCCACGGCGAGTCGTCCAGCGGAAGCCCTTGTGCCCGCGTGCCGATGACGTTGCCGACGATGCGCGCCTGATATTTGCCCTGGTGGGTCAGCAACGCGCGATGGTTCGCATCACCCAGTGCGTACAACCAGTCGCCTTCGGCCTCACGGACAGTGCAGGTGTCGTCGACATCGAGCCATGATCCGGGCGACAGCCCGATCGTCTCCAGTCCGATATCGGTCGTATTCGGCGTGCGCCCGGTGGCGAAGAGGATTTCGTCGACAACGAGACTGTCCCCGTCGTCCAGGATCACTTCCACCGGTTCGGCCGGCGACGTGCGCCGCAACTCGGTGACCGTCACCTCGGTACGCACCTCGACTCCGGAAGCCGAAAGACCCTGACGGACATGGTCACCGACGAAAGTCTCCATCTTGGGAAGGAGACCGGGGGTTCGCACCAACAATGTTACTTCGGAACCGAGTCCCCGCCAGGCCGTCGCCATCTCCACTCCGACTCCCCCGCCACCGACCACCGCCAACCGTGGAGGAACATCACTGCTGTCGGTGGCCTTGCGATTCGTCCAGGGCATCGCGTCGGCCACACCGGGTATGTCGGGTAGCGCCGCCGTGCTGCCGGTACACACCGCAACCGCCTGGCGGGCCGTCAATACTCGTGAATCGCGGCCGACCGTGGTCACCGTGACACGGCGCGGGCCGTCGAGACGTCCATGGGCCCGAATCAGGTCGGCACCCATGGCGGCAACCGTTTCGGCCTGGCCGTCGTCATTCCACTCGGTCACGTATCGGTCCCGACGGCCGAACACGCCCTTCACGTCGATGGGATCCGAAACTGCCTCGCGCGCACCGTCTATGCGTTGGGCGTCGGCGATCGCGAGCACCGGACGCAAGAGCGCCTTGCTCGGAACGCACCCCCAATAAGAACATTCACCGCCGACGAGTTCGCGCTCGATAACCGCAACGGTCAGGCCGGCGGCATGGGACCGCGCGGCGACGTTCTGCCCCACCGGGCCGGCGCCCAGAACGATGACGTCGTAGATACCGGTGTCGGAGCCCTCGGCCGGTGTTGATTCCAAGTTCTGGATGGTCAATGGTCAATCCGTTCCGTGAGTAGTCGTTGGGAGGTAGTCACGTTCCTGTAGGACCCACGAGTTGCCGTCGGGATCAATGACATCCGCGAAGCTTGCGTAATCCGACCGGTTCGGGTCGGACACCGGCACGGTGACGACTTCGAGCCGGGCTTGGATCGTCACCGTTCGTCTTCTGACCGGCCGAGAATCTCTGCGGGGTCCAACCCGCGGTCGACGCCGTGCGGCATGACGATCTGTCCGGGCTCCAGTTCCAGCTACCGTCCGTCGAGCTGGACATCGACCTTGTCCGGCTCGAACGAGATGAGGTTGCGCACTCTGGCAACCTCTGTCCAGGCCTGCGTATACGACCATGCCGCCCGGCGCCGGTCGCCGATGTCGTAGTAGCTGGCCAATCCCTTGTACGGGCAGAATGTCTGCCCCTCAACAGGTTTCAGGACGGATTCGTCGACGTCCACACGGGGTACGTACCAGCGGACCGCAAATCCCGATTCATACAGCGCCAGGGGCTGGCTCGTCTCGGCGATCACCCGGTCACCGTGACGCACGATCAGGTTCCGCGACGTCGCGCGGATGTCGATGCGGTGGTACGCATCTGCCGCGTGACCGACGACGCGCTCATCCTCTTCGAAGAACGCATCCATGGCCCGCCAGGCAAACGCGAACCGGTTCTCGAGTACACCGGCGTACGAAGGAAGAGAACTGAATCGCCAGGCGGCCCGTTTGATCGTGCGCTCTGCCGACTGGGCACTGAACCATTGCACCGGTCCCAGTTCGGGGTGCTCGGTGACCACCTCTTCAACATCAAGAACCTGTGGACTGAGGTCCTCAGCAGGAAAATAAGCGACCGGATAGCGCCCCGGCTCGTGCAGCAGGACGACGTCCTGACTGTCGGCAATCCACTTGTCGCCCAACTTCACCCGCATTCGACGCCGTAGCGGTTCAGCGAACAGTAGTCGTTCCGGCAACGGTTGCGGAGTCAGGAACTGGCCAACGGATCCGGAGGCCAGTGGGCCCTGCTGCCAAGCCAGTCCCATCGAGTCATCCTCGCTCTTCGAGTTGGGAGTCCACATCGATTGATCGCAGTACGCAGACACCCAACTTCGATCATTGGGTCTTATAACCCAATATTCTGGGTCACGTCACCCACTTTTGTCCAGGGGTATCCACAATCCGGCCGGAACGCCGGGTCCGGTTAAGACTTGGCGGGGCGCCGCGAGGTCGCTCGCGTTGAACGCTTCTCAGGGGTCACCGCAAAGGACGCGACATAGTCGACCGCCGCTCCGACCACCGCACGGAACGGCCCTGGGTGACCTGTGGCGAAAGCCAGCATGGTGCCGCCCTGATGCGCAGCGACGAGCGCCACCGCCAGGTGATGCGGATCGGCCTGATCGACGAGTTCGCCCTTGCCGCGCATGGCACTCAGTCCCGAGCAGAAAAGTTCGATCCACTTTTCGTAGCCGGCGGCCAGGTCATCAAGGACTTCGGTGTCTTCGAGAAGCTCGCCGGTCAACGAGCCGTAGATGCATCCACCGAGGAGGTAAACCGTCTCCAGTTGGCGCTCACAAGCTTTGGCCCAGGAACGAATCGCGGCGAGGCTGCCGAGCTCCGAGAACTCCGGCTGCTTGTGAAATTCAAGGACATCGTCGGCGCGTGCCGCGATCACCTGCCGGGTCAGGTCCCGCTTGTCGGTGAAGTAGTGGGCGATCTGCGACCCGCTCACGCCGACGGCCCGCCGCACATCATCGAGGCTGGTGCCGCCGACCCCGTCGCGGAACATCAGTTCAGCGGCACCGTCGATGATTCGAGCCCTGGTCGCCAGCCCCTTGCGCGTGAATCGCTGCGATGCGTCGTCAATCACCACTACCGGCGTGCGCCGGCCCCGCTGCCGACGCGGAGGACGTGCGACCCGCTCGGCGGGATCAGCGGCGAATAGGCGGAGGTAATTGACCACAAACCGGAGCGTGTCATTCAGCGGCCACTCCTGGCGGTAGGCGAATGTGAGCGTGCCCGCGCCCTGATGGCCGGCGACGACCACCATCGCCAGCGCCTTGGGGTCCGCCGATGTCACAAGTATGCCGCGATCCAGCATGCGCTGAAACGACTGCTCCAGCAGGGAAATCCACTGTTCGTACCCGGCCGCCAGTGTATGCCGGGTTTGCTCGTCAGATTTCATCAGCTGACCCGCTAGCGCGTGGTAGGTCGGCGTCCCGGTGTAGCCGATCTTGCGCAGGTAGCGCATGTTGAGATCGAGCCAGCGCTCGAAGTCGTCGAAGGTGTCCAGGCCACCGAGCGCCGGCTGGCGGTGGAAACCGAGCACGACCTCCATCTGCCGTTCCATCACCGCCCGGATCAACGCCTGCTTGTCCGCGTAGTAGTGACTGAGTTGCGAACCGCTCACCGCGGCGGCTTGCCGGACCTTGTCGAGGCTCAATCCGGACAGCCCATCATCGAGGATGACCCGCGCTGCGGACTGCAGGATGCGTTCGCGGGTGGCACGGCCCTTGGCCGTAAATCCTGTGGAAGGGCCTGCGGTGTACATTTGCCAATCAGTCTACCGTCCTCCCACATCATGAGATTCACGATTGAGGCAGCACGCCGTGGCGCCCCGCGCCCGCCGATCAACGAGCGATTGACGCCACCCTCCCACGATGCGATATTGGGGGTAGGAAACCCAAAATTGCCCACCTCCGTCCTGGCCCTCTGGCGACTCGTCAAGCGCGCGGCACGGCATCTGAAGGAGCGGCATGGCACGGCTGCTTTCGGTGAATGTCGGAATGCCCAAAGATATTTCGTGGCAGGGCAAGACGATCCATACCGCGATCTACAAAGAGCCCGTCGAGGGACCCGTTCTGGTTCGCCGCCTCAATGTCGACGGCGATGGGCAGGGCGATCTCAACGGTCACGGCGGCGAGAATCGTGCAGTCATGGTCTATCAGGCCGAGTCGTATGACTACTGGCGACGCGAGTTGGGGCGCGATGACCTGTCGCCCGGGCAATTCGGCGAAAACTTCACGGTGTCCGGACTGCCGGACGACGCCGTGTGCATCGGAGATCGCTACCGGATAGGCGACGCGGAATTCGAGGTCACCCAACCCCGCGTCACCTGTTTCAGGGTGGGCATGCGCCTCGGAATAGCGGACATGCCGAGACTTCTGGTCGCGCATCACCGCCCAGGGTTCTACTTCCGGGTTGTCACCGAAGGACAGGTCTGCGCCGGCGATCAGATCGTCCAAACCCGGCAAGGCCGGCACCGGCTGTCCGTCGCGGCGGTCGACGCAATGCTCTACCTGCCAGATCCCGACAAACACGGCATGCGCCTGGCCGCCGACATCCCTGCATTGAGCCCTGGATGGGCACAGTCGTTCCATGAGCTGCTGTCGGCTGATCCGCCCGCCGAGCCCCAATCGGCTTGGCAGGGCTTTCGTCCGATGCGCATCGGCGCCATCCGCCGCGAGACCAGCGACGTAGCGTCATTCGAGCTGCGAGCGGACGGCTCCCTCCCCGCTCCGCTGCCGGGCCAGTACGTGACTATCCGCATCGCGGAACCCGGGCAACCCCCGGCCCTACGCAGCTATTCACTATCGGGAGCCCCAGCGGGTGGCAGGTACCGAATCAGCGTGAAGCGAGAGCCTCACGGCTTGGTCAGCCAGTGGTTCCATCACACGGCCACCGTCGGCACCGCTGTGGACGTCGGGGCCCCGCGTGGGGATTTCCGCCTTGTCGATTCCCCGGGCCCGCTCATCCTGATGTCGGCAGGCATCGGTGTCACGCCGGTGCTGGCGATGCTGCATCACCTGGCGACCACGTCCAGCTCCCGACGCGTCATCTGGGTCCACACCACGCATGACGAGTCCTCGCACGCGTTCCGCGACGAGATCACCATGCTGTTGATGGCACTGCCGAATGCCGAACGGCACGACTTCTACACTGCGGCGCCCGGCAGGCGCCTGGATGACGCGCAGGTCGCCGCACTCGCCTTGCCGGCCGATGCCACCGCTTTCCTCTGTGGACCGTCGAAGTTCATGGAAGATATGACCTCTACTCTGACCGCTGTTGGGATCACGCGCATCCACTCGGAGTTATTCGGTGCTCGGCCGGCGGTGAACCCGGGATCACTACCCACGGCGCAGGTACGTCGTCCGCACCCTCCGGGCGGCGAACCCGGAACCGGCGCTGCGGTGACATTCGCCCGCGCAGGACTGACCGTGCCCTGGTCGCCTCGGCACCGCACCGTGCTGGAACTGGCCGAGGCCTGCGATGTCCCCACGCAGTACTCCTGCCGCAGCGGCGTATGCCATCTATGTGTGACCGAGGTGATCAGTGGCGGCTTCGATTACGTGACCGATCCACTTGACCCACCCGGACCCGGGTCGGCCCTCATCTGCTGCGCTGCGCCGGCCAGCGACCTGGTCTTGGACCTGTAGAACCGCTAGGACATTCCCAGCGACCCGCGAAGATCGCTCTCACACTCGGTCGACTGCCTGCCACCCGACTTAACACCTTGACTGGGTCATACACCCCAATACTGCTCTTAGAAGCACGGCTGCACGCCGAGAATTGGACGCATTTCCCCACATCGATTGCACGAAAGACCGCCGCGCGTCCGGTCCCGATCCCCAAATTGGGTTGCATAACCCATTTTTTGGGCTACATTGATCTACATCACCACGCAGCACTACCTATTCGCAGAGGATCACCATGACGACATCGTCAAGCCGAACGAAACTACTTGACACAATCAATATTTCGACGATCGACACAATCGCGGCCATCCTTGGGCGCTACGGCCTCGTAGTGGTCATCGGGTGGATCGGCGCCCTCAAATTCGCGGACTTCGAAGCTCAACAGATCCAGCCCCTGGTTGCCCACAGCCCGTTCATGGGTTGGCTGTACAACTTTCTTCCGGTTTACCCGTTCTCTGCGCTGCTCGGCGTGTTCGAGCTGACCGCGGCCGCACTCATCGCGATCAAGCCACTCGCGCCGAAGCTGTCGATAGCCGGCAGCTTGCTGGCGATACTGCTCTTCCTCGCCACTGTCAGCTTTCTGTTCACCACTCCCGGAGTCACCGAACCCAAGGGCGGCGGGTTTCCCGCGTTGTCCATGACAGGCGAGTTCCTGCTGAAAGACATCCCCCTACTCGGACTCTCCTTCTGGACGCTGTCAGACTCCATCAAATCTGCACGCCGGCGGGCAACCACAGCTCAGCAGTAGTCCGTTGTGTCCGAACGGGGGGCTGACACATCGTCCGCCCGGCCGTTCGCCGCCCGAGGTCCCTGAAAAGCGACCGCACGCACTTTCGCATCACCCTGCGTCGATCTCTTCAGGCAGGTCAGACTGGGTTGGACACTCGCGACAGCTCCCGCCCGGGATTACCCGGGTGTGAGCTCGCGTTGACGCCAGAGACCGCGACTGAAAGTGAGAACCGTCGATGGGCACTCCACTGCACCTCGCCGTCGCACTCGATGGCACCGGCTGGCACCCGGCTTCCTGGCGCGAGCCGCTGGCCCGCCCTGCCGAAACACTCACCCCGCGGTACTGGACGGACCTCGTCAGCCAGGCCGAACGCGGCCTGCTCGATTTCGTCACGATCGAAGACGGACTCACCCTCCAGTCCGACCATCCCTTCCGCCCCGATGACCGCACCGACCGGATACGCGGACGCCTCGACGCCGTACTGATCGCGTCCCGCGTCGCACCCCGCACCCGCCACATCGGTCTGGTGCCCACCGTCATCACCACCCATACCGAGCCGTTCCACGCGTCCAAGGCGATCGCCACCCTCGACTACGTCAGCACCGGCCGCGCCGGGGTGCGGGTCCAGGTGGCCTCCCGTCGGGATGCCGCAGCGCATTTCGGCCGACGCCGCCTGCCCGAGGAGCGTTCGGTGCTGAGTGCAGAGTTGTTCGACGAGGCGGGCGACTACGTGGAGGTGTTGCGTCGGCTGTGGGACAGCTGGGAGGACGACGCCGAGATACGCGACGTGGCCACCGGACGATTCATCGATCGGAACAAGCTGCACTACATCGATTTCCAGGGCGCCTCGTTCTCCGTCAAAGGCCCCTCGATCACCCCGCGGCCGCCGCAGGGGCAGCCTGTCGTCGCCGCGCTCGGCCACGTCGACCCCGCCTACCGACTCATCGCCGGCAGCGCCGATGTCGCCTTCGTCACCCCGCACAGCACCGATGAGGTCACCGCTCTCATCGATACCATCGCCGCATCGCGACCTGCCGATGCCGCTGCGGTGCGGGTGTTCGCCGACCTGGTGGTATTCCTTGACGACACGCCTGGCGCGGCACGCGCACGACGCGAACGCCTCGACGAACTCGCCGGAGTCGAATACCGCAGTGACGCTGAGATTTTCGTCGGAACGCCAGCGCAGCTCGCCGACCTGCTGGAAGGCTGGCATACCGCCGGTGCCACGGGTTTCCGGTTGCGTCCGGCCGCACTCCCGCACGACCTGCAGCAGATCACCGAAGTGTTGGTCCCCGAGCTGCAGCGCCGCGGCATGTTCCGCCAGTCTTACGAAGCATCCACCCTTCGCGGCCTGCTGGGCCTACCCCGCCCCGCCAACCGCTACAGCACCGTCTGACGTCGACAGGACACGCGCATGAGCAAGCCCGTCAAGCAGATTCATCTGGCCGCGCACTTCCCCGGGGTCAACAACACCACGGTGTGGAGCGACCCCGAATCCGGCAGCCACATCGAGTTCGATTCGTTCGTGAAGTTCGCGCAGGCCGCCGAGCGCGGCAAGTTCGACTTCATGTTCCTGGCCGAGGGGCTGCGTCTACGTGAACAGGGCGGCCAGATCTACGACCTCGACGTGGTGGGACGCCCCGACACCTTCACGGTGCTGGCCGCGCTGGCCGCGGTAACCGACCGGCTCGGCCTGACCGGCACCATCAACTCGACCTTCAACGAACCATACGAGGTGGCAAGGCAATTCGCCTCGCTCGACCACCTCTCCGACGGCCGGGCCGCATGGAACGTCGTCACCTCGTGGGATGCGTTCACCGGGGAGAACTTCCGCCGCGGCGGCTTCCTGCCGGAGAGCCAGCGCTACGAGCGGGCCGAGAGCTTCCTGGCCGCCGCCAACACCCTGTTCGATTCCTGGCGGGGCGACGAGATCGTCGCCGACAAGGACAGCGGTATCTTTCTGTCCGATTCCACCGCCGGCGAGTTCGCCTACCACAATGATCATTTCGACATCAGCGGTCGATTCAACGTCCCGCGAAGCCCACAGGGACGCCCGGTGATCTTCCAGGCCGGGGACTCCGACCGCGGACGCGAGTTCGCCGCCGCGGCCGCCGACGCCATCTTCTCGCGGTACGGGACGCTGGAAGACGGCCAGAAGTTCTATGCCGACGTCAAGGGTCGCCTGGCCAAATACGGCCGTCGCCACGACCAGTTGGTGATCCTGCCCGCGGCCACCTTCGTGCTCGGCGACACCGACGCCGAAGCTGCTGAGTTGGCCCACGAGGTCCGTCTGGCCCAGGTCTCCCCCGCCACCGCGATCAAGTTCCTCGAACAGCTGTGGAACCGTGACCTCACCGATCACGACCCCGACGGCCCGTTACCCACCGTCGACCCACTGGTCGGCGAGAACACCATCGCCAAGGGCCGCGCCAGCGTGCGTATCCACCGCGACCCGATCGCCGTCGCCAACGAGTGGCGCGCCAAGGCCGAAGCCGAGAACCTGACCACCCGCGAGCTCATCATCGAGGTCACCGGGCGACAGAACTTCGTCGGCTCGGCCGCCACCATTGCCGAATCCATCAACCATCTCGTGCAATCCGATGCCAGCGACGGCTTCATCCTGGTCCCCCACGTCACGCCGGGCGGGCTCGACCCGTTCGTCGATCACGTCGTACCGCTACTGCAGGAGCACGGTGTGTTCCGCACCGACTACGAGGGGACGACGCTGCGAGAACATCTGGGCCTGGAGCTGCCCCAGCCGCGCCAGGAACGCACAGCCGCAACAGGTTAGGCCTCTACTCGGGTGCGTCGGGCTCGGTGCGGTCCTTGTACTCCCAGCTCGCCCCCGCAGTGAGTGTGCCGGGTACGAGCTCAGTGCGCCCGGCATCGCGCACATGCACCGTCTGCGCGAGGATCTCGTCGGGCTTGCCGCCGATCACGATGACCGGGTGCTCGTATTCGATGCCGTAGAGCTTGAGCGCGGCATGCACGGCGTGTGCGGCGGCCTTACCGCGCGACATCTTCGCGTTCGAGTTGACTCTGATCACCAGCCGGCGTTCCGGCGCTTCGGTACCCTCGGCGTCTTCGGCATCCATGGCCATCAGCCTAAAGCCACCATGTTGTACGACCCGAACTTGTCGTACCCCTCTGCTTTGATGGTGTCATGTCTTCGGGCGCAGCTTCTTTCACTGGTGGGGTGAGCCCAGTGCAGCGGCTGGAGATGTTGTTCGACGAGGTCGCCGAGCTGACCGGCCAACGCAACGCGATCGACGCACGCATCGTGGAGATCGTCGCCGAGATGGATCGCGACGAACTGTGCGGCGCCACCGGCGCTCGCTCCATCCAAGCGTTGGTGGCCTGGAAAACCGGCATCGCTCCACGCAACGCCGAATCCGTCGTGGCCGTCGCACGTCGACTCGAAGAATTCCCCCGCTGTGCGCAAGGGATGCGTGAAGGCAGGCTGTCGCTGGATCAGGTCGGGGTGATCGCCGAAAAAGCCGCCGACGGCTCCGATGAGCACTACGCCGAGTTGGCCGCCGTCGCCACCGTCCGCCAGTTGCGTACTGCGGTCAAGCTGGAACCACGCCCCGAACCCGAAACCCGGCCCGAACCGGAGCGTTCGATCACCAAGAACGTCGAGGACGAGTACACCACCTGGCGAATCCGGTTGCCGCGGTTGGACGCGGCGAAATTCGACACCGCACTGCAGTCGCACCACGATGCGGTGATCGCCGACTGGAAACGCGACCACGACACCGACGGTGAACCGGCGTCAGATCAGGCACCGCCGTTCCCCAAGCTGGTGGATGCGTTCATGAGCCTGATCGATGCAGGGTGGGACGTCGAGACGGCACGCCGCCCGCACGGACAGCACACCGCCGTGGCCGTACATGTCGACCTGGACAAGCACGGCGACAAACCCGTCGCCGCACTGCATCTGGGGCCGCTGCTCACCGACGACGAACGAAGCTACCTACTGTGCGATGCCACCTGTGAGGCCTGGTTCGAACGCCGCGGCCAGGTGATCGGCGCAGGCCGCACCACCCGCACCATCAGCCGCCGCCTCCGCCGGGCACTCGAACACCGCGACCGGTGCTGTGTGGTCCCGGGCTGCGGATCCACCCGTGGATTGCACGCCCATCACATCGTGCATTGGGAAGACGGTGGGCCGACCGAACTGAACAACCTGGTGCTGGTGTGCCCGTTTCACCACCGGTTGCACCACCGGGGCGGCATCACGATCACCGGCCCCGCCGACCGGCTCGTGGTCGCCGACAGCGCCGGCAAACGGTTGCCGGGCGGGTCGTTGGCCCGCCCGTCCACGACACCCCCACCTGTCGTCCCGCCGTGCCCCGGACCTACCGGTGAGCGCGCCGACTGGTGGTGGTACCAACCGTTCCAACCCAAACCACCGCCTAAAGTCGCTTAGCCCAGGGCCACCTCGAGGCCAGTCACGGCTCGTCAGACACCACTTCCCGCAGGAACTCCCCGCCATGGATCGCAGCGAGCAGTGAGTTCTCCGAGGTGCGGTTGGCGGTGAAGAGCAACTCGTCGCCGGCTTCGAACACATCGTCAAGCTTGGGCAACCTGACCTTGTTTCCGCGGACGATGGTGACCAGCGCGGTATCCACCGGCAGGTCCAGCCGGTCCACCCGCTGACCGACCACCGGGTTGTCTTCTGGCAGCGTGAGTTTGGTCAACTCGACACGACCGCCGCGCAACATCATCAACCGCACCAGGTGCCCGACATCGATGGCACCCTCGATGCCGGCGACCAACGAGCCCGGCGTCGACACCGCGACATCGATACCCCAATCCTGTCCGAACAGCCACTGGTTGCGGATGTCGTTGATCCGGGCCACCACCCGCGGCACCCCGAACTCGGACTTGGCCAGCAACCCGACCACGAGATTGGACTTGTCGTCACCGGTCGCGGCGA
Organism: Mycobacterium shunyiense; assembly: GCF_058270035.1. NCBI lineage: Bacteria > Bacillati > Actinomycetota > Actinomycetes > Mycobacteriales > Mycobacteriaceae > Mycobacterium > Mycobacterium shunyiense. Next base: position 356,159 of record NZ_JBZDPT010000001.1, on the reverse strand, counting down.
TCAGCACGTCGGCGGTTTCGATCCCGGCACCCTCCATCGCCGAGAGCTCACACGCGTCGGCCAGCAGCCAATCCGCACCCGGCACCGTGTGCGGTTCGTAGCGCCGGTACAGCTGCTCGATCAGCAGGACCTTGTGGCCGTTGTCGAGCAATTCACGGGCCACGGAGCGACCCACATTGCCCGCACCGGCAACCACGACTCGCATCTTCCGTTCGCCCACTCCGCCATTTTCCCCTATCGGCACGGCACACTCGCGGCCCTTCTGCCTGATTAACTAATTCTCGATGAGCCTGAACCAGCTGTACCTGACCTTGCTGACCGGCGGCATCGTGCTGCTGGCGAGCATCATCGGCACGCGCGTGGCGACCCGCATCGGCTTCCCCAGCCTGCTGTTTTTCCTGGCAGTCGGCATGGTGCTGGGCGTCGACGGGATCGGGCTGGACTTCCACAACGTCGAGCTGGCCCGCAACGTGTGCACCACGGCGTTGGCGATCGTGCTCGTCGAGGGCGGCTTGACGACCCGGTTCTCCGATATCCGAGGGGTGCTGGCGCCCGCGGGCGTGCTGGCCACCCTCGGCGTGGTGATCAGCACCGCCATCACCGCCGTCGGCGCGCATCTGCTTCTGGGAGTGGACTGGCAACTCGCGCTGCTGCTCGGGGCGATCGTGTCCTCCACAGATGCGGCCGCGGTGTTCTCGGTGCTGCGGATCCTGCCGTTGCCCCGACGCCTGGCCGGTCTGCTGGAAGCAGAGTCCGGCTTCAACGATGCCCCCGCGGTCATCCTGGTGCTGACGTTCAGCGTGGTGCCGTTCGTATTCCACCCCGAGGGCGCCATCACCGACCTGCTCTACGAACTGGTCACCGGCTCTCTGCTCGGCTTGGGTGTGGGGTTCGCCGGAGCGTTCGCCTTGCGCCGCATCGCACTGCCGGCCTCGGGGCTCTACCCGATCGCCACCTTCGGGTTGGGCTTCATCGCATTCGCCGCCGCGGGCAGCGCCCATGCGAGCGGCTTCATCGCCGCCTACCTGTCCGCAGTGGTGCTGGCCAACTCCGGCCTGCCACACAAATCAGCCACCCGATCGTTCGCCGAGGGAGTCGGCTGGCTGGCCCAGATCGGACTGTTTGTCCTCCTCGGGTTGCTGGTGAACCCGCACGATCTGGCCGGCGACATCATCCCGGCGATCGTCATCGGGCTGGTGCTGTTGCTGATCGCGCGGCCGGTGTCGGTGATCCTGTCACTGGCCGGATTCCGCATCCCGCTGCGCGAACAGCTCTTCCTGTCATGGGCGGGCTTACGCGGTGCGGTGCCGATCGTGCTCGCCACGTTTCCGATCGTCGCGGGCGTGCCCGACAGCTACCGACTACTCAACATCGTGTTCGTGCTCGTGGTGATCTTCACCCTGATACAGGCGCCCAGCATCCGATTCGTGGCCAACGCGCTCGGGCTGATCACCCGCGACATCACCCGCGAGATCCAAGTCGAAGCCGCACCGCTGGACGTGCTCGACGCCGAGCTGTTGACCATGACAGTGCAGCCCCATTCCCGGCTGCACAACGTCACCATCCTCGAACTGCGGCTGCCCGACCCGGCAGTCATCACGCTGATCATCCGCAACGGCCGCACCTTCGTTCCGCTGCCGGACACCCGCATCGCCGTCGGCGACGAACTGCTCATCGTCACCACCAGCAAGACACGGACGGCGGCCGAAGCCCGGCTGCGCGCGGTGAGCCGGCGCGGCAAGCTCGCCTACTGGTTCGACGAATACGGGCTTGAGGACTGACGTCCGATCAGGCGGGACCGGATACGCATTGTCGCCACGTGGCCGGCCCGACGACGCCGTCGACGTCGATGGCGCGGCTCTTCTGGAACTTGCGCACCGCCGCGTCGGTGATCGGGCCGAAGTCGCCGTCGACATCGATGGGGGTGGCCTGACTCAGGTTCACCCTTACCTGCACTGCCTTCACGGCCTCACCGGTGCTACCCGGGCGGACCGTGACGAACAGCCGAGTCCAGGTGACCGGTCCCACGATGCCGTCGACCTTGACGCCCTGACTGCCTTGGAACACCCGCACCGCCGCGTCGGTGAGCGGACCGAAGTCGCCGTCGACTTTCAGACCGAAACCCCTCGCGCGCAACAGATGCTGCAGGATCTTGACGAAGGCACTGTCGGTGCCCAAGCGCAGTTCGATCATCGTGTCCTGTTGCGCGGGGTCGTCGGTGAGCGGGTTGAGCAACTCGGCTCGCCCGTCGAAAGCGAACAGCAGCAAGTCCGTCATGCGGAAGGTGAGCCGATCGGGCCCCAGGTTGGGACGCCAATGTGGCTCACGCACAATGGAATACTTGCTTCCTTCCATCGCCTGGTGGAACACCTCGGCCACAATGCGCCCACCTACGCCGGTGAGCCGCCCTCCACCGAACACCTCGGCTTCCCGCAGGATGTAGAACCACAATGGAGTGTTGGCGACCAGTTCGTTGCCCAACGCGGCAGAAAGACCGTTCAACTGGGCACCCCCGTTGCCCTTGAGGATCTGCTCGGCGTTGAGCGCGGTGACGTTGGCGAGTGCTGCCATCTGCTGGCCGCTGGCGAGCTTGACCATGTTGGCCCGCATGAGGTTCCGGAACGCCAGGTAGGCCTGAAGCGGCGGTACCGGGACATTGGGGTCGCCGCCGAATGAACCCGGCGGGAGGGTCGCGAGCGGATCCGTCAGTCTGGTGTCGATCCTGAGCGCCCGGTTGAACTTGGCCTTCGGCACCACCAGGTCGGGACGCCCCGCCTCGGCGAAGTCGTACAACCGGCGGAAGTCGGCGATCCACGTGGACGGCAAGGGACTGTTGCCCGATAGTCCACCGCTGGTTCCCGAGAAAGCGAACAGCGCCGACAGAGTTCCTTGCCCGTTGTCGAAGATCTTGTTCCAGTTGTAGGCCGAGCGAACCATACTGTGGCCCATGCGAAATGCTGCGACGGAGAACTCGATCGGCATGGTGGGGCTATCGCCTGGAATCGGTGATTTCTCGAAGAGCTTGCGACCGTGGGTGAAGACGTCGTGCACGATTCCGGGGTCGACGATCTTCGGTAGATAATCGTGTAGCAACATCCACTGGTAATGCTTGACGACGCGCGCCCGCGCCGTCTCGAACACTGCCGGAGCGGGAACCGGGCCGAGGGTGTCGAGCACCCGGTTGTGGAACCTGATGAAGGCAAGGTGGGTCTGGGCCACCACCAGGTTCTCATCGTTGCGATGGTCAGGTATCACCGCCGTCTTCCGCGCCGGGTCGCGCGGCAGGTCGAAGCCGTCGAACCCAGGCAGGATCGGGCCCTGCCCGATGGTGCTGCCCATCTTCAGGTGCAGCCCGTCGGTGTAGAACTGCGGGTCTTTGACCGGACCGCGCTCGTAGAGCGAATCGAGATCGAGTGTGGGCGAACGGCCCTGGACAAGCTCGTCGACCGTGAGGTCCGATCCGAGCGGAGCGACAGTGTCGTCCCTCGTCAGGTCGTGATCGGCGAACTGACCCAGATACGTGTATCCGGCCGGAATCTCACCGTCCTGATCCGACGGCGGTTCGGTCATCGCCTTGGCCAATTCAGTGATCAACCCGACGCTGGCCGGCGTGCCTTTCGGCCCGATGCGCGAGAAGCGGAACTTGCCGAGCAAAGCTGTATCGGATATCCGTGTCACCGCCTCCGCCGCCAGGGTGCGGGTTTCGTCAGCCGTTTCCGGCGTCACCAAACCCTCACCGACGATGTAGAAGCTGTCTCGACCGTGACGCGTCATGATGCCCCCCGCAATGCGATGACTGTTGGTGATCGCCAGTCAACTCCGGGCACCGCGGCGTTGGCGTGAGTAGTGCGCTACCCGAATTCAGCCCACGCCGGCCGTCCGCCGCCCCAATCCACTTCGCTGTGGCGTCGAGCACATCCACGTTTCTCGATTTGAAACACAACCCTCCCCCAAGGGTAGAGTTCCGCTACGACGCCGAACGTGGCGGCCGCACGTCCGCGCCTGCAGGCCCTGCGGCCGTGATCGATTGCATGTTCCGGCAATAGCTTTCACGCAACGACGCGTGTCTCGACTGTGCTCACATCTGCCCTCCGTGTTGGACCGAGGGCGCCGAAACGGAGTTGTGTTGAAACGATCGACCGATGCGGTGACGCCGCACGAACAGCAATCGGTGCTCGCTGCGCTCCGTTCGCCGCGCCGGTTACGCACCGAGGTGCTCGCCGGCCTCGTGGTGGCGTTGGCCCTGATCCCCGAAGCGATCTCATTCTCGATCATCGCCGGGGTAGATCCGCGCATCGGCCTGTTCGCCTCGTTCACGATGGCGGTAACCATCGCGATCGTCGGTGGACGGCCGGCGATGATCTCCGCGGCGACGGGTGCCGTCGCCCTGGTGGTGGCCCCGCTGGTGCGCAGTCACGGCCTGGACTACTTGATAGCCACGGTTATCCTCGCCGGAGTGCTGCAGCTGGTCCTCGGCGGTCTGGGGGTCGCGAAGCTGATGCGCTTCGTGCCGCGCAGCGTGATGGTCGGCTTCGTGAACGCGTTGGCGATCCTGATCTTCCTGGCCCAGTTGCCCCATCTGCTCGGGGTGCCGTGGCTGGTCTACCCGATGGTCGCGGTCGCCATCGCCGTCATCGTGGCGCTACCGAAACTGAGCACCGCGATCCCCGCATCGCTGGTAGCCATCGTGGTGCTCACCGCCGCCACCGTCGGATTCGGCTGGTCGATTCCCAACGTCGGTGACGAGGGGCAGTTGCCTTCGAGCCTGCCGTCTCTGCTGGTTCCCAACGTCCCCTTCACCCTGCACACGCTCGGGGTCATCGCGCCCTACGCACTCGCCATGGCGGTGGTGGGCCTGCTGGAATCGCTGATGACGGCCAAGCTGGTAGACGACGTCACCGACACCCACTCCGACAAGTCCCGTGAGGCTCTCGGCCAAGGCGTGGCCAACATCGTCACCGGATTCTTCGGCGGTATGGGCGGCTGCGCCATGATCGGGCAGACCATGATCAACGTGAAGGCATGCGGAGCGCGGACTCGGATCTCGACGTTCCTGGCCGGCGCGTTCCTGCTCGGTCTGGTCGTCGGCCTCGGCGATATCGTGGCCCAAATCCCCATGGCCGCATTGGTCGCGGTGATGATCATGGTGTCGGTCGGGACCTTCGACTGGCACAGCATCAACCCGAAAACGTTGCGGCGCATGCCCAAGAGCGAAACCGCCGTCATGCTGGCCACCGTCGCGGTCACGGTGGCGACCAGCAACCTGGCCTACGGCGTCGCCGTGGGCACCCTGACGGCCATGGTGCTGTTCGCCCGCCGGGTCGCCCATTTCACCGAGGTGGTGGACATCGACCATCCCGACGAGAACACCCGGGTGTACGCGGTCCGCGGCGAGCTGTTCTTCGCCTCCAGCAATGACCTGGTCTACCAGTTCGATTACGCCGGCGACCCCGACAACGTGATCATCGACATGAGCCAGGCTCACATCTGGGACGCGTCCACCGTGTCCACCCTGGACGCCATTACCACCAAATACGCTGCCAAGGGCAAGACCGCCACCATCGTGGGCATGAACGAGAACAGCAAAGAACGGCACGCGCGACTCAGCGGCCAACTCGCCGCGGCACACTGACCGTCACAGGGGGAAGCGTTGAGCAGCCAGGATCACCTGCAGATCGGCGAGGTCGCCGCACGAACCGAGTTGTCCATCAAGACAATCCGACACTACGACGAGGTCGGTCTGGTTGTCCCCTCGGCACGGTCCGCGGGCGGCTTCCGTCTCTACACCGCCGACGACGTCAACAGGCTGCTGGCGGTCCGCCGCATGAAACCGTTGGGCTTCACCCTCGACGAAATGCGAGAACTGCTCGACGCCCTCGATACCCTCAACTCCCCTACCTCGACCGCCGCGCAGCGCACCGATGCCACAACCTATGTGGCCGAATGCCATACCCGCGCGCAGGAAGCCTGCGCCAAACTCACCCGGCAACTGGCATACGCGCAGGAACTGACCGAGCAACTGGCGCATTACCGCTGATCCGTTTGATCTGCGGGCACGCGGGTATACCGCGCGCATGCCGATGTCGAGCCCTTTTGCGGTCCTGTTCGACGTCGACGGGACGCTCGTCGACACGAACTACCTGCACGTGCATGCCTGGGCGCGCGCGTTCCGCGAGGAGAACATCGATGTGGAGTCCTGGCGGATCCACCGCAGCATCGGCATGGATGGCAGCACCCTCGTGGCAAACCTGTCCGGGGACGCGAGTGACGATGTGCAGCAACGCCTCAAGGACCGGCACAGCAGTCTCTACAAAGACAGCGCGGACCTGATCGTCCGGCTTCCGGGCGCCCGCGAATTGCTGCACCATCTCGCCAAGCACGGGGTGGGGGTCGTGCTCGCCAGCTCCGCACCGGAAGACGAACTCGCGATCACCCGAAAGATTCTCGACAGCGACGACGCCATCGCGGCAGCGACGTCATCGAAAGATGTCGACACGGCCAAGCCCGACCCGGACATCGTCAAGGTGGCGTTGAAGCGCGCCGGCGTGTCCGCCGAGCAGGCGGTCTTTGTCGGCGACGCGGTGTGGGACGGTGAAGCCGCCACCCGAGTCGGCGTACCGTTCGTCGGCGTACGGTGCGGCGGAGTGGCCGACTCTGAGCTCGAAAAAGCGGGTGCACAAGCTGTTTTCGATGATCCGCTCGAGCTTCTGCGGCGCCTGGACACCACCGTCATCGGCGCACATCTGCACGGAGACGTCCACCCGACGAAGTGAGGGTGACGGGCGCGTCGACTTGACCACAAAGGTCGAACATGTGTTCTAATGTTCCTCGCCGCCCATCCCGCTCAGTGCGGGCGATGTCCGAAAAGGAGTTCGCCGTGACGATGACTGTAGACGCTCAGGCCCCAGAAACCTCACCTGCCGATTTCGACACTCCCGACGACCTGACCACTCCACCCGAGAGCGCCACGCCCGTCGTAGAGGCTCCTGCCGACGAGAAGCCGCGGAAGGCCCCGGCCAAGAAAGCGCCGGCCAAGAAAGCCAAGACCATCGAGCTGACGCTCACCGTCACCGGCACCGCCGACGGTGAATGGCACGCCGAGCTCAAGCAGGGCACCACCTACCTGGCCCGCAATGTCGCGGTCGCGGCTGCTGCGGTCTCGCGCGCGGCCAAGGAGCTGCACGAGGACCTCTCCACGCCCATCGACGAGGTGATCGAGGAGGCCCGCTCACAGCAGGCCGCCAAGGTCGCCGCGCTCGAAGCCGAACTCGAAGCTGCGCGAAAGGTCTTGTCCGACTTGGAGTGAGGTCGGCATTGCCGTAGTGCACGTTCGGAACCGGCCCGTTCCGGCCTTGACGAGGCGTTACCGCTGTCTGGCAGATCGTCAAATTTCTTGACGATCTGCCATGGATATTGTGCGGAGAAGCCTCCGCTCGAATCGCTGCACCCGAACCGTCGCAGTCCTTGGCTGGCAGTGGCGGCCGAACACGAAGCCGCGCGAAAGATCTTGTCCGACTTGGATTGAGGCACTTCAAGTCGGCCAGAACCGCCTTTCGTCAGGGCGCGGGCGCGAGCGTGTCCGGGCACAACTCATGCTGTGCGGCATCCACCATCGGAGGGTTTGCCCAGCCGATCAACTCCCATGACATGAGGACATTTTCGGGCGTTGAACCGCCGTAGCGAAGCTTGTCGCAGATGGTACGACCAAGCGTCAGTAAGGATGTCGTGGGCAAGAGTTGGGGCCCCAGCGCGGCTAGGTAACTCCCCTCATCGGCCTGAGCGCTTCCTGGTGCCACCATTGCAACGGACGCGAAACTTGCTGCGATAGCGATCGATAGCTTGATGCGGCGGCTGACCGCTTGGCTTTTCACGAGCGGAACGGTACCGGTCGAAGCGGGTTTCCCTGAGGCTTTTCAAAAGTTCTTTTGACTGTTTCGTTAATTTTGACAAACCGACCGGTACTGCCCGACGGGCGTGGCCCCGTGTCGTTGCATCGGTGTGGAACTCAGCCGTCGACAGCAGCGATGGGCGGGCCAGTCGGGGCGATCCGTAATCGCAGGCGTCATGTTCTGAGATACGGTCACCGGCATGGGTGAAGGTCAAGAGCTGCCCCCGATTCCAGCCGAGTTCGAGCAATTCACCCCCCGCACCGCTCGCGCGCTGGTTCGCGGGGGCTACCTCCGCATCCACGACGTACAGGCGACAACCGACACCGAACTCCTGGCGCTGCGCAACTTTGGGTTCCTCAGCCTCGCCGAAGTGCGGGCCGTGGACTGATGGCGGCCACCGGTCCGACTTCGGTCCGGAGTCTCATCGCGGAAACGAGGCAGCAGCCAGCAAACCAAAAGCCGCCCCGACCGAATTCAGAGCGGGTCTTCCAACGTGGAGCCACGGAGATTCGAACCCCTGCCCCTCCAGCTGACCTGACTCCCATCACCGCCTCCATCGTCCGAAGCCGTAAGGGATCATTCTCGCCGCTACGGAACTATCGGTCGCGGCGTGCGGGCGGACGGGTTTTGCCTGCGCGGACTGCATAATCCTCCATCCTTGCCCATCAAGTACGCATTTCGTACTCTAAAAGAGTACGATCTGCCTACTTAGAAGGAGGCGTCGTGGCACACGACCACAGCACTCCCCTTCCCCCTGCGCTGGCTCGGATCCCGCTGCGGACGATCCGGCCGCGCGACGCCACGGCCGTGTATTCACACCCCCGAGCCCAGCTCGCGCGTCTCGCCGAGCGCGGATTGCTGCACCGCCTCGCAGACGGCTACTACGCCGTGGTGCCCCAAGACATGGTGGGACACGATTGGATGCCTGGCCTGGAAGCTGCCGCCGCCGGAATCGGCGCAGCGGTTTACGGGGCGGACGACGTCGTTGTCATGGGTGTCAGCGCCGCGCGTCTACACGGGGCGATTCCGCGGGCACTGGCGACCGCGATCATTGCAGTGCCACAACAACATCGGCCGATTACCCTCGCGGACCGGCCGGCGATCGTGCGATTCGTCAAACGCCAGACCAGCAAGCTGGACGCCGAGCTCATTCGCACTGAGCTGGGGCCGACATTGGTGACCACGCCCGAGCAGACCGTGCTCGATCTAGCGCATCGCCCAGGTCTCGGCGCTGCGGAAACCGACGTTCCTGCAGCGGTTACCGCGCTGTATGCACGCAGCGATGAGACCCGACTTCGGGCATTGGCGGCCGAGCAGCGTCGGCTAGCGTCCCTGCGCCGGGCCGAAGGCTGGGCACTAGCAAGATGATGAACCTCGACGAACGCGACGCGGTGGCAAGACAATTCGGTGTCGCCGCCGACCAAGTCGAACGCGATCACTTGATCTCGCATCTGCTGGCGTTCCTGAGTCGACAGTTCGGTGACCGGATCCAATTCATTGGCGGGACGGCGCTGGCCCGCACACATCTCCCGGATGGACGGCTTAGCGAGGACATCGACCTCATCGCCCTGGGCGACCGCAAGCAGGTTGCGCTGGACCTGGACGTCGCGCTCCCCCGCGCGGTGGCCCGTAGTCACGGCCGGCTCACCGTCGAACCTGAGCTGAGCTGGACCGCCGATACTCTGCCAGTGCTGCTGCGCCCCGCGGACGGCCGGCCGGTACGACTCCAACTGCTCTCGTCCCGGGATCGAATTCTGTGGCCGACTGAATGCCGCGCCCTGGTCCAGCGCTACGCCGACGCGCCACCCGCCGAGCTCTTAGTACCCACCCTGCCCGCGTTCGCCGCATCGAAGACCGCGACATGGGCCGATCGACACGCCGCCCGCGACCTCTGGGACCTATGGGCGCTCAGCGAGATCGGGGCTATCGACCCCGTCGCGGCCGCGTTGTTCAGGCGCTACGGCCCCACCACCAAGAACCCGGGGGCATATCTATTTCGCACCGCGCCATCGGACGCGGACTGGCACGCCCAGCTGGCGGGACAGACCCATCTGACGGTCGCGGCGAAGGAAGCCCTCGACGCAGTGCGCACCGCCTGGCGTAAAGCCACCGAGGTTTCCTAGATGTACCGGCCGCGGCATCGGACCACTACCCGGAGGTGTCATCGAGCACGACGGCATGCTCTGGAAGCCCAAGTCGGGCGCCTCCTGCTCTGCCGAGGAGTTCATCACTGCCCGAATACTTCTCATTGACGTCAATCGAGAAAGCCGCGATCTGAAGCGTCACCGCCTCAATCAACTCCTCGGCGTCCCACCGCGAACCCCCGACATTTGGCCAAAACGTGAACGTTGCCGACAAACCAAAAAGCCCGCCCTGACCGAAGTCAGAGCGGGTTTTTCAAATGTGGAGCTAAGGGGATTCGAACCCCTGACCCCCACACTGCCAGTGTGGTGCGCTACCAACTGCGCCATAGCCCCGTTTGTCGTGCCCCACGAAGTTACACCACGGCTACCCCAGGTTCAAAATCGCTGGTCAGGGAACCTCTCCACCGGCCTCCGGACCCAGCGCGCGGGCCGGCGTGTGCTCGGCTGACGGCCTTCCGCGGGTCTCTGGAGCGAAGACCCAGCCCAGCGCAGCCACCAGGAGAATCACCCCGCTGATCACGAACGCCCAGGAGAACGACAGGTACTGCGCGATCAGCCCGACCAGCAGCGAGCCCCCGACCGATCCGACGTCGGCCATCATCTGGAAGGTCGCCACTGCGGTGCCGCCGCGGGCCTTGTTGCCGATGATGTCGGCCACTGCGGCCTGCTGTGGCGCAGTGAAGATTCCGGTCGAGAAACCCGCGATGTAGGCGCTCACCAGAAACAGCGTCAGCCCGTCGGTGAATCCGACCATCACGGTCGAGATGCCGGCCGCGGTGAGCCCCACGATCAACAGCAGCCGCCGCCCCACCCGGTCGGACAGGTAGCCGCTGGGGATCACCGCCGATACATTGCCGACCGCGAAGGTGGCCAGCGCGAGCCCGGCCATCCCGGGCCCTCGGTGCAACACGTCGACGATGAACAACGGCACCAAGGCGATTCGGAGCCCGAAGGCCGACCAGCCGGTGGCGAAGTTCGACAACAGCGCCGCCCGGTAGGCGCGGTTGCGCAGCGCCGTGCGGACGGTCACCTTCGGGCCTTCGTCCGGCGCGGGCGCGGCCAGCGAGGAGTGCCGCAGACTGATGAACACCACCGCGGCGGCCACCAACAGGGCCGCGCCATAGATGACGAACGGTGCGTTCAGGCCGAGGCCCGCGGTGAGGCTGCCGAGCACAGGCCCGCCGACCGAGCCGACCAGGAACGCCGAGGAGAACATGCCGGCGACACGGCCACGGGCGTCCTCCGGGCTCACCCGGATCATCAGGCCCAGCGCCGAGACGAAGAACATCGTCGAGCCGACACCGCCCAACGACCGGAACAACAGGAGCTGCCAGTATGTCTGCGCGAACGCGCAGGCGCCGGTGGTCACGGCGACGATCAGCAGCCCCCACACGTAGATGCGGCGCTCCCCCAGCCGCTGGATCAGGACCCCGGTGGCGGGTGCGAAACACAGCCTCATCAGGGCGAACGCGGTGATGACGAAGGTCGCGGCGCTGATGCTGACCCCGAAGTGGCGGGCGTAGGCCGGCAGCACCGGAGCCACCACGCCGTAGCCGAGCGCGATGACGGCGTTGGCGACGATCAGGACCCAGACTTCACCTGGCAGCTTGGCCTTGGTGTCGGGCTGACAGTCGCCCTCCTTAACGCTCACCCAATGACTGTATTAACCACATCCTTGGCGGCCTCCTGCACCTCCGCCAGATGGTCAGGACCGAGGAAGGACTCGGCGTAGATCTTGTAGACGTCCTCGGTGCCCGATGGCCGGGCAGCGAACCAGGCGTTCTCCGTCGTGACCTTCAGCCCACCCAACGCCGCCCCGTTGCCCGGCGCGGCAGTCAGCTTCGCAGTGATGGGTTCACCGGCCAGCTCGGTGGCGCTGACCTGCTCGGGCGACAACTTGGCCAACCGCGCCTTCTGGTCCCGGTCGGCCGGTGCGTCGATCCGCGCATACGTGGGCGACCCGTATCGTTCGGCCAGCTCGGCATACCGCTGTGACGGCGTCGACCCGGTGACCGCCAGGATCTCCGAGGCCAGCAGCGCCAGGATGATGCCGTCCTTGTCGGTAGTCCAGGTCGACCCGTCCATGCGGAGGAACGAGGCCCCCGCGCTCTCCTCGCCGCCGAACCCGATGCCGCCGCCGATCAGCCCGTCGACGAACCACTTGAACCCGACCGGTACCTCGACCAGCTTGCGGTCCAGGCCGGCCACCACCCGGTCGATGATCGAACTGCTCACCGCGGTCTTGCCCACCGCGGTGGCCGCCGGCCAGTTGGGCCGGCGGGTGTAGAGGTAGTCGATGGCGACCGCCAGATAGTGGTTGGGGTTCATCAGGCCGCCGTCCGGGGTGACGATGCCGTGCCGGTCGGAGTCGGCGTCGTTGCCGGTGGCGATCTGATAGGTGTCGGGGTGGCCGATGACTTTCGAAACAAGCCCAGCCATGGCATTCGGTGAACTGCAGTCCATCCGGATCTTGCCGTCGGTGTCCAGGGTCATGAACCGCCACGTCGCGTCCACCAGCGGGTTCACCACGGTCAGGTCGAGGTTGTACCGCTCGGCGATCGCGCCCCAGTAATCGACGCTGGCCCCGCCGAGCGGGTCGGCACCGATGCGGATGCCCTCGGCCCGGATCGCGTGCAGATCCACCACATTGGCCAGATCCGCGACGTAGGCGTCGAGGTAATCGTGACGCTGGGCCATCTGCAACGCCCGCGACAGTGGCATGCGCTTCACCGGCTTGAAGCCTTCGCGCAGGATATCGTTGGCGCGCTTGGCAATCCACGACGTGGCGTCGGTATCGGCGGGCCCGCCGTTGGGTGGGTTGTACTTGAAACCGCCGTCACGGGGCGGGTTGTGGGAAGGGGTGACGACGATTCCGTCGGCCAGGTCGGCGTCGCGGCCCCGGTTGAAGGTCAGGATGGCATGGCTGACGGCGGGCGTCGGCGTGTAGCGGTCCGCCGAATCGACCATCGCCACAACGTCGTTGGCCGCCAGCACCTCCAGCGCCGACGCCCAGGCCGGTTCCGACAGCGCGTGGGTGTCGCGGCCGAGGAACAACGGGCCGGTGGTGCCCTGCGCGGCGCGATACTCGACGATGGCCTGCGTGGTGGCCAGGATGTGGCCTTCGTTGAACGCGGTGTCCAGACTGGAGCCGCGGTGCCCGGAGGTGCCGAACACCACCTGCTGGGCGATGTCGTCGGGATCGGGCCGCCTGGTGTAGTACGCGGTCACCACCTCGGCGATGTCGATCAGATCCTCGGGTTGAGCCGGTTGCCCGGCGCGGGGATTGGCAGCCATGGTTCCCGATTTCCCTCCGACAACTGGCGTTCGACGGTCAGAGCAAGCCTTACACAAGTCGGTTACAAGTGTGGCCCGGCAACGTGGCTGCCGTGAACACTCCGATGCAACCCACACGACTCGTCAACGTCACCGCACGGCGTCCCGGCGATCCCGAGCCCGACCTCCTCGGTATCAGCCTTGCGCACCGCGCCATGGTCACCGACGTCGGCCGCGCCGCAACTTTGACCTCGGCTTTCGCAGATGGAGGGATGACGTGCACGCCCCGACGCGCTCGCGCCGTCGCCCGGTACGTGAACCTGCTGTGCGACTCGGTTCATCACCACCACACGACGGAGGACCAGATCCTGTGGCCGGTGATCGAAGCCTCCGCGGGCGGGAGTGTCGACCTGACCGAGCTGACCGAGGACCACGCGGCGCTCGACCCGCGGTTGGACCGGTTGCGCGCGCTGGCGGCCGGGTTCCGGCTGAATGTCGGCGATAAGGGGTCAGCGGCGCCGCTGGCCGCCGGCCTCACCGAGTTACACGGACTGCTGCACGAACACATTGCCGACGAAGAACGGGAGATCTTCCCGGTGATCCGGCAGTATGTGTCGGTCGACGACTGGGCCGCCGTCGAAAAGGCTGCCCAACGGAGCGGGCGGATGTCGTTCGACGGACCACGCACCGTGGCGGTGATGACCGAGCAAGAGCGCGTCGCACTGTCCGAAACCGTAAGTCCGATGCTGCTCGCGCTGATCACCGTGTTGTCGGTGCGCCACCGGCGATTCGACCGTCGGGTGTTCGGCTGAGCACGCGTGCGGCGTCCGCCCCGAGACGCTGACGGAGCGCAGCGGCATCGGCGCGGTAACGGCGCGCCTGCTCAGCGTCGCCGGTCAGTTCGGCGACGGCGGCCAGCGCCTCGTCGACGGGTCCGGTGAGCAGGGTGCCGTTGTCGAGCCCAGCCATCCGACCGGAGTAAGGCAGCAGCTCCTCGGCAGTCGCCTTGGCGACCGCCTCGTCACCGATCGCCGCCGACGCGTGTGCGCGCAGGGTGGTCATCGCCAGCCAGTAGTAGGACCGCTCCACCGGCTCGCGCTGGGCCCAGACCTGTTGTGCTTCATCGGCTCTTCCTGAGGCCAGCAACGCCAGGACCACCGCGTCGGTGACCGCCTTCGACACCATGTTGTGAATGGCGAGCAACTCGTCCGCCAGCGGGGCGAGGTCGTTACGGAACAGAGCCCCCGTCAACCGTCCGACGACTGCCATCAATGCGCCGTTGGGCGCTCCGTGTTCTGACAACTGAGCGGCCGCCGCAGCGTAGCGCCGCTCCCCCTCGTCGGGCCGGCCGGCCAGCACCGTCAACTGCGCCTCGAACACGTCGAGCACGCCCAGTAGGTAACCCAACTGGCCTGTACCTGCCCGCGCCACAGCGAGATCGACGCGATCCAACGCGGCAGCCAGGTCCGAGCGGCCCGCCGCGGATAGGAACAGCAGCCACTGTGCGACCGCCTCGTAGTCGACCGCGCCGCACTCCTGCGCCACCGTGAGCAGTTCAGCGGCCATTGTTTCCCGTTCGGCGGCCAGGTCCGGGCCGAGCGCGGCGAAGGCACGGGCATTGAGCGCCGCGCACAGCAACCTGCCGTAGGCGTCGGGAGTCTCGGCGTGCGCCGCACGTGCCAACGCCAACGCCTCCGAACTCGCCTGCAATGCGGCGGGCGTATCCGCACCCTCCAACTCGGCGAACAACGTCGACAACAGTCGCGCCCGCACCGGCACCGGATGATCGCGGGCCAGTACCCGCCGAAGCGGCACCACGATGTCCGCATCGGCTGCGTCGGTGGCCCGGAGCCGCCACACCAGCGGGGCATCCCACAGGGTGAGCGCGTCCACGGTCAACACGTCGTTGCCCACTGTCAGTGCCAACGTCCGCTTCTGTTCGTCGCGTGCCGAAACGACATCGCCGGCCCGCGCCAGCGCCGCGACCAGTCCACAGCGCGCGAGAACCGCCCGCTCCAGCATGTTCGGCTGCGGGCCTGCGGGCCGGACTCCGGCGAGATCCAGCATCCGAACGGTGGCCCGCCACTGCCGCACCGATTCCGCCGGTGCGCCGACCGAATCGGCCTCACGGGCAGCGGACATCGCGAAATCAGCTGCTGCACTTGCTGTGTCGGGTGTCGCTGCGGCCACGGCGTGATAGGCGAGCGAGGAGGAATCCGCTGAACTTCCCGGCCGGCGCAGCAGACCGAGGGCCGCAGCGTGCAGCCGGGTCCGGCGCAGGATGGACATGTCGTCGTAGATCGTGTCGCGGATCAAGGCATGGGCAAACCTGGCCCGGCCCGGCGCCGGTTCGTCGAGAAGCCCGGCCAGCACAGCCGGTTCGAGAGCGTCGAGCAGATCCTCTGAGTTGCCTTGCGCGAGATCGCCGAGAAGGTCGAGGTCCACGTCGCGACCGAGCACCGCAGCCTGACGCAGTGCCGTGGCTGTCGGTGCGGGTAACCGGGCAAGTCTGCGCCGCAACACATCACGTACCCCGACCGGCACGCCGCCCTTGCCGGCTTCCACGCCCTCGGCAACCATCAACCGGGCCAGTTCCCGGATGAACAGCGGATTGCCGCCGGTCCGCTCACGCAGGAGTCGCAGCATCTCGCCCGATAGCGCCGAAAGGCCGTACTCGGCAGCCAGTTCCGCAGTGGCCGCCTCGTCCAGGCCCGCCAGTTCCAGGTGGACGGCGGCGTGGTTGGCCAGCGCCGCGCGGGCCGCCTCCAGCTCCGGCCCCAATTCGGAGGACCGGTACGTACCGACGATCAGCACGCGATGACCACCGAGTCGATCGGTCACGAAGCGCAGCAATTCCAGCGTCAGGCCATCGGTACGGTGCAGGTCATCCAGCACGACGACCAGCGGTCGGCGGGCCGATACCTGCCCGAGGAGGCCGGCGAGCGCCTGGGCCAACCAGAACGTGCCGCCGCTGTCGGCACTCGCGGTCCCGCCGTCGTGCAACAACGGGCCCAACGCCGCGACCTGATCGGGTTCGCACGCGGCCACGAATTCACGGATGACCTCCGTCCACGCCCAACCCGGCGGTGCACCATCCACCTCCGGGCAGCGTCCCGAGGCCACCGCCCAGCCGGTCGCGCGTAGCCGCTCGGCGGCGGTATCGACAAGTGTGGTCTTGCCGGAGCCCACCTCGCCACCGACCCACAACACGCGACCACCTTCGCGCTCAACCGTTTCCGCGGTCCGTGCGATCGCCGCCAGTTCAGTGCTCCGCCCACACGACCGTGGCGGCTTTCGCCCGACCCGCGGAATAGCGACCGTCCTCTCTGCCAGCGGGATCGGCTCAAGATGATCGGCCTGCTGCAGGATGTCGCGTTCCAGATCCCGCAGCGGACGCGCCGGTTCGAGCCCGAGGTCATCGACGAGGTGTTCACGGGTACGGCGTAAGACGTCCAGTGCTGCCGACTGATGACCGGTCCGGTACAACGCGGTCGCGAGCAACCCGGCGGCAACCTCCCGACCCGGGTGATCGCGGGCGAGGCGCTCCAGAACCCGCACGACGACTGCGTCGCGACCCAGCACGGACTGCGTCTGTGCATACGATTCGGTGGTGGCCAACCGCAATTCGGTCAGACGGGCCACTTCAGGGGCGGCCCACAGCGCATCGGCCGCCTCCGCATAGGGCTCACCCGACCAGCCCGCGAGCGCATCTTCGAGCAGTCGCGCCCGCTCGGCGGGTTCGGCTTCCTGCTCTGCCGCAGAGACTTTCGACTCGAAACGCCACACGTCGACGGCCTCGGCCGGCAGCCGCAGACAGTATCCCGGCGCCGCGCTGACGATGACGCCCGCCACGGTGCGCGGCTCGCGCCACGGCTCGAGCACGCGACGGAGATGCGAGATGTAGGCCTGTAGCGATGACAACACTTTCGGTGGGGGTTCCCCCTCCCACAGGTCGTCGATGAGCCTGTCGACCGACACCACCTCGCCGTGTGCGGATACCAACCGCGCCAACACCGATCGCTGCCTGCGGCCGCCGAGTTCCACCGGCTCGCCGGCCACCCACGCCCGGATCGGCCCCAGCGCAGCCACCCGCACCGCGGAAAGTGCGGAATGATCCGGGGCCGTCATAGTGAGCCGACGATAGCGCTCGGGCCGGCGACCGACATACTTTGCATCATGACCCGTCACGACGGCCGCGAACTCGCCGCAGTTTTCGTCGGCGGCGCGCTGGGCACCCTCGCCCGCGCAGGACTGGCGGTGCTCGCGGCACCCGAACCCGGGCACTGGCCGTGGCCGACGTTCATCGTGAACATTCTCGGCGCGTTTCTGCTCGGCTACTTCACCACGCGACTGCTGGAACGGCTGCCCGTGTCCAGTTACCGCAGGCCACTGTTGGGTACCGGCGTGTGCGGCGGGCTGACCACCTTTTCCACGATGCAGGTCGAGACGGTCACGATGCTCGAACACGGCAACTGGGCATTGGCCGCGGGATACACCGCCGCCAGCATCGCCGCCGGTCTGCTGGCAGTGGCGATCGCGACCGCGATGGTGCGTCGGGCGGCAGTGCGCCGATGACAACCGTGATGGTGTGGACCGGCGTGCTGCTCCTTGGCGGCGCCGGAGCGGTCTGCCGCTTCCTGTTGGACCGTGCGGTGTCCGCGCGCCACACCCGCGGTTTCCCGTTCGGCACCTTGGCGGTCAACCTCAGCGGCGCCTTTCTGCTCGGCTTCCTCGGCGGACTGGCCCTGGACCGGCACGCCGCGCTGTTGGCCGGCACCGCATTCGTCGGCTCCTACACAACGTTCTCCACCTGGATGCTGGAAACCCAACGGCTGGGTGAGGAGCGCCGGATCTGGCCCGCAGTCGGCAACATCGCTGTCAGCGTGGCGCTCGGCCTGACCGCGGCATGGCTGGGCATGTCGCTCGGGAGCCACCTGTGACCACCACCGACTACCTCAAGCTGACCGCGTACTTCGCCGAACGGTCGCGTCACGAGCACCGCTTCGTCGCCGACGCGCTCTTGGATCTGTACGGCGGCAGCGACATCGCGATCAGCGTGATGCTGCGCGGGATCTCCAGCTTCGGTCCGCACCATCACCTGCGTACCGACGAGACGTTGACGGCCTCGGAAGATCCGCCGATCACCATCGCGGCGGTCGATGCCGCCGACAAGATCTCCGCACTTGCCGAGCAGACCGTCGATCTCATTCCCCGCGGTCTGATCACCCTCGAACGGGCCCAGCTGATCCGGCGCGATTCGCCCGCGCCGACCGTGACCGATACCTGCAAGCTGACGGTGTACGTCGGCCGCCACCACCGGGTCGGCGGAGTTCCGGCCTACCGTGCGGTGTGCGACCTGCTGCACCGGCGCGGCTTCGCGGGGGCCACCGTGTTCCTCGGAGTCGACGGCACCGCACACGGCCAGCGTCGACGCGCGGCGTTCTTTGGCCGAAACACCGACGTGCCGCTGATGATCATCGGACTCGGAACCGGGGTGCAGGTGAACACCGCACTCGGTGAGCTCACCGAACTTCTGGCGAACAATCCGCTGCTCACGGTCGAACGGGCGCAACTGTGCAAGCGGGGCGGGCAGTTGCTGACCCGCCCAGCCGAACTTCCTGCCACCGACGCGCAAGGCCGACAGCTGTGGCAGAAGTTGATGGTGCACACCTCGGAGACCGCACACCACGACGGGGTGCCCATCCACCGCGCGATCGTCCGCAGGCTGATGCAGACCGGTGCCGCCGGCGGGGCCACCGTCCTGCGCGCGGTGTGGGGATTCAGCGGCGACGACAAGCCACACGGCGACCGGGTGTTTCAGTTCGGGCGTCAGGTGCCGGTGACGACGATTGTGGTGGACACCCCGGAACGGATCGCCGGCGCCTTCGAGATCATCGACGAACTCACCCGCGAGCATGGTGTGATCAGCGCCGAGATGGTGCCCTCGGCGACTGTCGTCGATGCCGGCCGGCGCTTCGGTGGCACCGATCTGGCGCACTTCAGTTACTAATCCCACAGCGGGCTTGGTAAGGCTAGCCTAGCTTTCCTTCGCCGTGTACCGTGCGACCCCATGCAGTCGACAACACCCGAAGCGGTCAGCGCCGCCCTCACCGAGATCCTTCGCGACGACATGAACGTCGATGTCCGCCGGGTGACCAGGGAATCCCGGCTCGTCGACGACGCCGGTCTGGATTCGGTGGCGTTCGCCGTCGGCATGGTGGCGATCGAGGACAAGCTCGGGGTCGTCCTGTCCGAAGAAGACCTGCTCAGCTGCGACACCGTCGGAGACCTCGAGGCGGCCATCCTGGCGAAAGTGCCTGCCGCGCAGAGCAGCCAGTGAGCGTGTTGGCCACGGCGCTCGCCGCGTCTCTGAGCGCGAGCGACGCCGATCTGGTGATGTACGACCAGGAGACCCGCACCTGGACCCGCCACCCGTGGGCGCAGATGTATGCCCGTGCCGAGAACGTCGCCGAGCAGATCGGTCACGACGGTTCGCCGGCGGTCGGCGTGGTGGGTGAACCCACCGCCGAAGGCATCGCGACGGTGCTCGGCGCCCTCCTTTCCGGCGCCGCCCTTTCGGTCCTGCCCGGTCCCGTCCGGGGAGCAGACGCCGCGCAGTGGGCGCAATCCACGCTCAAGCGGTTCACCGACATCGGCGTGGGCACCGTGTTCAGCCACGGTGACTACCTGAATCTGCTGGAGAAGGCCGAGCCTTCCGTGGCCATCCATGACGACACCGCGGTGGCGCACGATCGACGCTCCACAACGCTGCCGCTGGGAACCGGCCCGTGCGCGGTCCTGCAAGGCACGGCGGGTTCCACCGGAACCCCACGCACCGCTCAGATGTCCCCCTCAGCGGTACTGGCCAATCTGAACGGGCTGGCCGAGCGGATCATCCTGTCGCCCAGCGATATCGGTTGCTCCTGGCTGCCGCTGTACCACGACATGGGCCTGACCTTCCTGCTCACCGGGGCGATCCGCGGCATCGAGGTATGGCAGGCGCCGACCGCAGCGTTCGCGGCCTCACCGTTCAGCTGGGTGCGGTGGCTCACCGAGAGCCGCGCCACGCTGACCGCCGCACCGAACATGGCCTACGGGCTGATCGGCAAATACTCCAGGCGGCTGACCGATCTCGACCTGTCAGCCCTGCGATTCGCCCTCAATGGCGGCGAGCCGGTGGACTGTGAGGCGACGAGCCGGTTCGGCACCGAACTGGCCCGCTTCGGCTTCAACCCCGGGGCCCTGTCCCCGTCCTACGGCATGGCCGAATCATCCTGTGCCGTCACGGTTCCGGTTCCCGGGCGCGGAGTGGTGATCGACGAGATCACCGTCACCACCGATGCGGGTTCCAACCGGCAGCAGCTGGCGGTCCTCGGTGAGGCGATTGCCGGGATGGAGGTGCGTCTGCGCCCCAGTGACGACAACGCCGGCATCGTCGACCGCGAGGTGGGCGAGGTCGAGATCCGCGGCACCTCGATGATGTCGGGCTACCTCGGCCAGGAACCCCTGAATTCCGGCGACTGGTTCGCCACCGGCGATCTGGGCTACTTCGTCGACGGTGGGCTGGTGGTGTGCGGCCGCACCAAGGAACTGATCACCGTGGCCGGACGCAACATCTTCCCCACCGAGATCGAGCGGGTTGCCGCCCAGGTCAAAGGTGTCCGCGAGGGCGCGGTGGTAGCGGTGGGCGCCGGCGAAAAGGCAGTCCGGTCCGGCCTGGTGATCGCGGCGGAGTTCCGTGGCGCCGACGAGGCCGGAGCCCGCAGCCAGGTCATCCAACAGGTGGCCTCCGAATGCGGCATCGTGCCCGCTGACGTGGTGTTCCTGACACCGGGCTCACTCCCCCGCACTTCCTCGGGCAAGCTGCGCCGCCTGGAGGTCAAACGACAACTGGAGGAAGCGAAGTCATGACCGCTACTGTGCCCACGCCGGCGCCGGCCACCACCTCCCTCGACGAGTACCGCGATCTGCTGGATCGGGTGTTCGACGATCAGGTCAAGGCATGGACCGCCGAAGCCGAAGAAACCGAACGCTTTCCGCGCGCGCTCATCGAACACCTCGGTCGCAACGGGGTGTTCACCGAGAAGTGGGGTGACGGTCAGCAGCCCGACGTGGCCAAGCTGATCGAGTTGGCCTTCGCGCTGGGCCGCAACGGTTCCTCGGGCATCGGCGTGGGCGTCAGCCTGCACGATTCGGCCATCGCGTTGCTACGCCGGTTCGGCAAGTCCGATCACCTCCGCACCATCTGCGAACAAGCCGTCCGCGGCGAGGCCGTGCTGTGCATCGCCGCCTCGGAAGAATCCGGCGGTTCGGATCTGCAGATCGTGGAGACCGAAGTCCGCACGGCCCGAGACGGTTTCGAGATCAAGGGCATCAAGAAGTTCGTCTCGCTGTCCCCGGTCGCCGATCACATCATGGTGGTGGCCCGCAACGTCGACCACGACCCGACGAGCAGGCACGGCAACGTCGTCGTCATCGCCGTCCCGACTTCACAGGTCGAGGTGCAGACCCCCTACCGCAAGGTCGGCAACGGTCCCCTGGACACCGCCGCGGTGCACATCGACACCTGGGTGCCGGCCGACCATCTGGTGGCCCGCGCTGGGACCGGGCTCGCCGCGATCTCCTGGGGCCTGGCCCATGAACGGATGTCGATTTCCGGGCAGGTGGCCTCCGGGGCACAACGGATCCTCGGAATCACGTTGGCACGCATGATGAAACGTCGTCAGTTCGGTCACACGCTCTTTGAGCACCAGGCGCTGCGGATGCGGATGGCCGATCTGCAGGCGCGGGTCGACATGCTTCGGTACGCCCTGGCCGGGGTGGCCCTCCAGGGCAAGCTCGACCTCCGCGCCGCCGCGGCCTTCAAGGTGACCGCGGCACGACTGGGCGAGGAGGTCGCGTCGGAGTGCATGCACATCTTCGGCGGCTCCGGCTATCTCGTCGACGAGACCCCGCTGGGCAAGTGGTGGCGCGACATGAAGCTGGCCCGGGTCGGCGGCGGCACCGATGAGGTGCTGTGGGAGCTGGTGGCCGCGGCCATGAAGCCCGACTACGATGGCTACGCCGAATTCGCCGGAGCGTGAACGAATCCCGCTACCCGGCGGCGCCGAAGGCGTCGTCGGGTGTACGCGGCAGCGCATAGAGGGCCATGCGACGGTTCGACATCTCGTGCTCGCCCAGGAATTCACACCCCGCCCACTCACACAGCCGGCGAGCGCCGGTGTTGCGATGGTCCGGGTCGAACATGACCCGCCGGCAGTCCGGGTCCAGTTCGAACACACTGGCCACGATGCGCGGCAACAGGATCGGGCCCATGCCGCGGTTGACGAATCTGAGATCAGCGATCGCAGCGTGCATGCCGATGTCGTGCGGGTCGGCGGCATAGCGGGGCGCGATGGAATCCTTGGCCGCCCGATACAACTCGACGTAGCCGGCAGGCTTTCCGCGGAAGCTCGCGATCAACGGCCGCGAGTACTGCCCGTCCAGCTGGGCCTGCAGGTAGCGCCGCCACCGCTCGGGGGCCCAGTCGTACTCCCAGGCTTCGACCAGATGCGGACGGTTCATCCACTCCGAGATCAACTCGGCGTCAGCGTCGGCGTCGGCCGGCCGGATGTCATACGGCTCGGCCAGAACCGGGATGGGCGCCGCGTCGACGGCGCGTACCTCGTCGGTGATGTCGGTCAGCTCGCGTTTGAGCACGGGGGCCCCTGGCAAGTCGGCCACGTCGGTATCGATATCGCTCATTTGAGCGCCGAGCCTACCGTAGCGAGTGAGGGTAGGTTTACCTTCCTCCCGAGCGCCGGGTGGTCCGCCGGATCGGTGGGCCTGCTCAGGCGAGGAGCTTGGCCAGCACCGTCAGATGGCTGAGTTCGACCTCGCGGGTGGCGGTCACCAAGGTGACCGGGCCCTGGCCCACCAGCGTGCGCAGCTCGTGGAAGGCCGCGGACTCCTCACCGGACTGCAGCTCCTCGGTATAGCGGGCGGCGAAGTCGTCGTAACGCTCGGGCTTGTGGTCGTACCAGTGCCGCAGTTCTGTGGACGGGGCCACCGCGGGCAGCCAATGACCCACCCGCGGATCGGTTTTCTTCATGCCCCGGGGCCACAGCCGGTCGACCAGAACCCGCTTCCCCTCATCGGGTTCGGGCTCCTCATACACGCGGGCCAACCGCACACGGTTCTTCGCGGCCATGCCGTGCCATGGTAGTTGGCATGAGCCTCGATCGGGTCGAAGATCTACAGCGCTGGCAGGATTCCGGCGCCCACTGGCGCGTACTGACCCGCACTGCGGACAGCCTCACGATCTCCTTGCTGCGCTGTGACGGAGGTGAGGAAGTGGACCGGTTCACCTCATCCGACCCGCGACTCCTCGCATTCGTCGGCGCCCGCACCGCGAGCGACGACGAAACCTGAGACCGGCAGCGTCACACCGCCGGGCCGAAGCGCGCCAACCGGGCCAGATGATCGCGGTCCTCGACGCCGAGCTTGGCGAACATGCGGTACAGATGACCATCGACGGTGCGCACGGACAGGCACAGCCGGCCCGCGATCTGCCGGTTGCTCAGCCCCACCCCGACCAGGTCGGCGATCTCCCACTCCCGATGCGTGAGCGGCAGCGGGTCGCCGGCACAGCGCAGCGCCGGGGTGCGCGCCCCGGTCTGGCCCGCCAGCCACAGCGCCCTGGCCGCGGATTCCAGTTCACTGCCGCGGCAGCCTGCCTCGGCGTACATCCTGGCTGCGTCGGCGGCGGCGTCGGCGGTGAGCACCAACGCACCCAGCGCCTCGAACCGATCCGCCGCCGCGATGAGCAACGCGGGATCATGCCGTGTCAGACCGAGACTGTGCGCCCCGACGGCTTCCGCCACCCGGGTACCGCGCCGCCGCGCCAACTGCTGAATCCGCTCGTGCCCTGACGAGTCCCCGAATCTCAGTGCGGTGTGCAGGGCCGTCAGCTCGATGGCGTCCATCCCGCTCGCCGCGGCGATGTCTGCCGCCGCTACTGCGTGAGCGATGGCCGGGCCCGTCTCGCCCGTCGCGGCCGCAGCCCACGCGCGGCCCAGCTCCAACTCAGGCCGGAACACATCGCGTGGCCCGGCTGCGGCGGCCTCGGCACGCACCAGGGCTGCAGCCGCCGCAACACCGTCGCCACGCATTCCCTCAGCTTGGGCCAGGCAGGCGACGACAACCATCAGCCACCCCGGCGGCAGGCCCTGCGGGGTGGCCCACACCGCCGTCTGCAACGCATCACAGGCTGAAGCCAGGCGGCCGCGGGCCAGCTCCACCCGCCCCTGCAGTGCGGTGCCGATGGCCTCGGCCTGCGGCGAGCCGGCCGCCTTCTCGACGTAGGCATCGCAAACGCCGTGCGCCTTGTCCAGCTCGACATCGCCCAGGGCCGCCGACACCCGAGCGAAGACGAACCAGTAGCGCGGCGAGCCCGACACACAATGTTCGGCCGCGAGCTCACCCGCATGCGCCACCGCGACGGCCTCGTCCGACCGCCCGGACAAGGCCAACGCGCTCGACGTGGCCAGCGCGGCCCATACCGTCGCCGTCGGCGGCACCTTCTGGTCCAGTACTGCGGTGCCCAGCGCGATCGCCTTCTCCAGCTCACCGGTGTGGAAGGCGAAAACCGCCTCCATCGCGGCCACCAGGGTCACCGTCTGCGGGCAGTGCAGCTGTTCGCGGAGCGTCGAGAGCACCTCATGCGCCGCGTCCGGGCGGGCGCATCCGAAGAACAGATTCGATGCCCGCAGACAACCCCACCGGGCCAGCATCGCTTCGTCGTCGGGATCCGGCACCGACCGGGCCAACAGTTGCTCGGCCTGCTCGCCCCGGCCCTGCCAACTCATCGCGTCGGCCAGGACGATCACCGCGGGCATCCCGGCACCGTGATCTACCGCGTACCGCGCAAGCTCTTCTCCGAGAGTCAGATTGGACATGGTGACCGCGCTGGCCGCGGCATCGGCGATAACGTCCGGATCCGCCGGGACATCGCCTCCCACCATTAATCGAGCCAGCTGGATACGACCGCGCACGTCCGGCACCGCTCCGTTACCCGGTGATTGAAGGTGTGCCGCCAGCAGCGACGCCAACTGTGTGTTGATCTGCCGGGTTCGGGTTTTCGAGCATCGTTCGCGCGCAACCTCACCGATGAGCGGATGGCCGGGTTGCACCAGGGTGCAGGCGGCATCGTTGAGCACCTGGATCGCTCCGCGCCGTTCCACGCTGGCGATCGCGTCGAGGTCGCAGACTGCTGCCAGCACATCGAAGTCGAGGACCTCGGCGGTGGACACCATCTCGACCACATCCCGCTCGTTCGGTGTGAGCGTGTCGAATCGTGAATTGATCAGGGCGTGCAGGTCTGCGCTGGCCCGCAGCGGCCCGCACAGCCGCCACCGGCCCTCATCGCGTACGAACGCCTCGTCGCCGAGAGCCGCGTTGACGACGCCCCGCAGGTAGAGCGGGCTGCCGGAGGAGAACCGGTGTAGTTCACCGACCGCGCGCGGGTCGACATCACCGTGCAGCACCGCTGCCATCAACTCGGCGGTCTGCGCCCGGGTGAAGGGCTCCAGGTCCAACCGCAGCAGCAACTGTTCCTTCCACAACGCGGTCACCGCATCGGATGTGGGCACCCGGTTCTGGATGGTGACGATGAGTTTCGCCGCGCCGTGCACCGCCAGCTGCTGGACCAGCAGTGCCGACAGCTGATCGAGGTGCTGAGCATCGTCGACCACGATGACCAGGTCGGGTTGGGCGGCCAGCGCCTCGTGCGCCGCGGCGAGCATCACCGTTGGGTCATGCGCGTCCGTCAAGGTGAGTGCGTGCAGAAACGCCCCGAGCGGTACCGCCTGCCCGGTTTCGGTGCCCAGGACAAACCGCACCGGACGCCCGTCGGCCTCCATTTGCTCGGCAAGTACCCGGGCCAACGCCGACTTCCCCACGCCTGCCCCGCCCGCCAGCACCACACCACGGAAGTCGCCACGCAACGCCTGCGCGGCTTCACGCAGTTCAGCATCCCGTGCGACGAATGGCCAGTCGGACAAAAACGACCCCTAGGTACTCGCGCCGTACCCGGCTGACGGTACGCCGGTACCGGAATATGTAACGGTTATTCGCAGCGGGCGCAACACGAATCTTTGCCTCAGGAAACAGTTCTCGGGTTTCCCGGCAGCTCGGCCCGGTAAATTGCTACCCCGCCGGTTCAAGCTCCCATACACCCCGCCGCAAGACCCCGGTGATCGACAGATCCGGATCCAGCACCACGAGATCGGCTGCAGCCCCGGGAATCAGATCGCCGGCGGGCAGTCGCAGCGCCCGAGCCGGGTTCAGCGAGGCCTGACGGGCGACGAGCAACAACGCATCGTCGCGGTCCAAACCGCAATGGGCCATGGCGAATCGGACCACCCGATCCATGGTCGCGGTGCTGCCGGCGACCGTATCCGTCCCTCCGACACGGGCGACCCCGTCCGCCACGTCGACCGGCACGGGCCCCAGCTGGTAGCGACCGTCGGGCATGCCGGTGGCCGCCATCGCATCGGTGATCAACGAGGCGCGATCCGGCCCGACGGTGCGCGTGACGTGTCGGTAGATGGCCGGATCGAGATGGACGCCGTCGGTGATGAGTTCGACGGTGACAGCCGGATCCTCGATCAGCGCGATCACCGGGCCCGGCTCTCGCCGGTCGACCGGACGCATCGCGTTGAAAAGATGGGTGCCCACCGTGGCGCCGGCCGCAATCGCTGCGCGGGTCTGTTCGTAGGTGGCCTCGGTATGGCCGACAGCCACCACCACGCCGGCGTCGACGAACTGCCGGATCGCGGCCGGCGCACCGGGACGCTCTGGAGCGATGGTCACCATCCTGATCGTTCCCGCCGCGGCGGCCAGCAACCGGTCGATCTCGGCCGGGTCCGGGTCCCGCATGAGCGCGGGTTGATGAGCACCGCACCGCACGGTCGACAGCCACGGACCTTCGAGGTGTATGCCGTCGATCAGTCCGGCGCGGACATCCGCCGCCAGTGCGCCGACCTCGTGCAGCAGGTCGTCGGGGCTCGCGGTGACCAGCGAGGCGATCATGGTGGTGGTGCCGTGGCGACGGTGCAGCGCCACGGCGGCCGACGTATCGGCCGTCGAGGCGGCCGAGAAACTGCCCCCGCCACCGCCGTGGGAATGGGTGTCGACGAAACCCGGCATCACAGTCACCGCACCCAGTTCGCGATCGGCACTTCGGGGCGGGCGACCCGCTCCCACCGCCGTCACCTTCCCGCCCGACAGGTCGATCCACCCCGGCCGTAACAGTTCTGCGCCCGCAATGAGCGTGTCGGCAGTCAGCAGCACTCAGATGCCCTGCCAATCCGGTTTCGCGAGGTAGGTCTCGCGGTAGTAGTCGAAGAGCTGAAGCCGCTGCGCCGCCGCGTCGTCCAGCAGAACCGTGACGTGCGGATGGTGCTGCAGGATGGTGGCCGGCCACATGGCGGTCACGGCGCCCTCGACGAGGTGGTGCACCGCCTCGGCCTTCCTGCGACCGAGGGCCACCAGGATGACGTGCCGGGCCGCCATGATGGTGGCCAACCCCTGGGTGAGGCAGTGTGTCGGCACCGCATCGAGGTCGTCCCCGAAGAACCGGGCATTGTCGACGCGGGTCTGGCGGGTCAGCGTCTTGATCCGGGTGCGCGAGGCCAGCGAGGACCCGGGTTCGTTGAAGGCGATGTGCCCGTCGGTGCCGATACCGACGACCTGCAAATCGACGCCGCCGGCAGTGCGGATGGCCGCCTCGTATGCCGCGCACGCCGCCGGGATGTCGTCGGCCAGGCCGTCAGGGCCCTGCACCGCCCCGGGGGCGAAGTCGACGCGCGAGACGAACACGGTGTCGATGACATTGCGGTAGCGCTCAGGATGATCGACGGGCAGGCCCACGTATTCGTCGAGGGTGAATCCCCTGGCGTGCCGGAACGAGATCTGTCCCGCAGCGCACCGGGCGGCGAGTTCGTCGTAGACCGCCAGCGGCGACGACCCGGTGGCAAGGCCCAGGACGGCGTTCGGTTTACGGTCGAGCAGCCCGCCGAACGCGTCGGCGGCCACCCTGCCGATCTCGTCGGCATCGGCCAGGATGATGACTTCCATCTACTCGACCATCTACTTGGCCGCAGTAAAAAGTTCTGCGCCCGACGGGATATCGGCTCCGGCCGCGACCGGCCCGGCCACTGTCACATTGCCGGGTTCACGTTCGTCCATGACCACTACGGGGACAATGGGATTGAGACCCTTCGCCTCGACTGCGGGCACGTCGTAGGTGATCACCACCTGACCGGCGGCAACATCCTCTCCCTGGCTGACGTGGGCGGTGAAGCCCTCGCCGTTCAGAGCGACGGTATCCAGCCCGAGGTGCACCAGCACACCGACGCCCTCGGCCGTCATGATGACGTAGGCATGCGGCATCAGTTTCAGCAACTTGCCGCTGACCGGCGCGATTGCGTCGATCACGCCGCGCGGCGGATCGACCGCGGCACCGTAGCCGACCATGCCCGCCGAGAACACGGGATCCGGAACATCCTGGAGTGCTACCGCGCGCCCGGCGACGGGGGCGAGTACTCGCGTCAAGCTCACTGTGGTGACTCCTTCTGTGGTGTCCCAACAATACGAGGGCGGCCGGAAGACGGCCGCGAGTTCACGGGTTCTCGTCTAAGCTTCCGCACAGCTTTACGGCGGTTCGCGCCGGGTGGCCAGGAGGACGGTGGTGCGATGAGCGGTACGACGAAACCTGAAGGTGCACAGGAGAAGTCCGGTCTGCGCATACCTGCTTTCGCGCAACTGCAACGGCTCGGCAAGAGCCTCATGCTGCCGATCGCCGTGTTGCCCGCCGCGGGCATCCTGCTACGGCTCGGCCAACCCGATCTGCTGGGCCGGATCGACTCCCCCGTCATCGGCGCGTTCTTCAAGGCGATGAGCGCGGCCGGCGACGCCCTGTTCACCAATCTGCCCCTGCTCTTCGCCGTCGGTGTCGCGATCGGCTTCGCCCGAAAGGCCGACGGCTCGACGGCGCTGGCCGCGGTGGTCGGATACCTGGTGATGGCCGCGGTCTTCAAGACCATGTCCCCCATCGTGCTGGCCGGCGAGGTGGACAAGGCCGGTGACCAGGCTCAGATCAACTACAGCGTGTTCGCCGGGATCGTGGTGGGTCTGGTGACGGCCTGGCTGTTCGACCGGTACCACACCATCCAATTACCTTCCTATCTCGGCTTTTTCGGAGGGCGGCGGTTCGTACCGATCGTGGTGTCCCTGGCCAGTTTGTTCATCGCCTTCCTGATGAGCTACTTCTATCCGATCTTCGATGCGGGGCTGACCGGCCTCGGCCGGTTCATCGGCGGGAGCGGCGCGTTGGGCGCGTTCGTCTACGGATTCGCAAACCGCATGCTGATTCCCCTGGGTCTGCACCATATTCCGAACTCATACGTGTGGTTCCTCTACGGCGACTACCAGACTCCGGACGGCACCGTGGTCACCGGCGAACTCACCCGGTTCGCTGCCGGCGACCCGACCGCCGGCATTCTCACGTCCGGGTTCTACCCCGTCCTGATGTTCGGCCTCCCTGCGGCGGCATTGGCGATGATCCTCGCCGCGAACAAGAAGCAACGCAAGGTCGCGGTTGGCATCCTGTCGGCGGCGGCCCTCACCGCATTTCTGACCGGGGTGACCGAACCGCTCGAGTTCGCGTTCATGTTCGTGGCGTTCCCGCTCTACGTCATCCACGCGGTCCTGACCGGACTGTCCCTGGCGATCGCCTACCTGCTCGACATCCACCTGGGCTTCTCGTTCTCGGCCGGGCTACTCGACCTGCTGCTCTACGGCGGTGCTCCGGCTGCGAAGAACATCTGGCTGCTCATCGCCATGGGGGCGGTGTTCTCGGTCATCTATTTCGTGCTGTTCTACGTCGCGATCACGAAGTGGAACATGCGCACGCCGGGCCGTGAACCAGACGCCGAGTTCGAGGCCCAGGAACAGGCGAATCTCGGTGAGGGAGCCGATGCCGCCGCCGGCGGAGCCGGCGATCCCACTACTGCGGTCGCCGCCGGCGGTTCCGGCACCCTCACCGCACCCGCGCGGGCCGACACTCAGGCCGAGCAGATCATCGCCGCCTTCGGGGGCCGGGAGAACCTCGTCAATGTCGATGCCTGCATCACCCGGCTCCGCATGGAGGTCTCCGACAAGAGCAAGGTCGACCAGGACCGGTTGAAGGCCCTCGGCGCCGCAGGCGTCATCGAGGTGGGCAACAGCGTTCAGGCGGTCTTCGGCACCAGCTCCGAGACGCTGAAGAACGCCATCGTGGACAGTCTCTAGCTCTCAGTCTGTACCCCTCCGGCACCTCACACCGACAGCAACCGGTTGAAGAAATCGCGGTAACGCGTCAACGCGAGGCGGAGATCCTCGGTGGAGGCCTCCTCGCCGCGAGACCACTGCGCCTCGAGCCGGGACCGGGTGTCGGCGAAACTTGCGGTGAGCTCCTCGACGACTTCCGCCACAAGGTTGTCCGCTTTCTGGACAGACTCTTTCGGGTCGTCGACGAATGCCGCCTGAACGTCATTCCAGCGCGAGTGCAGTCCGGACCGATGCTCGTCGGCGAACAGCAGCGTGTTGTCGTCGTGCACCGGCTCGGCCTGGCCAGTGCCTGAATCTGCCGCGGGAGCGGGCCGTGCCCTGTCGGCGGCGCGGGTCTCGGATACCTCCGCGTCCTCTCGTACCCCCGCGCCTCCCGGCACCTCCGCTTCGCGCGGCGGGGCGGTTGCCGCTTGTTCGTCGTGAGTGGTCATGCTCGCGCCCCCTTCGTCGAATCCGTGCCGGTTTGGTTCGTGCCGGTTTCACCCTCGGCTGGGGCGCCGTGCTCGCTCTGGGCCACGTCTTCGGCAGTCCGCGTATCGCGCCCGGTCCGCGTTTCGGGCCCCGCATGCGATTCCGGTGCATTGCCGACCAACTGCTCGAAAAGCGCGCGATAGTGCACGAGGGCCTCACGCTGCGCCTCGGTGCCGATCTCCCCCTGATCCTGAGCAAGGTGCAGGATGTGCGCGGCACGGTAGTGCTCGACCACCTTGGGATGGTCGACCGAGATGTCAGCAGCACGCTGCTCGAAATCGTCTATCGGATAACCACGTTCCCGCATCACCTCGGTCACCAGGCGATCTGCCTCGCCGACCGATTTGGATGGGTTGTCGACGAACCCGGCCTGGGTCACCCCCCACGCCTCGACGTACCGGGTCCGGGATTCTGGCGACAACTCGTTGATCTTCAGCTTGTTGTGTTTGCGTTCGCGCGCAAGCAGTTCCCGCTCCGCTGCACGTTGGCCGCCCGCTCTTTCGACGGCGTGCTCATACTCCGGCCCGAACTGTTCCCTGAGCCGCTCACTGCGCTTCTGACGCATCATCGACGCGCCCACGACCACCGCGAGCAGCACGATGATCACGACGACTGCGGCGATGACGATCCAACTCCATGTAGGCATTTCCTGAACCTCCTGCGGCCAGGGATACCCGCCCACGGTCTACAGAAACGTCAATAGTGGGCTGTGCGCGGTAGTCAGCGGCAATAAGAGCTGGTGGCGTGGTCCAGCGCGCGCCGATACAACGGGTCGAAATTGCGCGCCGCGGCCACGCTCTCGACTGCGCTCGCCAGGTCTGCCCGGCAGGCCGGTGAATGCAGCACCTGCCACTGGTCGGCGATCTCGTCGACCATCGTGTGGTTGAGTCCGTCGATCGTCGTCCTCGACGCGGCCAGGTCGGGTGCGGTCACCGGCGCGGTCGCCGGATCCAGTTTCCATTGCGAGAACAGGCCGTACTCCACGGCGACGGTCGCATCGATCTGATCACGGAACACGTCACGCACGTAGGCCGGGTCGAGGTGACGGCTGTCGGCCTCGGCGGTCGTGGCCACGATGACCTGTTGTTCGCGTTTCGGGTCCTCGATCGGTCCACCGGTACGGAACTTGTTGGCGGCCACCGGATCTGCCGTCTGCAGTCGCTGCGCGGCGGCATCGACGAGCGGCTGCAGCGGGCTGGGTTCCTGCGCCCGGGCCGGCGGCGCGATGGACATGACCGCAAGTATCAGCGCGCCGGCCGCCGCGATTCGGAACATCAGAGCTTCGCAAAGCAGGCGTCGTCAGAACCGCCGTTGGGAATGGACGCGTTCTGGCTGGAGAACTTGCCGACCACTCCGGTGTCGGTCACCAAGACGCTGTCGGCGTGGATCCCTAGCGGGTAGGCGTCGTTGAGCTTCGTCATCAGGGCGTCGAGCGCCGTCTGCACGGTCTCCTTCTCGAACGGACCACTGACGTCGGTGATTTGCAGGTCCAGGTTTCCGTCGTTCACCACGGGCTTGGCGGTCACCTTGGTGTCCCCCACCGCCTCCATGGTGATGGTGCCCGCAGCGGGGTCCGTGCTCACATCGGTCACCAAAGAGCCGACGCCCGGCAGGTTCTCGGCCACCGTGTCCTTGATCCCGGCCGCCGTCCAGGTCAATGTGGCGCTCAACGATCCGATGGTGCCCTTGGAGTCCGAGGTGCCCTGCAACCTGATGTCGGACAGCGCCACATCCGCGGTCATCCCCTTGGCGGCCTGCACCTGTTTGCCGCCGGTCTCCACGGAGATGTTGGTGTAGTGCCCGGTGATGTGCTGCCACAGGAACGGCGGGTTCACCCCGAAGGAAACCGAGGCGTTGTCCTCCACCACACATTCGGCGACCGAGACGAGCAGGGAGCTCGCCTTGTGGCGGGCGAACAGTTCGCCGCCGGTCAGCCCGATCACCACTAGGGACACCGCGATGACGACGATGAGGATTATCGCCTGCGGACTACGCCATTGCGACGAGCGTTTCGCCGGTTGTGGCTCCTCCGGTGTAGCAGGCGGCTTGGTCGGCGGTGGTCCCGCGGGCCGGGCCGCCGCCGGTGGGCGGGGCTTTGTGATCTTCTCGGTCGCGGCTTCAGGGGGCTGACGGCGCGCCCGGATCTGCTCGGTCGCAGCCTCGGGCGGCTGAGGACGGGCCCGGAGCTGCTCCGTCGGCGCCTCGGGCCGGCCGGGACGAGGCAGCCGCCGGGTGGCCGGGTCGGGCGGCGGCACAGGGCCCCGGCCTCGCCGGCCGGGTTCGCCGGGGCGTTGCGGCGGTGTCGGCATCACCGCAATTCTGCCTCATCACCTACTGCGTCAGACGTGTGGCACGCCTGTGGGTTCCCTCCTCATTCCTGGTTCGCTGCCACCGCCGGCGCCACCGCGTCCGGCTGTTGTTGCAGGTCAGCAGGATTTGCAGTGGCCGCTGCCGCAATCGACAGACCCGCGGTCACCAGGCAGGCCACCGTGTACCAGAGGCTCCCGGTGGGGTCGCCCGCAGCGGTGAGGCCGTCGACAGCGCCGAAGTGGGCCGGCAGGGCCGTCAGCCACAGGACGGTCATGACGGCCAGGTACACCGCCGCGTAGCGCAGGATGAGCGGATTGGAGTACCGCACGGTCGCAGGATCGCGGTCCTTGCGCAGGCTCGACCATTGACCGAACAGCACCGGGATCGCCACCAGCACGAGCACCACGAGTTCGGCGGCGTAGATGAACCCACCGACCGTGGTACTCCCCGAGATCGACGTACCCACGGTGGCCGGCAGGGGCAGCACGGCGGTTCCGATCGAAGCCAGGACACCGACGACGATGGTGCGTCCAAGGATCTGCAGCCCGGTGAAGGTCTTGCCGTCCTGGACGTGCCGGCCGACGAACAGCTGCACACAGAACGCCAGCGACATCGGCCACAGCGCAGCGAACACCACGACGCTGGGCAGCGGTACCGAATCGAAGAACGGCTGGTTCATCGGATGATCCAGCGTCCACTCCCACCACCGGAGCTGCGGCCCGATGTGGTCGAAGATCTCGTAGAACGCGTGGTGGACGAACCCGACGCAGATCGCACCGATGAGCACACCGCGGCGGCGGAAGACCCCGAGGATCCGGACGATCTCGTAGGCGACCGTCGCCATCATCGGATAGATCGCGACGATGTAGAGCGGCAGCCGGCCCCACAGGAAGTCGACGGTGAACACGTTGTGCGCGAACATCGTGTCGACGTGCTCGGCGATCCCGAATGCGCCGGGGAAATACAGCGGCGGTTCGATGATCAGCAGGTACGCGATGGCGCCGAACCAGAGCACCAGGTTGGTCGGATCGTTGTGCCGGCGCAGCCGCACGATCGCGTACACCAGGGCCAGCACCGCCCCGACGATCACGGTGAGCTCGAGCACCGGCAGCGTCCAGTTCTCCAGCCCGAACGGGTTGCGCAACTCGACCAGACCGCCTGCGGTGTCACATGAAAAGCCCAGGCGCTGCGCCAAACCCGAGAAGGTCGGAGTACACAGATCAGACATCGGCGGTGCTCGCTTTCTGCGCCGTGGCATCACCTGCGGTGTACCACTGGGTGACCTCGTAGCCGTCCTCGTAGCGCTGGAACCACTCGTCGGCCAATGCCGGCAGTTTCTCGTGGGCCGGATTGTGGCCCGGCACCTGGCTGCGCACGACGCCGGTCAGGGCGGTCAGCATCTCGCGCACCGGCAGATGCGCGAACGCGTTCGCGACCGGCCCGTCATACGGGGTCTTGGTGAACGGAAGCTTTTGCAGCAGAGCCTTTCTCCGCGCCTGCATACCGAACATCGACACCGCGTCGATCTGACGCTCCTCCAGCGGAACGTGCTTGTTGAAGCCTTCGGTGGCGATCTTGAGCACCGCCCAGACGTGTTTGAAGATCGACGGCGCGACCCGCATCCGGTACCACGGATCGTCGGCCACCGCGTCATAGATGATCAACGCCGAGCTGCGGTGCTCGACCTCTTCGACGAAGTGCCACAGGAACAGTGAGGCCACCCGGTCGTCCCCCGGAGCGAACAGCGTGTCGTCATGGTCGAGCATCAGCTTGAACACCGGGGTGAACGTCGCCTCCAGGTCGGCGGTGTAGGCCAGCCGGTATTTCAGCGGCGTCTCGGCAGTCAGGTCGTCGAATGCCTTGACCACGTCGTCGAGGGTCTCCTTGAGACCTGGGTAGGTCTTGATCAGGCCCTTGGCGTGCTGGCGGTGGGCCATCGCGTGCTGGCCCTCCTGCCGGACGAAGGCCTGAGCCTCCTCGGCCACCTCCGGGTCGGTGATGAACGGCATGGCCTCGGTGATCATGTGGCCGATCATCTTCTCGAAGGCAATGGCGAGGAACGACACCGCATTGGCCATCGACGAGAACGCCGGGTTGGTCTCGTTCCACAGGAAGGGGACGCGGTGGTCCGCGAACGCGAACCTCATCTTCCGCACGATCAGATCCGTCATGGGTGCCACCTCAGCTCGTCCAAAGCAATCATACAAACAACGCCGTCTTTGTATGATTACTACACGCGGCTGCGGCCCGTCAACGGCGGGTGGCGATATCCTGCAGGAATGTGGCTGGCCAGGAATCCGGACCGTGGCGCGTAGGCGCGGGTGGGACGGGCGACCGCCCGGCAGCGACGAGGAAGCCTCCGAACGCATCGTGGCCGCCGCTGTGCAGCTGATCGCCGAGACGGGGACCGGGATCAGCATCGCCGACGTCGCGGCATCACTCGGCGTCATCCGCCAGACCGTGTACCGCTACTTCCCCACCGCCGAAGCACTGATGCACGCGGCCGCGATCGCCTCGGTGGAAGGCTTTCTCGACCGGCTCGCCGAAAGCGTGCGAGGGATTACCGATCCCGCCGAGGCGATGACCGAGGGCGTCATGTTCACCCTGGAGGAAGTCACCCGGATACCGCACCTGCGGATCATGCTGTCCGGACCGCAGGCCGCCGCCAGTTCGGTCAACGTCGCCTCCGGCGAAGGTCAGGCCTTCGGCATGCGGATGATCACCCGGTTCGACGTCGACTGGGCGAAGTACGGATACGACGAATCCGCGCTGCGCGAGCTCGTGGAATTCACCCTGCGCACGATGCTGTCGTTCTTCATCGCCCCCAACGAACCCGGCCGCAGCCGAGACGAACTGCGACGCTTCCTCAGACGCTGGCTGGGCGGCGCAATTCTGGCTCAGCCGACCGATGGCGCGCAATGACGTCGCCGAACACCGCCGGGATCAACCGGTTGAAGATATCGGCGCGCTCCCACTGCAGGAAGTGGCCGGCACCCGGAACCACCAGCGGCCCAATGCGATTGAGAAACGCCCGCTCGGTGCGGGGCACGAAATCCTCGCCGACCACGTGATCTTCGGGTCCGTACAGCACCAGGGTGGGCACCTCGACCGCAGCCATCAGCGGGATCTCGGCCATGGCGCGGCCGTAGGCGAGTTGATACGACGCCCACCCCGCCCGTAGCCGCGCTTCGTCGGCGAACGGCTCGGTCATGAAGTCCACCTCGGACTGGGTGAACGCGTAGGCCGAGCCCCACAGCCGGTTGGTATACATCGCCGCCACCCACTGCCTGCGAGCTTCCGGAGTGGGCAGCATCGCGGCGAGCTGGTCGGGGAAGGCGCCCTGCATCCAGCGGTAGTCACCGGTGGGATCGGCTGCGCCGCCGACGAACCCCGGATGTTGGGTGCCGATTCCCGAGTAGTCGACTCCCATGGGCGGCACGGTGTTGAAAACACAGAAGCGCGTGACGAATCCGGGATATCGGTGGATCAGGTCGGTGCTGACGACGGCACCGACATCGCTGGCCGCGATCAGGCAGGACTCGTGGCCCAGTTGGTCGTGGACCAACGCATACAGGTCGCGGGAGTACGTGACGATGTCGTGCTGATCGTCGGGCGGGATCGCACTGTCGCCCATGCCGCGCAGGTCCGGGACGATGACCTCGAAGCCGGCTGCGGCCAAGGCCTCGATGTTGCGCCACCAGATCCGCTTGGTCTCGGGGTACCCGTGCACCAGCAGCAGGGGCACACCGCCGATGCCCTCGCGGACGTACGCCAGCGAAACTTCTTCGGCGACAGCGGCAGTGTGGATTCTGAACGCGTCAGCGGCCGGCGCCGCAGGCTGGGCCGGACGCTGACGCGGGTCGTAACGGAAATCCGCCATGACGAAAGACCCTACTGATCAGCGGGTCCCACGCACCAGACGACCCGGACGGGCCCCGGTGTCCACCCCGTGCCTGCGGGTGACCGTCCCGCTGACGATTGTGGCGTCGTAACCGCTTGCCCCCTGCACCAACCGTTTTCCGCCGGCAGGCAGGTCATAGGCCATTCTCGGCGCATGCAAGGTCAGGCCATCCAGGTCGATCACGTTGACGTCGGCCTTCTTGCCCACACTGATCACGCCGCGGTCCGACATACCGTAGAGCTGCGCGGTGTCGTGCGACTGCTTGCGGATCACGTACTCCAGCGGCAGCTTCTCGCCACGATGACGGTCACGGGCCCAGTGCGTCAGCAGGAACGTCGGGTACGAGGCGTCGCAGATCATGCTGCAGTGCGCGCCGCCGTCGGACAGACCCAGCACGCCGGCAGGATGCGTCAGCATCTCGCGGATCGCATCGTGATTGCCGTCGGAGTAGTTGAACATGGGGTACATCAACATGGCACCGGCATCGGCCTCGAGCATCAGGTCGTACATCGCGGCCAGCGGGTCCATGCCGCGCTGCTTGGCGATCGCCGCGACGGTGCGCTCGTCGGTCGGCTCGTAATCCGGCGGTTCACCGATGTGGTACAGGCGGTTTGCCGCATTCTGCGCCAGCATGAACATGCCGTCGAAGAGCTTGTTGGGATCGATCGGCAGGTCTTCCTCGGCCAGGATCGCCGCGCGTACCTTGGGGTCGGCGAGCCGCTCGGCGAGTTCCTCGCGCGTGCATTCGGCCTGCAGTCGCCGGTAGGTCGGGCGGTGGGTGAAGGCATGGTGACCGGGGAAGCCCAGCAGCATGCCGAATGGCCGCGCCGCCACCTGAGGGAACAACCGGCTACCCGCTTTGTGCGCGGCCGCCGACAGGTCGAGCTGCTCGCGCCACAGGTTGGGGTCGGCGTCGACCTGGATCAGGGCGAAGCTCAGCGCACAGTCGATCTCCTCGCCGAGCCGACGCATCCAGTCGAGTTCCTTCTTGGGTGCGACGATGTCCTCACCGGCGGCACCTTGGGGAGCCAGCTCGAAGACCGCCGCGCCACCGGCCGCGGTGGCCCGGCCCAGCGCGAACAACTCGTCCTCAGCGGCGAAGGTTCCGGGCACCGGCTCGCCGTCCATGGCGGTGTGCGCGATGGTGCGCGACGATGAAAAGCCAAGCGCTCCAGCTTCGATGGCCTCCTGCACCAGTTTGGCCATGGCCTTGATGTCATCAGGTGTCGCCGCTTCGTTGCGGGCGCCGCGCTCCCCCATCGCGTACGCCCGGATGGCGCCGTGGGCGATCTGGGTGCCCATGTCGACGGCCAGCTCACGCTTGCCGATCACGTCCAGGTATTCGCCGAACGTCTCCCAACCCCAGGTGATGCCCTCGGTGAGCGCCGTGCCGGGGATGTCCTCGACGCCCTCCATCAGGGAGATCAGCCATTCCTCCTGGCCGGGACGCACCGGCGCGAAGCCGACACCGCAGTTGCCGGCCACCACGGTCGTGACGCCATGGTTGCTGGACGGTTCGAGCACGGCGTCCCAGGAGACCTGACCGTCATAGTGGGTGTGAATGTCGACGAAGCCGGGGGCGACGATCTTGCCTGTGGCGTCGATGGTTTCGGCGGCGTCGCCGGCCAGTGCCGGGTCTTCGGCGCCGCGCCGATGCACCTCGACGATCTTTCCGTCCTTGATCGCGACGTCGGCGGTGAACCGGTCCGCACCGGTCCCGTCGACGACCGTACCGCCCGTGATTTTGAGATCGAACACGTTTTTGCTCCCTTGAGGCGTGGAGGCCGCTACGGTCGCAATGTAACACCGTTACATTGCGACGTCCCGAGATTCTCCTTCTCAGTGGGAGGTGCCCCATGACCCACAGCTCAACTGACACACACCCGCGGGCTGATGCGATCGGCGAACCGCCGGCACGCCCCACCCGGGTGCCGGCCGAACGCTATACCTCGCCCGCGTTCGCGCGCCTCGAAGTGGAACAGATGTGGCCGCGGGTGTGGCAGCAGGCCTGCACGGTCGATCATGTGGCCCACCCCGGCGACTACTTCGAATACCGTTGCGGCCCCTACTCGGTGCTGATCGTCCGCGGGGACGACGGGGAGTTGCGCGCCTTCCAGAACGCGTGCCGCCACCGCGGCAACACCCTGTGCACCGGTGCCGGCTCCTCACTGCGGGAACTGAAATGTGGCTACCACGGCTGGACCTGGGATCTGGCCGGTGTGCTCAAACGGATTCCCAACCGCAAGGGGTTCGGGTCGGTGCACATGTCCGAGTTCCCGCTGGCGCCGGTGCAGGTCGACACCTGGGAACGGTTGGTCTTCGTCAACCTCGACCCTGCGGCGATGCCGCTGGCCGACTACCTGGAAGCGGTCCCGGGAGACATCGCGTGGTGCGGGCTCGGCGACTTCCGTTGCTACGCAACGATGACCATCGATGTCGAGGCCAACTGGAAGACCATCGCCGACGGGTACAGCGAGACCTACCACGTTCAGACCTTGCATCCCGAGCTGCACCGGTGCATGGACGACGTCTACGCACCCCAGACGATCTGGGGCCACACGGGCAAATCCGAATCGCTGTACGGAGTGCCGAGCCCACGGCTGTCCGGCGCGCTGAGCGACGAAGAGGTGTGGGACGCCTACGTGTACACCCAAGGTGCGCTGATGGGAGTCGCCGAGGGCACCCCGTTCCCGTCGGACCGGCAGTCCCCCGGCCAGTCGGTGGCCGACGTGATCGCCTCGCAGATCAGGGAATTCGCAGCCGGACGCGGCGTCGACATCAGCTGGGCCAGCACCGATCAGGTGATGTGCCTGCACCAATACAACATCTTCCCCAACCTGACCCTGCTCGCCAGTGCCGATCACCTGACGGTGATGACGTCGTTGCCGGGATCGGATCCAGACCGCGGGCAACTGGTGATGACGCTGATGGCCCGCATGCCGGCCCATGCTCCGCGGGTAAACCCGACCGACGTCCGGATGGGCGCCGAGGAGGCGCACCCCGGCGTGGTGATGAGCCAGGACATCGCCGTGCTCACCGGCCTGCAGCGCGGATTGCACCAGCCGGGCTTCACCCACCTCGTCCTGTCCGCCGAGGAGCGCAGAATCATCAACATGCACCGCAACCTTGAGCGCTACCTCGACCTGCCGGACGCCGAGCGCATCGCCGAGGCGGAAGCCGGCGAATGAGTCCGAAGCCGAAGCCGATCGACGCCGACATCATCCTCGATGCGGCGGCCGATCTCATCGAAAAAGATGGGGTGGAAGCGTTCTCGATGCGGGGGCTCGCCGAGCGCATCGGCGCGGCCGTCACGTCCATCTACTGGCACGTCGGGGGCCGCGACGCCCTGTTCGACAGCCTGGTCGACCGTCTGCTGACCGAGATGGCCGGCCTGCCCATGCACGGTGACAGCCCCGTGAATCGAATTGCCGCACTTGCCCGCAACCAGCGCAGCCTGCTGATCCGGCACCAGCATCTACTGGCGATCGCCCACGAGCGGGACCGCACCCCGACGTTGTTCCTGCCCGTACAACAACGGCTCGCCGCCGAACTGGCAGAGCTGGATGTCACCGGAACACGGGCCGCACTGGTGCTGCGCGCCGTGCAGGTGCACGTGATCTCGTCCGCGGTGATGCAGTTCTCAGCGGTCCGCGGCCCCCGGCATCAGGAGGAGGATCCGTCCCTGTGGACCGCCGACTGGCCCGATCAGGCGCTCGTCGCCGCCCTGCAGTCCCCCACCGACTACGACGCGGTGTTCGAGTACGGCCTCGACGCCCTGCTGGCACCGCTGAGGCCGGTCAACGGGCGGGTCAGGGCAACACGGTCTTCATCAGCATGACGTTGTAGGCCGACCACAGCGACAGGTTGTAGTACAACTCCTTGCCCGTCGACCACGGATGCAGATACGGCGCGTAGATGCCGCCAGGGATCTGCGACGACGGCGCGATCAACTGCTCAGGCCCCCACGGGCCCTGCGGCGCCGGCGCGGTCCGCATCACCACATCGTTCATCCCGTTGCCGTACAGCACCAGGTACTGCTTGAGATACGTGTTGTACTGGGCCGACATCTCGCTCACGGGACCCGGGATCACCGGCGTCGCCGCGGCTGGATTGCCCGGTACCCAGGCGTTGTTGTCCGCGTTCCAGTACTCGTACTTGGTGAGGTCCGGGATGAGTCCCGGAGCCACCCGCGCGATATAGGCCGAGCCGCCGCGTCCGTTCGGCGTGCCGAACGTGTAGATGTACGGATCACCGGGACCCGGTTTGAGGAACGCACCCATCTGGAAGTTCTCGTTACCCCCGCCGGGCGGCCGGATCGTCCCGGGGTACACACCCCAGTTCTCACCGTTGTCCGGCGACATCGCGATCGCCGAGAAGTTGGTCGACCACGCGCCCGGACTGTCCCAGTTCCGGATCGACATGAAGTTCAGATATTGATTGCGCCCGACCGAGATTCCCGCCGTCGGGATGATGCCCGTCTCCTCTGGCGCCCGGCCGATGCTGTTGATGATCTGCTTGGAGATGCCCTGGCGCCACACCGGAGAACCGGAGTACTTGTTGGCCACCACACCATCGGGCACGGCGACGGTATTGGACAGCGATCCGTCCTGACTGCGGAACAACGCGTTGTACCGCCACTGTTTGCCGGGAATGCCGCAGTAGCCGTTGGTGTCGCCGAAGGCCATCAGCACCTGCCGGTTCACCGGATCCCCGTTGTCCCACATGATTCCGAGGTCAGTTCCGGTGATGGCGAAGCGTTTGATCGTCTGGTTGGGGCTGTCGGGACCGGTCACCCAACCCACGATCGACGTGCCAGGAGGCGCACCCGGGGCTGGTTGGGCCGCCGGCGCCGGAACCGGCTGAGGCGCCGCGGGGACCGGGGCCGGCTGAGCCGCATTCGGGACCGGCTGAGCGCCACCAGGATTGGGTGCCGGCACCACGGCCGCTTTCTGCCTGACCTGTCCGGAGTTCGGCATCAGCGCCTTCAGAAGGGCCAATGGCAACTGCCCGAGCTTGGGCAGCGGAGCCCGGTCGTTGGCCCCGGCGGGCATATGCCCGATCGGGCGGTTGAGCGGGGCGAGCCGGGACGGCTTGGGAATCTGGAAGGCCTGGTTCGGGAGAGGTTGCGCGGCCGCAGCGGCGCCTTCGCAGGGTTCGGCCGATGCCGATGGCGCCACCCCGACGGCGACGACGAGTCCTATTGCGGCCGCCGCTGCCATCGTCGAAGCACCTCGAGGACGTCGCGACATGTCACACCTTCCCAATGCAGGGACGTCGACATGACGTCACAGTTGGCTGATGTGA
The DNA here is from genome assembly GCF_058270035.1 of Mycobacterium shunyiense. NCBI lineage: Bacteria > Bacillati > Actinomycetota > Actinomycetes > Mycobacteriales > Mycobacteriaceae > Mycobacterium > Mycobacterium shunyiense. The sequence continues at coordinate 313,497 of NZ_JBZDPT010000001.1, read as the reverse complement.
CGTTAGTGATCAATGGTGTCGATGTGACCAGTGATGCACCGATAGGTATCGTCCCGTGACCGTGTCGCAACCGACGCGGCGTGTTGCTTTCGACCGGGAAATTCGATGTCAACCGCGCGGTACCGCCCGGCGCACCCACGAACACTCCCCACGGGCGAGCGTTCCGCACTACGGTGGGAAGTGGTGGAACTATCGAAACGAGCGAGAGGGATCACCATGGCAGGAACATTCGATCCGAAAAAGGGCGGCAAGTTCGAGCCCACCACGAAGGCCAAGCCGCCGCCACCTCCACGGCCCGGCGGCAACAAGAAGTAATTAGGCGAAACTGCCCACGTGCGAGCGCTTTCAGCTCACACGTGGGCAGTTCCGTTTGCAGGTCAGCTACAGACTTGAACCAACCGGAAAGGCCCGGTGGCACATACCGACGGCGGACCGTATCCGCCATAACCCCAACCAACCCCGTAGGCGGGAGGCGGGGGCGGCGGCGGAAGTGTTCGGTTTCGACTTCCACCAATTACGTTAGATCCGCTTATTAAGTCTGGGCTGTGTAGGCGCTTTGTGTGTTTCCGTCCTGCTGCAGAGACGCCAGGCGTCGCTTCGACGCTGCCGACTGGATGACCTGAGGCCACCAGAACCAACGGCCCAGCAGCGCGGCGATGGCAGGGGTCATGAACGACCGCACGATCAGCGTGTCGAACAGCAGGCCGAGCGCGATCGTGGTGCCCACCTGCGCCATGACCTTGAGATCACTGAACGCGAATGACGCCATGGTGAAAGCGAACACCAGACCCGCCGAGGTCACCACCGAACCGGTGCCCGCCATCGCCCGGATGATGCCGGTCTTCAGGCCACCGGACAGCTCTTCCTTGAAGCGGGACACCAGCAACAGGTTGTAGTCGGACCCGACTGCCAGCAGCAGGATGACCGACATCGCCAACACCATCCAGTGCAATTCCAGGCCGAGGAGGTGTTGCCAGACGAGAACGGACAGCCCGAATGAAGCGCCGAGCGACAGCAGCACCGTGCCGACGATCACCGCTGCCGCCACCACGCTGCGCGTGATCAGCAGCATGATGATGAAAATCAGTGACACCGCGGCGATTCCGGCGATCATCAGATCGTAGAACGACCCGTCCTTCATGTCCTTGTAGGTGGCCGCGGTACCCGCCAGATAGATCTTGGAACCCTCCAGCGGCGTGCCCTTGAGTGCTTCCTTGGCCGCCAGCTTGATCGGCTCCACATGGCTGACGCCCTCCGGCGTCGCGGGATCGCCCTCGTGACTGATGATGAACCGCACCGACTTTCCGTCGGGTGAGATGAAGTTCTTCATGCCGCGCTTGAAGTCCTTGTTGTCGAAGGCTTCCGGCGGAAGATAAAACGTATCGTCGTTGCGCGCCTCGTCGAAGGCCTTCCCCATCGCCGTCGAATTCTCTTGCATGGCAGCCATCTGATCCTGCTGGCCGGCCTGGGTGGCCCGCTGCGTCAGCATCATGGTCTTCATGGACTTCATCGACTCGATCTGCTCGGGCATCAACGCGGCCAGCTGCGGCATCAACGTGTCGAGGTGCTCGAGGTCGGGCACCAGTTCCTGCACGTCGTCGGTCAGGGGGTCGATCCCGTCGAGGGTGTCGAACATCGCTCGGACCGACCAGCACAGCGGAACGCTGGAGCAGTGCGGTTCCCAGTAGAGGTAGTTCCGCAGCGGACGCAGGAAATCGTCGAAATCGCCTAGGTGATCCCGCAATTCGGCAATGTCGAGAGTCATCGTCTTGGTCTTGGCGACCATCGAATGCGTGATGTCGGCCATCTGCAGGGTCAGCTGCGACATCCGTTCCATCGTATCGATGGTCTTCTGCATCTCGTCGGCCTGAACCAGCATGTCAGCCATCCGGTCCTGGTTGTACTTCCGGTTCATCGTGTTGGTAGTGCCCTGCCGGCTGAGCAGGAACGGGATGGACGTGTGTTCGATCGGGCGGCCGTTGGGCCGGGTGATCGCCTGCACCCGGGAGACTCCGGGGACCCGGACGATCCCCTTGGCGATCTTGTCGATGACGAGGAAGTCTGCGGGGTTTCGCAGGTCGCGGTCGGTCTCGATCATCAGCAGTTCCGGATTCATCCGCGCTGCGCTGAAATGCCGTTCGGCAGCCTGATATCCGACATTGGCGGCCAGATCTGACGGCAGGTACTTGCGGGCGTCGTAATTGGTCTTGTAACCCGGCAGCGTGAGCAGGCCGATGAGGGCCAGGCCCAGCGTCGCGGCCAGAATCGGGCCGGGCCACCGGACCACCGCGATGCCGACCCGGCGCCAGCCGCGCGACCGGATACTGCGTTTGGGTTCGAAACGCCCGAACCGGCTGCCGATCACGATGACTGCCGGGCCCATCGTCAGCGCGGCGATCACCGCGACGAATGTGCCCACCGCACATGGCACTCCCATGGTCTGGAAGTACGGCAGGCGGGTGAAGCTCAGACACAGCATCGCGCCGGCGATCGTCATGCCGGACCCGAGCACCACATGGGAGGTACCGCGGAACATCGTGTAGTACGCGGTTTCCCGGTCTTCACCGGCGCCACGCGCCTCTTGATAGCGACCGATCGCGAAGATCGCATAGTCGGTTCCCGCCGCGATAACCATCAACGTCAGGAGATTGACCGCGAAAGTGGACAAACCGATGATGTCGGTGTGCGCCAGGAACGCCACGATGCCGCGGGCCGCACCGAGCTCCATGAAGACCATCAGCAGCACCAGGATCATGGTGGCGATAGAGCGGTAGACGATCAGCAACATCACCGCGATCACCACGAGCGTGATGGCGGTGACCCGCGCGACGCTCTTGTCGCCCGCGTGGTGCTGATCGGAAACCAGCGGCGCTCCGCCGGTCACGTACACCTTGATCCCGGCCGGCGGTGACGACTGGTTGACGATGTCGCGCACCGCGGCCACCGAATCGTTGGCCAGCGTCTCGCCCTGGTTGCCGCGAAGATAGACCTGGACGTAGGCGGACTTGCCGTCGTTGCTCTGTGCACCCGAGGCCGTCAGCGGATCGCCCCAAAAGTCGGCCACATGCTGCACGTGGGCGGTGTCGGCCTCGAGCTTGTCGACGATGCCGTCGTAGTAGTGGTGTGCGTCGTCGCCCAGGGGTTGCTCGCCTTCCAGCACCACCATGGCGTTGCTGTCGGAATCGAACTCCTGGAAGTCACTGCCGATCTTGCGCATGGCGATCATCGCCGGAGCGTCTTTGGCACTCAGACCGACGGTGTGCTCCTCGCCGACCTTCTCCAGCGGCGGGACGAGAGCATTCGTCAGGACCGTCAGGGCCACCCAGCCGAGCAGGATCGGCACGGCCAGCACGCGGATGAAGCGGGCGATGCCCGACCTGTCCGGTCCCGTGCTCGTTTCCGTTGCCTTGGTCTGCACAACCCGCCCCTTCGATCAGGCCACTGTCGCCCGGTGGGACAGGTCGCAAGCGATACACATTCGCAGTCGCGCGTAATATACCTAGCCTGTCAAAGTGTCAGTGTCAATAATCACTTCGCGGGTCCACTGACAGCTACCTCACAGCTACGCCGCACCCGCTCCCACGGCCACGTCATCAACGCCCACACGATCAGCACGATGACGACCTCGGCCAGCAGATACACCGGCCACGGGCCCAGCACGTCCAGCAGTGACGCGGTGGGCGGCTTCCTGTTGAGGTAGCCGTAATTCGCCCCGGTGATCGCGTTGAAGGCGAAGGTGACGGCTCCCCACGCGAGCGTCGCGATGACCGCGAAGCGGTAGTCACGCCACCGTGGTCGCATCCCTCGCCCCCAGGTGAGATAGATGGCCGCCCACACGACGAGCACGTGGAGCGCGAAGAACGTGAGGAACAGGTGATGGGGGAAGTCCGGAGCACCGTCTTTTGCCGTGCCGATGTCCGGCGTGATCAAAGCCTGTGAACTCAGGACCAGGCCCCAGAAATAGGTGAGGACGAAGGCCCAATGCCGTTGCGACCACAGGGCATACGCGGCTGCCAGTTCGGCCAGGTCGCACAACTGGAGCGGCACCGAGTTGTCGATGGTGGGGTCGGCCAGCTTGTAGGCCAACGCCACGAGAAAAGCCGCGATGAGCGCAACCGCCAGGACACGGCTAAGGATTCGGGCCTGCGCTTGCGTCTGCCGCCGGCCGATCACGACCAGCAGCACCGCGCCGAGGACGAACACCGCCAGCACCACCAGGTGCGACGGGCCGTACGCCGAGAACTCGCGTTGTGCACTGGACAATTCGATCAACTCCCCCGTTTCATCGCAGGGAACGATTACCCATGATCGCAGGTGGGGACGCGTCTCTGCGCTGAAAACGAAGAAGGGCCGCATCTCTGCGGCCCTTGCCCCGTGGACTACCTAGACCCACCCGATTCCGGCAGGCGGTGCGGACGGCGCGGGTGTCGACGAATCGGACCCGGGTGGCTGCGTTCCGTATCCGGGTGTCTCCGGGCTGTACCCCGGCGCTGGGGCGTACCCCGGTTGCGGACCGTGCAGCGACGTGTCGGGGCCGGAGCCCGGCAGTGGGCCATACACCGGCGTCGGACCGGACCCCGGCAACTGGCCGAACTCAGGCAGCTGACCGTAATCCGGCAGCGCGGGACCGTACCCGGGCAGCGACTGTCCCGAGCCGGCGAGCAGCTTCGACGCGATGAATGATGCCGCCTGGGTGGTGTACACGGGGACGTAGCCCTCGGTGTGCCCGCTCCATTCGTTGCCCTGGCCCTCGTGACAGATCGGATCCATGGGGTTGCACAGGTCGATCGCCTTGGACCCGTACAGTGCGCTCTGGGTTGCTATCGATTGCTTGGTTCGGGTGCCCACGTCACCGAAGGTGGTGATCGCCACGACGTTGTCGGCGTATTCACGCGGCAGCGAATCGCCCCACGTGATGTTGCCCAGCGGGTTGCCGGCCACGATGTTGATCACACTCGCGCCCTGCGAATAACCGCCCAGCACGATCTTGGTGTCGGGACAGGAGGACAGCGTGGACTTGATGTGGGAAATCGCGTCTTTGGCGCCGTCGCCGCCGTGCAACTGCAGCTTGCTGGCCTTGTAGTTGACCCCGTAGGAGTCGATCTTCATGCCGGCGGTCTGCTTGCGCAGCGCATCGACGAGAGCATCGCCGACCCGGCCCATACCGGCCGGCTCATCGGTGCCCCGCGCGAAGACGACTTCCGCATCGGCGCAGTCGGCGGCCGACGCTACCGGCGGCGCGGTGAGCCCCACGAGTGGGATTCCGGAAGTGAGAAGTGCAGCAGCGCCAAGCCCGACCCAGCGACCACCTGACCGCGCACTGCCCTGCTGAGGGCGACGTTTGCGGTGAGAAAACATGCCTCAATCTAACCCGTAACCAGGACGAGTGGACTCATGTGTGGGGCCGGCCGGCCCGGACTGGGTGGTGACAAGGTGATGAAAGAAAAAGAAACAGGTCAGGGATTAGATCCCTGACCTGCATCTTCTCGGTGGAGCTGCCGGGAATTGAACCCGGGTCCTACGGCATGTCCTCGAGGCTTCTCCGTGCGCAGTTCGCTGTGCCTCTACTCGGATCTCTCAGTCACGCGAACAAGCCGAGATGACGATCCCAGTCGCTGTTTGATGTCCCCACGGGTTCCGCGACCGAACCCGTGGGTGGGTCCCTCTAGCTGATGCCAGGGTCCGGGCCGAGGGCGCTCCCGGTCTGACAGACACGCAGTCGCTTAGGCAGCGAGTGCGTAGTCGCGCTGATTGGAATCGGCGCTTAATTGGTTGCAACGACGCTTACGGTGGTCTCTTGCCTGCACCGGCACGCTTCCCTTGATTCGATGCGCGAAGTCGAAACCGATCAGCCCCTCGCATCCCTGCCGGATCTCGGCAGGACAGTCAATGGTACGCCAAACCCAACGGCCAACGCCAAGTGATTATTCCGCGGCAGTTTCGTGTCGTGCGCGCCCGCCGAGCGCGCGCAAACGGCCCGCCAAATATGGCGTGTCGGGCAGCAGACACGCACGCTGGCGGTGCAACGAACTACGACATGCCCTTGGCGCGGCGGCCCAACTCGCGGGTGATCTCGCGGTCGGCGTCACGCTTGGCCAGATCGTGGCGTTTGTCGTGGGCCTGCTTGCCGCGGGCCAACGCCAGCTCGACCTTGACCTTGCCGTCGGAGAAGTACATCGACAACGGGACGAGCGTCAGGTTGCCGTCGCGGATCTTGCCGATCAGGTTGTCGATCTCCTTGCGGTGCAACAGCAGTTTGCGGTTGCGCCGCGGCGCGTGGTTGGTCCAGGTGCCGTGGTGGTACTCGGCGATGTGCACGTTGCGCAGCCAGATCTCACCGTCGTCGACGGTGGCGAACGCGTCGGCCAGTGAGGCCTGTCCTTCACGCAGACTCTTGACCTCGGTACCCATGAGCGCGATGCCCGCCTCATAGGTATCGAGGATCATGTAGTTGTGCCGCGCCTTGCGATTGCTGGCCACAATCTGCTTATTGCCGGCGGGGCTGGACTTCTTGGTCGCCACTAGTTCACGACTACCTTCGTATGTAGAGCCGCAGCGTCACGTACGCGGTAATCCCGGACATCGCCAAGCCGAGGAACAGCATCCATGGTGCGCTGAAGTAGAGCACGTCAGCGTAGTCGACCCTGGCAATCAAATTCGACTGATAAAACTGGTCGAGCGCCTTCTCGAGGAACACCGCGCGCACGACTATCAGGCCCACGATGGCGATCACCACACCGATCAAGGCCGCGATCATCGCCTCCACGAGGAACGGCAACTGGGTGTACCAGCGGGTCGCACCGACCAGGCGCATGATGCCGATCTCGGTGCGCCGCGTATACGCGGCCACCTGGACCATGTTGGCGATCAGCAGCACCGCACCGACCGCCTGCACCAGCGCCACCGCGAACGCGACGCTACTGAGCCCGTCGAGCACGGCGAACAGCCGGTCGATCAGGTCCTTCTGGTTGAGCACGTTGAGCACACCGGGCTGACCCTGCATCGCCTTGTCGAATGCCTCGTGCTGCTCAGGGTCGTTGAGCTTGACGATGAACGACGCCGGGAACGCGTCCTTGCCCGCGACATCCTTGTACTGCGGGAACTTCTTGATCGCATCGTCGTAGGCCTGCTCGCGATTGAGGAAGCTCAACGAGCGCACGTCGTCGCGGTCGTCGATCATGCGGTACAGCGCCTTGCACGCTTCTTCGTCGCAGTTCGGGTCGTTGGCCGAGATGTCGTCGGTCAGGAACACCTGGCTCTCGACGCGGTCCAGGTAGATGTCGCGGGACTGATCGGCCAACCGCACCACCAGCAGACCGCCACCGAACAGGCCGATGGAGATGGCGGTGGTCAGGATCATCGCCACCGTCATCGTGACGTTGCGACGAAGTCCGGTCAGAACTTCATTGACAAGAAAGCCGAAGCGCACTTAGCGATCCATTCCGTAGACGCCGCGCTGCTCATCACGGATCAGCCGGCCGAGTTCGAGTTCGACGACCCGTTGGCGCATGGAGTCGACGATGTGATGGTCGTGGGTGGCCATCAGCACCGTGGTGCCGGTCCGGTTGATCCGTTCCAGCAGGTCCATGATGTCCTTGCTGGTCTCCGGATCCAAGTTTCCGGTGGGCTCGTCGGCGATCAGGACCAGTGGGCGGTTGACGAAGGCCCGCGCGATGGCGACGCGCTGCTGCTCGCCACCGGACAGTTCGCTCGGCAACCGATTGGCCTTGCCGGACAGGCCGACCATCTCCAGCACATCCGGGACCACCCGGTTGATCACCTCGCCACGCTTGCCGATCACCTCGAGCGCGAACGCCACGTTCTCGAACACCGTCTTCTGCTGCAACAGGCGGAAGTCCTGGAACACGCAGCCGATGACCTGACGCAGGCTCGGCACGTGCCGGCCGGCGAGCTTGTTGACGTGAAACTTCGACACCCGGATGTCACCGGAGGTGGGCGTCTCGGCTGCCAGCAGCAGTCGCATGAACGTCGACTTGCCCGAACCCGACGGGCCGATCAGGAAGACGAACTCACCCTTGTCGATTTTCAACGAGACGTCATCGAGCGCTGGGCGCGCCGAAGACTTGTAGTGCTTCGTCACGCGGTCGAGGGTGATCATCACGGCACGCCAGTGTAGCGGGGCGGAACTATCCGGCAGGTCAGGCTATCGCGGCAATGTCGGGGCCACCGACTCCTGGCCGGGTAGCGGCTGCTCGGCAGGCGGGGCCGGCGCAGGCGCAGGCCCCAATGGCAACGTGATGGGCGGGAGCAGTCCCGGACCGTCCGGATCGAACACCGTCGTCCGCGGAGCACCCGGTGAGGGCGTGGTGGTGGTACTGGTCGACTCTCCGGGCACCGGCTCGGTCGGAGTGGTGGTCTCCGTCGTCGTCGGTGTGGTCGTCTCGGTCGTCTCCGGCGTCTCCGTCGGCGTCGTCTGCGTCGTCGAACGAGGGGTCTGCAGCTTGGTGCGCGGCACCCAGGTGTAGTCGGGATCGGGCACGAACCCGGGCGGGACCACCTGGGTATCAGGCGACTGCGGCGCGGTCTGCTTGGGCCGGTACTCCTGCTGCAGCCACGACAGCGCGATGAACGCCACGATCAGCACCACCGTCGAGGTGCGAACCCGACCCAGCCTGCTGCGCCAGAGCCTGTTGGCCGCGTCGGTCAGCTTGGTGAAGTCGGGTTTCACTTCTTCGACTCCTGAGCCGATGCCGGAGGCGCGGCGACCGTCTCGGCGACGGCTGCCGGATGGATGACGTCCCCGGCAGCGGCGACCGACGCGCCTGACGAGGCCACACCGGCCCGGCGCAGCGCGCGCACGACCCGTATTCGCAACCGCCTGCCCACCTCGAACTGTTTGCCCGGCAGGGTACGGGCGACCATCCGCAAGTTCACGGTGTCGACTCCGAGGCTCTCGATGCCCATCAATTGCGGCTTGTCGAGCAGCAGCTTGGACAGCTCGCCGTCTTCGGCGGCCTTCTCGGCGACATCGTTGAGCACGTCGTTGACCATGTTGAGATCGACCGTGGACGGTATCGGTATGTCGACGACCGACCGTGCCCAGTCCTTGGACAGGTTCAGCGCCTTGACGATCTGCCCGTTGGGCACGGTGTACATCTCGCCTTCGGAGGACCGCAGCTTGGTGACCCTCAGCGTGACGTCCTCGACCGTGCCCTCGGCCTCGTTGGCCGCGGCGATGGTGAGTCGGACCAGATCACCGAACCCGTACTGCTTCTCGGTGATGATGAAGAAGCCGGCGAGCAGATCCTGCACGATCCGTTGGGCACCGAAACCGAGGGCGGCACCGAGCACCGCGGCCGGGGCGACCAGGGAGGCGATCGGTACCGCGAGCGCATCGGTGACCTCGACGAGCACGATGATGAACAGGACCGCCACCGACACCCAGGAGATCACCGAGGCGACGGCCTGCCGGTGCTTGGCGCTCTCCGAGCGCACCAGCTGGTCGCTCTCCTGATATTCGGCGTCGATCCGGCGCACCACCCGCTGCGCGGCCCAGTTGATGAACCGCGCGGCGAGCAGGCCGCCGATCAACAACAAGGCGATGTGCAGTCCGGTGGTCAGGATCCACACGCCGATCTCGCCGACCCAGAAATCGTGCCAGCGGTCGGCGAGAGGAAGGGCGAGCACGGTATCAGTCATCGTCGATCAGTCGTCTTCATCTTTTCTGTTGCGCCATCTGATCCCTGCTTCCAGGAATCCGTCGATGTCTCCATCCAGCACGGTGGCCGGGTTTCCGACCTCGTACTCGGTGCGCAGATCTTTCACCATCTGATAGGGGTGCAGAACATAGGACCGCATCTGGTTGCCCCACGAGCTGCCGCCGTCGCCCTTGAGGGCATCCATCTCGGCGCGCTCCTCCAAACGCTTGCGTTCCAGCAGCCGGGCCTGCAGCACGCGCATCGCCGCGACCTTGTTCTGCAGCTGCGACTTCTCGTTCTGACAGGTCACCACGATGCCGGTGGGGATGTGGGTGAGCCGGACGGCGGAGTCGGTGGTGTTGACCGACTGCCCGCCGGGACCGCTGGAGCGGTACACGTCGACGCGTAGGTCGCCTTCGGGGATCTCGATGTGGTCGGTGGTTTCCACCACCGGGAGCACCTCGACGTCGGCGAACGACGTCTGGCGGCGGCTCTGGTTGTCGAAGGGGCTGATCCGCACCAGCCGGTGGGTGCCCTGCTCCACCGAGAGGGTGCCGTAGGCGAACGGGGCGTGCACGGCGAAGGTCGCGCTCTTGATCCCGGCTTCCTCCGCGTAGGACGTGTCGAACACCTCGACCGGGTAGTCGTGCTTCTCGGCCCAGCGGATGTACATCCGCATCAGCATCTCGGCCCAGTCCGCGGCGTCGACGCCACCGGCGCCGGAGCGGATGGTGACGACGGCCTCGCGCTCGTCGTATTCACCGGAGAGCAGGGTGCGGACCTCGAGGGTCTCGATCTCCTCGCGAAGCTTGGCGAGTTCGGCGTCGGCCTCGGCGACTTCTTCTTCACCGCCCTCTTCGGCGGCGAGCTCGAACAGCACCGGCAGGTCGTCGACACGCTGACGCAGGTCCTGCACGCGGCGCAATTCACTCTGCGCGTGCGAGAGCTCACTGGTGACCTTCTGGGCGCGCGACTGGTCGTCCCAGAGGTTCGGATCGGAGGCCTGCTGCTCGAGCATGTCGATCCGCTGGCGCAGGCCATCGATGTCGAGCACCCGCTCCACGGTCGTCAGGGTGGTGTCGAGTGCGGCTACGGCGGCTTGGCGGTCTGGATCCACGAATGTTCAGGGTACCCGGCGGCATTTCGGCGGCAGTTCTCTCCGACTGGCGGCAGCGCAGACGATCTGTGTTTAAAGTCGGTTGGTACCCGGCCCGGCACGCCATCGGCTGGGTCTGTGACGGTTTTTCCGCTCGTAAGAAGGCAGGGTATGCGCCCATATCACGTAGCGATCGTCGGCTCCGGCCCTTCGGGATTCTTTGCTGCCGCATCGTTGCTGAAGTTCGCCGATCTACCCGACTCCGATCGCGACGTGCGAGTCGACATGCTCGAGATGCTGCCGACTCCGTGGGGGCTGGTGCGCTCGGGAGTGGCGCCCGACCATCCGAAGATCAAGTCGATCAGCGCCCAGTTCGACAAGACCGCAGCCGATGCACGCTTCCGGTTCTTCGGAAATATCAAGGTCGGTGAGCACGTCACCCCGGCCGAGTTGGCGCAACGCTACGACGCGGTCGTCTACGCCATCGGAGCACAATCCGACCGGGCCCTGCACATCCCCGGCGAAGAGCTGCCCGGCAGCGTGGCCGCAGTCGATTTTGTCGGTTGGTACAACGCCCATCCCCATTTCGACGGCATGGCGCCCAACCTGGCGGGCGGGCGGGCCGTGGTCGTCGGCAATGGCAACGTCGCGCTGGACGTGGCGCGCATTCTGGTCAGCGACCCGCAGGCCCTGGCCAACACCGACATCGCCGACCATGCGCTGGCCTCGCTGGACACCCGCGGGGTGGAAGAAGTCGTCGTAATCGGACGCCGGGGCCCGCTGCAGGCGACCTTCACCACGCTGGAACTGCGCGAGCTGGGCGACATGGAAGGTCTGGGCGACGTCGACGTCATTCTCGACCCGGCCGATTTCGCCGACATCACCGACGAAGACCTCGAAGCGGCGGGCAAGACCGTCAAACAGAACATCAGGGTGCTGCGGAAGTACGTCGACGAGCCGCCTCAAGAATCCAAGCGGCGCATCGTATTCCGCTTCTGCACCTCCCCCATCGAGTTGCACGGCGAGGACCGGGTCGAGTCGATTGTGCTGGGCCGCAACGAACTTGTCCGCGACCCGAACGGACGCGTGGTGGCCAAGGACACCGGAGAGCGCGAGGAACTGCCGGTCCAGTTGGTGGTGCGGGCGGTCGGCTACCGCGGCGTGCCAACCCCGGGGCTGCCGTTCGACGAACGCTCCGGCACGATCCCGCACACCGACGGCCGAATCGACGGCAGCCGTAACGAATACGTGGTGGGCTGGATCAAGCGGGGACCGTCCGGTGTGATCGGCAGCAACAAGAAGGACTCGCAGGAGACAGTCGACACCCTGCTCGACGACCTTGCGACGGCCGGCGTCGACGAGCGCGGTTCAGAGTACGACGTCGAACTGGCCGAATGGCTGTTGGAACATCAACCGAAGCTGGTCACCGGTGAACACTGGCAGCTGATCGACGCGCACGAGCGTGCCTCCGGCGAGACGGTGGGCCGGCCCCGGGTGAAGCTGGCGAGTGTGGCCGAGCTGCTCCGGATCGCCCACGCCTGATCAGGTCGGGGGCGGCTCCGCGGGCGCAAAGGCCCACTTGTCCGGGTTGCCCGGCGAATAGACGACGGGTAACAGCGCCCCCATGGTCGGCCACTCGTTGACGTCGACGGCCATGCGCTGATACACGACGTGCTCGTTGACCGTCGGGCCGGTGATGACACCGGTGATGGTGACGAACTGCTCCCCCGTCTCATCAGGACGCGGGCTCACCCCGGTCACCAGCAACGTGCCGTGCGCCAGTTCACCGCGAATTCCCCGACGCGCCATGATCCGTGGCGCCAACAGCAGCACCAGCGCGCCGACGAGCAAGAGGAGTATGCCGATTTCCCACACCAGGCCATGGTAGGACTTTCGGCATGAGTTCCACCTCAGATGACTTGGCACTGGCCCTCGAGTTGGCCGATCAGGCCGACACACTGACCATGGACCGCTTCGGCGCCCTGGACCTGCGCATCGAGACGAAACCCGACCTGACCCCGGTCACCGACGCCGACCGCGGCGCCGAGGAAGCTTTGCGCGCATCGCTGGCCACGGCTCGCCCCGACGACACGGTGTTCGGTGAAGAGTTCGGTGGGACAACGACATTGACCGGACGCCAGTGGGTGATCGATCCGATCGACGGGACCAAGAACTTCGTCCGCGGCGTCCCGGTCTGGTGCACACTGATCGCCCTTCTCGAAGACGGCGTCCCGACCGTCGGCGTGGTGAGTGCACCGGCCCTGGCCCGGCGCTGGTGGGCGGGCCTGGGTCAGGGCGCGTTCGGTTCGTTCGCCGGGACGACCCGCAAACTGTCGGTGTCAGGCGTCGCCGATCTCGCCTCGGCAAGCCTGTCGTACTCGGACCTCACCACCGGCTGGGAAGACCGCCGGGACAACTTCGTCGCACTGACCGACGCGGTGTGGCGGGTCCGCGCCTACGGCGACTTCTGGTCGTACTGCATGGTGGCCGAGGGCGCGGTGGACATCGCCTGCGAACCCGAGGTGAAGCTGTGGGACATCGCCCCGCTCGACATCCTCATCCGCGAGGCCGGCGGCACTTTCACCAGCGTCGACGGCGCCCCCGGTCCGCACGGCGGCAGTGCGTTGGCCACGAACGGCCTGGTGCACGCCGCAGTGCTGGACCGGCTCGCCGGCAACTGAGCTCACGGCTGGAGCACGTACTTCCCACGCACTCCGCCCTTGGCGACGGCGCGGTGCGCGTCGGCGGCCTGATCCAATGGCAGCACCGCATGCACGCGGGTCCGCAACCGCCCGGACGCCGCATCGCCGAGGAGTTCGGCGAGCCGGGTGCCGTCGGGGTGAGCGACGACAGCGGCAATTGTGACGCCGCGCTCCGCCGATAGTTGCGCACTCGGCTGCACCCCGACGAACTGCCCGCCGTCGCGGACCAGCGCGAGAGCCGCCTGCTGCAGTGCACCAGCGTCGGCGACCGCATCCCAGCCTGGCTCCGCGTCGGCGGTGAAGCCGGCTCCCAGGCCGCGGACGAACTGCTCGTCGCGCTCGCGGGCCAGCCCGGTCACTTTCCAACCGCGCTCCTGGGCAAGCACGACGAGGTATCCCCCGACCGCACCCGCGGCCCCGGTGACCAACAGCCGAGCCCCGCGGGCCGGTGCATCGCCGAGCAGATCGAGGATCTGCGCCGCGGCTAATCCGTTGAGCGGCACCGTAGATGCCGCGATCAAGTCCAATTCGTCCGGCACGACAGCAACGTCGGCCGCCGGCACCACCAGTTGCTCGGCGTAGGTGCCGTAGTCCCGGTCGAATCCGGCCACCACCCCGGCGACCCGCGTTCCCACAGCCAGATCTACACCTGCCCCGACAGCCTCGACAATGCCTGCGAAATCCCAGCCGAGTCCGGTCCAGTTCGGTTGATCGACCAGGCCTAGGTCGTGGAACACCCCGGCTGCCACGCCGAGGTCGACGGGGTTGACCGCCGCGGCGGCGACCTTCACCCGGACCTGGTCGGGACCCGGTTCGGTCAGCGGCACATCGACGATTTCGATCGAGTCCGGGCCGGCCGGGGTACGGACGACTGCGATGCGAAATGTGGGAACGGACATGTTCATTCACTCCTGGGTCTTGTGGTGAGGTGTTGACTACTCCACGATGGATGGGTAACTCTCCAATGGGAAGTACGCACTTCCAGGTGCGTAACTCACCGGGACCGATGGGAGCCGACGTGCCGACGACAACCGCGGCCCAGAAACGGGCCCGAGCAAAGATGGAATACGACGCGTTCCTGGCGAACTGCCCCAGCCGCCAGCTGCTCGACCGCATCAGCGACAAGTGGGTAGCGCTGATCCTGGCGGCGCTCGGGGGCGACGGCCCACGACCGGAAGCTGGCGAATCCGGCGAACCACGTCCGATGCGCTACTCCGAACTCTCCCGGCGCCTGGCCGGGGTCAGCCAGAAGATGCTCACCCAGACGCTGCGATCCCTCGAACGCGACGGCCTGCTCACCCGGACCGTGACCGCAAGCGTGCCGGTCACAGTCACCTACGAGCTCACCGACCTGGGCTTTTCCTTGCAGCGATTGATGATCGGAGTCAAGTCGTGGGCCGAGGCGCACATGGACGAGGTGCGCACAAACCGCGAGCAGTACGACCAGCTCTCGGCCGCCGAACCCTGATCTGTGGCGCTGTGAAGTTGGTAACAGATGCCGTACCTTACTCCGGAGTAAGATACGGTCAGATGCGTCGCTACGACCAGCAGAGGCAGCTGACATGACCAACACCCTGCCGTCCAAGAACGGCACCCCATCCCGTCCCTCCAGCTCCGGCCGGCAAAGCGCGGTCGGACTGCACAAGCACAAGCGGACAGCGACCGACATCGGGTTGGCGCTGATCACGCCCATCGTCGGCCAGGAATTCCTGGACCGTTACGGCCTGCGCGATCCGCTGAACCGCGGCCTGAAATACGGTGTCAAGCAGGTGTTTTCGACCGCGGGCGCGGCCACCCGCCAATTCCAGCGGATCCAGGGGCTCGGAAAGGCACCCACCAGGCTGAAGGCCAGCGGGGCAGACTACTTCGACCTGACCCCCGACGAAGACCAGCAGATGATCGTCGAGACGGTCCGGGAGTTCGCCGGGGAGATCCTGCGACCCGCCGCGCACGACGCCGACGAGGCCGCGGCCTACCCCGCGGACCTCATCGCCAAGGCCGCTGAGCTGGGCATCACTGCCGTCAACGTGCCCGAGGACTTCGACGGCATCGCCGAGCACCGCAGCACCGTCACCAACGCGCTCGTCGCCGAGGCCCTGGCCTACGGCGACATGGGCCTGGCACTGCCGATCCTGGCGCCGGGCGGCGTCGCCTCGGCCCTGACCCACTGGGGTAGCGCCGACCAGCAGGCCACCTACCTCAAGGAATTCGCCGGCGAGAACGTGCCGCAGGCGTGTGTGGCGATCGCCGAACCGCACCCCCTGTTCGATCCCACCGCACTCAAGACCACTGCGGTTCGTACCCCCAGCGGCTATCGCCTGTCCGGCGTCAAGTCGCTGGTTCCGGCAGCTGCCAACGCCGAATTGTTCATCGTGGCAGCGCAATTGGACGGTAAGCCGGCGTTGTTCATCATCGAGGCCTCGTCGCCGGGGCTCACGGTCAAGGCCGATCCGAGCATGGGCATCCGTGCGGCTGCCCTCGGTCAGGTCGAGCTCGACAACGTGGCGGTGCCGCTGAGCAACCGCCTTGGTGAGGACGAGGCCACCGACCAGGACTACTCAGAGGCGATTGCCCTGTCCCGCCTGGGCTGGGCCGCCCTGGCCGTCGGCACCTCGCACGCGGTGCTCGACTACGTCATCCCCTACATCAAGGAACGCACGGCCTTCGGTGAGCCGATCGCGCACCGCCAGTCGGTGGCCTTCATGACCGCCAACATCGCCATCGAACTCGACGGCCTGCGGCTGATCACCTGGCGTGGCGCCGCCCGTGCCGAGCAGGGACTGCCGTTCGCCCGCGAGGCGGCACTGGCCCGCAAGCTCGGCACCGACAAGGGCATGCAGATCGGCCTGGACGGCGTCCAGCTGCTCGGCGGTCACGGTTACACCAAGGAACACCCGGTCGAGCGCTGGTACCGCGATCTGCGGGCCATCGGCGTCGCCGAGGGTGTCGTAGTTATCTAGCCATCGATCCGAGCTGAAAGACTAATCATGGCAATCAATCTGGAAATGCCCCGCAAGCTCCAGGCGGTCATCGAGAAGGGCCACCAGGGCGCTGCGGAGATGCTTCGCCCGATCTCGCGCAAGTACGACCTCGCCGAGCACGCCTATCCCGTCGAGCTGGACACCCTGGCCACCCTGTTCGAAGGCATCTCGGAAGCCAAGACCATCTCGTTCGCCGGTGCCGAGGCGTTCCGCGACGACGCCAACACCAAGGGCGAGAAGGTCACGGTCAACGGTGCCAACATGTCCGCACTGCTCAACGCGCTGGAGATCAGCTGGGGCGACGTCGCCCTGCTGCTCTCGGTGCCGCGTCAGGGCCTCGGCAACGCCGCCATCTCCTCGGTGGCCACCCCCGAGCAGCTCGAGCGCCTCGGCAAGGACGTCTGGGCCGCCATGGCCATCACCGAGCCGTCCTTCGGATCGGATTCGGCGGCAGTCACCACCACCGCGGTGCTCGACGGCGACGAGTATGTGATCAACGGCGAGAAGATCTTCGTCACCGCGGGTTCGCGGGCCAGTCACATCGTGGTGTGGGCGACGCTGGACAAATCGTTGGGCCGGGCGGCGATCAAGTCGTTCATCGTGCCGCGCGAACATCCCGGGGTCACTGTCGAGCGCCTTGAACACAAGCTGGGCATCAAGGCATCCGACACCGCGGTGATCCGCTTCGAGAACGCGCGCATCCCCAAGGACAACCTCCTGGGCGATCCGGAAGTCCACGTGGAGAAGGGTTTTGCCGGGGTCATGGAGACCTTCGACAACACCCGGCCGATCGTGGCGGCCATGGCCGTCGGTATTGCCCGCGCCGCGCTGGAGGACCTGCGGGCGATCCTCACCGACGCCGGTATCGAGATCTCCTACGACAAGCCCGCCCACGCGCAGAGCGCCGCGGCCGCGGAGTTCCTGCGCATGGAGGCCGACTGGGAGGCCGGCTACCTGTTGACAGTGCGCTCGGCATGGCAGGCGGACAACAGCATCCCGAACTCCAAGGAAGCCTCGATGGGTAAGGCCAAGGCCGCCCGCGTGGCCAGCGACATCACCCTCAAGGCTGTCGAAATGGCGGGTACCACCGGCTATTCCGAGCAGACCCTGCTGGAAAAGTGGGCCCGGGACTCGAAGATCCTGGACATCTTCGAAGGCACTCAGCAGATTCAGCAGCTGGTGGTCGCCCGCCGTCTGCTGGGCCTGTCCTCGGCCGAACTGAAGTAGTTCGTCCCCCTGCCGGTTTTCTCCCGGCGAGCAGTCCCCCGCAAGCGGGAGGGGCCCCCAGCGAAAGTGCCCGGTTTCCATGGAAACCGGGCACTTTTGCGTCTGCTCGGCCATCGGTTGCGGTCATCGGTAGCGGCAGCTGTTGGATCGGGCACGGAACCCGCACATAACGAAATCGCCCAGAACACTTGGTGTTCTGGGCGATCTCGTTATCGCGTGTTGTCCGGCTTAGCCGAGCACCCGCTGCAGGTCCGGAACCATGGCCTGCAACTGCTGGCCCCAGTAGGCCCAGTTGTGGGTACCGGAATCCGGGAAGTTGAACACACCGTTGGTGCCACCAGCAGCGATGTAGTTGTCCTGGAAGGTGCGGTTGGTCTTGATGGTCAGACCTTCGAGGAAGGTGGCAGGCAGGTCGCCGCCGCCCAGCTCGTTGGGCTGGCCGTTACCGCAGTAGATCCAGAGCCGGGTGTTGTTGGCAACCAGCGTGGGGATCTGCACCATCGGGTCGTTGCGCTTCCAGGCGCTGTTCGGGTCCTCGGTCGGACCCCACATGTCGTTGGCCTTGTAGCCGCCGGCATCACCCATGGAGATGTTGATCAGGAACGGCCACCAGCCCTCGGAGGGGTTCAGGAAGCCCGACATCGAACCGGCGTAGATGAACTTGTCCGGGTGGTAGGTCGCCAGGATGAGTGCGGCGGAGCCGGCCATGGACAGGCCGATCGCGGCGTTACCGTTCGCCGCGACGTCGCGGTTCGCGGCCAGCCACTGCGGCAGCTCGCTGGTCAGGAAGGTCTCCCACTTGTACGTGGTGCAACCGGCCTTACCGCAGGCCTGGTTGTACCAGTCGCTGTAGAAGCTGGACTGACCACCGACCGGCATGACCACCGACAGGCCGCTGTTGAGGAACATCTCGAACGCGTTGGTGTTGATGTCCCAGCCGTTGAAGTCGTCCTGAGCACGCAGGCCGTCGAGCAGGTACACCGCGTGCGAACCCGGCCCACCACTCTGGAACTGAATCTTGATGTCGCGGCCCATCGACGGCGACGGGACCATCAGGTACTCCACCGGCAGACCCGGCCGGGAGAATGCTCCCGCGGTCGCCGACCCGCCCGTCACTCCGATCAAGCCAGGCAGCAACAGCGCTGCCACAGCCGCCACCGTCATGCGGCGTGCCCAATGGCCACGAATCTTGTCAATGAAGGTCATACTGCGAATCCATCCGTTTCCGGTCAACTACGCCATTTGCGCGATCAGCGATAAGCATCGCCAAGCGACACCGCAGCGACCGAGTCACTGCACTGTCACGCCCGCTCGTCTGAGCCGGTGCCTCTGATGAGCGGACCGAAGAATTCAGTTGTTGCGCCATGAGTAAATCACGGGCCCATGACGGGGGAAAACCCGCGGCGCGCCGCCGAACTGCACGTCTGGGGATTTCAAAAAGTGATTCTGACTTTATCTATTACGCGCCGGCAGTCGATCTACCTGGGAAAACGGTTCGACACTCGCGACCGCGCGGACGGCGGTCGATGAACACCGATACGCATCTGTTCACAACTGGTGTCCGGAGGGTTATCCGATCGTCGCCAACCAGTTTTCGAAATGCCCGGCCGGGGCCTCAGGGACAGCCCCCAAAGGGGCCATACAAAAAAGTATGGTAACTTTCGGCCATGACCTCGCCCCCCACCACGGACCGCGTCATCACCGCCGAATTCGTCGCTCGACTGGCCGATCGCGCCGGTGAAGCCGAGGAGTTGCGCCGGCTTCCCGACGCGACGGTGACCGACCTCGTCGACTCCGGCTTCACGGAACTCCTGGTGCCCGCCCGCTATGGCGGTCAGCAGGCTGATTTCCCGGCCATCCTGGATCCGGTACGCCGGATGGCCCACGGATGCACGTCGAGCGCCTGGACCATCGGCTTCCTGGCCCTGCACAACTGGATGCTGGCGCTGTTCGGCGAGCAGGCCCAGGACGAGGCCTTCGCGAGCCGCCCGTTCCTGGCGCCCGCCCCGCTCGCGCCGACCGGGCGCGGACTGCCGGCCGACGGCGGCATCCGCCTCACCGGCCGGTGGTCCTGGGCCACCGGCGTCATGCACGGCAACTGGATCATCGTCGCGGCACTGTGCGGACCCGACGACGCGCTGTATCCGGCACTCGCACTGCTGCCGATCAGCGATGTGGCCGTGGCCGACGTGTGGCACACCGACGGCATGCGGGCCACCGGTTCCAACGACGCCATCGCCACCGACGTGTTCGTCCCGGAGCACCGACTGGTGAAGGTGCTCGACATCTATTCCGGTACCGCACCCGGCGCCGGTCTGCACGACAGCAGCGCCTACCGCTGGCCGATGGTGCCCGCACTGGCACTTCTGGCGGCGATGCCTGCATTGGGCAGCGCCGAGCGGGTCACCGAGATCTATGCGCAACGCCTCGGCGAACGTGTGCTGCCCTACGAGGGCGTCATGCAGAAGGACAAGCCGATCGCGCAGGCCCACTTGGCCGGGGCGCAGGTCCGGGTGCGCGCTCTGCGCGCCCTGCTCGCCGACACGGTCGGCGAGATAGAGGCCATCGTGGCGACCGGCGACGCCGTGGACAAGCCGGTTCGCGCGCAGGCCCGTCTGGCGGCTGCACACATCGTCTCCGAATCCAAGGCGGTGATCGGCGATCTGATGGGCGCGGGCGGAGCCAGCATCCATTTTCTTTCGAGCCCGTTGCAGCGGTTCAAACGCGACGTCGACGTGCTGTCCGGCCACGTGGTGTTCGACTACGACACCAGCCGCGAGTTGGCCGGTGCGCTGGCGCTGGGGATGAAGATCCCCCGTACATCCATGATCTGAGCGAGCTGATCTGACGGAAGAGATTGATGAAGACCCTGTGGATCGAGGCCAGCCCGAAGGGGGACGACGCGTTGTCCTCCCAGTTGGCGCTGGCCTATCTGGATGCCGCCGACGCGGTCGGCGAGGTGGAGCGCCTCTCGGTGTGGGACGACGATGTGCTGCGGTTCGGCCGGGATGCGGCGATCGCCAAGTTCGCTCAGCTGTTCGGCGACCCGATCACCGAGGATCAGCACGCGGTGTGGCAGCAGGTGCTCGCCGAGATCGAACGGGTGCGTGGCTTCGACCGGCTGGTGGTGTCCTCCCCCATGTGGAACTGGCATGTGCCGCACGCCCTCAAGGCGTGGATCGACGTCATCGTGCAGCCGGTGGCCAGCTTCACCCTCAACGAGCGTGGTGAACACGTGGGCACCCTCGGTGAGGGAAAACCGTTGCAGCTCATCCTGACCCGCAGCAGCGCCTACGATGGGCGCCACCCCGAACTGCAGGATTTCCAGAAGCCGTATCTGGAGTATGTGTTCGGGATGCTGGGCTACCGCGTCGACACCCTGGTGGTGGAACCCACCACCAGGTGGACGCCTGCCGAACGGGAACAGATGCGTGGCGAGGCCGTCGCCCGGGCACGTGCCGCAGCGCACATCGCCGGGGCTTGACCCGCGCTCAGGTCTGGGCGGGGCTACTCGCCAAGACCTCGGTGATCGCCTCACAGAACGCGGGCAGGTCACCGGGGGCGCGGCTGGTGATCAGGTTGCCGTCGACGCAGACCTGCCGATCCACCACGGTGGCGCCGGCGTTGCTGAGATCCGTGCGGATACTCGGGTAGCTGGTCAGTGTGCGGCCGCGCACCACATCCGCCTCCACAAGGGTCCACGGACCATGGCAGATGGCTGCGACGGGCTTGCCCGACTGCACGAAATCGCGGACGAACGCCACGGCGTTCTTGTCGAGCCTCAACTTGTCCGGATTCACGGTGCCGCCGGGCAGGATCAGCGCGTCGAACTGGTCGACCTTCGCCTCGGCGACCGTGCGGTCCACCGGGAACGTGCCAGCGGGTTCGAGGTCGTGATCACGGGCCTGGATTTCGCCGGCTTTCAGCGACAACAGTTCGACGTGACCGCCCTCGTTCTCGACCGCGTCGCGGGGTTGTTCGAGTTCGATGCGCTCCACACCGTCGGCGGCAAGGATTCCCACCCTGCGGCCTTCCAATTCCTTTCGCATGCGAGTCCTTTCGTTGACACCGACGTGCAGCAGCGGGCGTGGGCGCCCATCAAGGGCTTACCCCGGGGAGTCGGACCCAAAACGCGACAGATCGTTGCCTTGTCACCCCTTGTCAGCCGCTGTAATGAAAAGTAAAGTCACTTTCAGTTTTCGCCCCGCACCTTCAGGAGTCGAGCATGGAATCATTCGTCCACCTGCGTAAAGGCAAGACCCCGAAGCGGGTGCATGCCGACCTCGACGGCCTCAAGGACGACGAACTCGGCCGCGGCGGCTTCGTCGGCCGCACCGCCAACATGTACCGGCGCAACGACCCCACCGCCTACCGCACCGTCGGCCCCCTGCGCCCCACCGATGTCTTGTCCAGTGAGCTCAAGCCCAGCGACGCCACCGACGCGCACGGCGGTCCGCTGCTGATGTTCTCCAACGCGGACTGCCAGGTGCTGCTGAGCCGCCGTAGCGAGGAGATGCCGTTCTTCGTCCGCTACGTCGACGGCGACCTGCTGTTGTTCGTGCACAAGGGCGCGGGCCTGCTGGAAACCGAATTCGGCCCACTGCGCTACCGCGAAGGCGACTGGGTGTACATCCCGAAGGCCTGCACGTTCCGTCAGGTGCCGGACAGTGGAGAGGACGGAGCGAGTACTTTCCTCATGATCCAGGCCACCGACGACTTCCGGGTCCCGCCGGCGGGCACCCTGGGCCGCCACTTCCCCTTCGACCCGGCGCAGGTCACCATCCCCGAACCGCAACCCATCGACGATGACGGGCGGGACGAGTACGAGGTGCGCCTCATTCATGACGGCGGTCCGACTTCGCTGTTCTACCAACACAATCCCCTTGACGTGGAAGGCTGGCGGGGCGACAACTTCCCGTTCACCTTCAACATCGAGGACTACACCGTCATCACCTCCGAGAGCGTGCACCTGCCACCGACGGTGCACCTCTTCATGCAGGCCACCGGTGTGTACGTGATGAACTTCCTACCCAAACCCGCCGAGAGCGTGCCGGGCACCGAACGCACTCCCTGGTACCACCGCAACGTCGACTACGACGAGATCGCGTTCTTCCACGGCGGAACCCTCTACGGCATCCCGATGCCGCCCGGTCTGGTTTCCCATGCACCGCAAGGCGTTCACCATGGGGCGCCCGAGAAGGCGCGCGAACGCGCGCGCCGCAAGTTCGACGACTACGACCGGGTCGACTGGTCGGTGATCGCCATCGACACCCGCCGTCGTCTCATCCCGTCCGCTGAAATCCTCGCCAACGACCTGGGGCAACACTAGACATGACTGCAACCACCGAAGCACCTGTGAAGCACGAGTACGACCGCATCCCGTACCTGGTTGCCTACCAGAACAACTCGTCGGTGCGCGACGTGTACGGCGGCGTCGCCGAGCTGGTCGTACTCGAGAGCTACCTGCTGCGCCCCAAGAAGCCGTCCGACACCGTGTTGGTGTTCATGCACCCGATCGGCGGCGGCGCCTACCTACCGATGATCAACGCGCTGGCCCGCGCCGGCCACCACGTCATCTACTGCAACAGCCGGTTCCGTGGCACCGACTCGGCCCTGCTGATGGAGAAGGTGGTCGAGGATCTCGGCGAGTGCATCAAGGACGCGAAGAATCGACTCGGATACGACAAGGTGGTGCTGGCCGGCTGGAGCGGCGGCGGATCCCTTTCGGTGTTCTACCAACAGCAGGCGCAGAACCCGACGGTGACGGCAAGCCCCTCTGGCGACGGGCCCGATCTGACCAAACTGGGCTTGATCCCGGCCGATGGAATCATGCTGCTCGCGGCCCATATCAGCCGGCACGGCACCATGACCGAATGGATGGACGCGTCCATCCTCGATGAGAACGATCCCTCCAAGCGCGACCCGGAACTGGATCTCTACAACCCGGAAAACCCCAATCAGCCGCCTTACACAGCGGAGTTCCTGGAGCGTTACCACCAGGCCCAGATCGCCCGCAACCGGCGGATCACCAAGTGGGTCAAAGAAAAACTCGCCGAGCTCAAGGCCGCCGGACGTCCCGATGACGAATTCGCATTCGTCGTGCACGGCACCATGGCCGACCCGCGCTGGCTGGACCCGACCGTCGATCCCAACGATCGTCAGCCCGGCACGTGTTATCTGGGTAATCCGCAGGTGGTCAACATGAGTCCGGTCGGACTGGCGCGATTCTGCACTCTGCGCAGCTGGCTGTCGCAGTGGAGCTATGACGATGCCAACGGTGACGCCGTCAAGGCCGGGCCGGACATCGCGGTCCCCGCGCTGGTGATCGGCAACCTGGCCGACGACGCGTGCACGCCTAGCCACACCCGTCGGCTGTTCGAGGCGATCGGGCATTCCGACAAGGAGATGCACGAGATCCCCGGCGCCAACCATTACTACTCGGGTCCGGATCAGCGCGGCACCCTACGCCAGGCCGTCGCAATCAGCACGGATTGGCTGCACCGGCACGGATTCGGCGGGCAGGAGCGAAGCGACGGGGCATCGGAGCAGTCACTATGACGACCGGACCTCTCGACGGCATCAGGGTGATCGAACTCGGCACTCTGATCTCCGGTCCGTTCGCCGGCAGGCTGCTGGGCGACATGGGCGCCGAGGTCATCAAGATCGAACTGCCGGCCACCCCGGATCCGCTGCGCACCTGGGGACAGGCCGAGCTCGACGGGCACCACTTCTTCTGGACCGTGCACGCCCGCAACAAGAAGGCCGTCACCCTGGACCTTCGCACCGCCAAGGGCCGCGAGCTTTTTCTGGACCTGGTCGAGCGGTCCGACATCATCGTGGAGAACTTCCGGCCCGGCACCCTGGAGAAGTGGAATCTGGGCTATGACGTTCTGCGAGAACGCAACAAGGGCATCATCCTGGTGCGGGTGTCAGGGTATGGGCAGACCGGGCCCGACGCAGGCAAGGCCGGTTACGCCTCGGTGGCCGAGGCCTCGAGCGGACTGCGCCACATGAACGGGTTCCCCGGTGGTCCCCCACCGCGGCTGGCCCTGTCGCTGGGCGACAGCCTGGCCGGCATGTTCGCCGCACAGGGCGCGCTGGCTGCCCTGTACCGGCGGACCGTCACCGGAGAGGGTCAGGTCGTCGACACCGCGCTGACCGAAAGTTGCCTGGCAGTGCAGGAATCCACCATCCCCGACTACGACGTCGGCGGTGTGGTCCGCGGACCGTCGGGCACCCGGCTGGAAGGCATCGCGCCGTCGAACATCTACCAGAGTGCCAACGGCAGCTGGGTGGTGATCGCGGCGAACCAGGACACCGTGTTCCGCCGATTGTGCGCCGCGATGGGTAGCCCCGAGCTGGCAACCGACGACAGGTTCTCCAATCATGTTGCCCGGGGCCGCAATCAGGATGAGCTGGACAAGATCATCGGTGATTGGGCAGCCAAACGCGAGCCAGACGACATCATCGAGACCCTGTCACAAGCCGGGGTGATCAGCGGGCCGATCAACACCGTCGCCGAGGTCATGCAGGACCCGCAACTGCAGGTCCGCGGCATGCTGGCCGACCATTGGGACGAGCGCGTGCAGCGCAACGTCAAGGGCCCCGGCGTCGTCCCGGTGCTCTCCGAGTCACCTGGCACGATCCGCAACGCCGGCTCGGCCCGGCCAGGCCAGCACAACGACGAGGTGTACGGCGACCTGCTCGGGCGCAGCGCACAAGACCTGGAAACCCTGCGTGCAGAGGGGGTGCTGTGAGATGAACCTGCCCGAGAAGGTCGACATCCGCGAGGTGTGTCTACGCGACGGCCTGCAGATCGAGGCGCCGATTCCGTTGTCCGCCAAGGTTGCAATCCTTGAGGCCATCGTGGCCACCGGGGTACGTGAGGTGGAGGCGACGGCATTTGTCTCACCCTCGAAAGTGCCCGCATTGGCCGATGCGGCCGAACTCGCCGAGGAACTGCACAAGTTCCCCGACGTCGAGTTCTCTGCCCTGGTGGCCAGCCCCAACGGCGCCAAACGCGCCATTGCCGCGGGGCTGGGCTCGATCGAGTACGTGGTGTCCGCCTCCGACGCCCACTCCCAGGCCAACGTCGGGCGCACCTCGGCCGAGGCCACGGCTCAGATCGCCGAGATCATGGCCATCGCGGCAGACACCAACACCTCGGTGGAGGTCATCATCGCCACCGCGTGGGACTGCCCGTTCGACGGCCCGACCGATCCGCAGCGGGTGCACGACATCGTTTCGTCCGCAGTCGGTTTCGGCGTCAACCGGATCGCCATCGCCGACACCATCGGCACGACCACCCCGCGTCGGGTGAGCTCCCTGATCGCTCAGGTCCGGCCGCTGACCGGGGGCCTGCCACTGGGTGCGCACTTCCACAACACCCGCGGCGCGGGACTGGCCAGTGCCTACGCGGCGGTGCAATCCGGGGTCACCCGCTTGGACGCATCGGTCGGCGGGCTGGGCGGCTGCCCGTTCGCCCCGGGAGCCAGCGGCAACATCGCCACCGAAGATCTGGTCTACCTGTTGCGCGACAGCGACATCGCCGTCGACGTCGACCTGTCGGCCGCGATCGACGCCGCACGTGTCGCACAGGAAGCCGTGGGCCACGAGCTTCCCAGTGCCCTGCTGCGCGCAGGCGACCGGATCTTGAACTGAGGCGTCGATGACCGCTGCCGAGCTGGGCACCAAAGGCCGCCAGACCCGATCGGCGATCGAGCTCGCCGCGCGGAAACTTTTTGCCGAACGCGGTTTTCACGGCACCACGCTCTCGGATATCACCTCCGCCGCGGGCAAGAGTCCAGCAGTGTTCTACCGGTATTTCACCGACAAGGAGGATCTGCTGGCGGCGCTGGCCGAATCCTTCCTGCACGACGTCGTCGAGCCGTCGGGGCTGAACCTGCACCTGCCGGACTCTCCGGAGGACACCGAGTTCTTCACCACGGTCGTCACCGGCTACTGGAACATCTTCAAACAGAACATCGGCATCATGATCGCGGTTGCCCAGTTGGCTGCGACGCAGCAGCGATTTGCCGATGTGCAGAACAAGTTCCGACGGTTCGGTGTCGACATCGTCATCGCCTCGGTGCACCACGCGCAGGACCAGGGCCACGCCCAGGGCCTACAACCGGAACACGTGGCGGCAGCCATCGCCTTGCTGTTCGAGAACTTCACCACGGTATTCGTCGGTCATTCCGGTCTCGGCATCGAGATCAGCGACGCTGAGGCCATCACGACCCTGTCCACCATCTGGAAGAGAACCCTGTACGGCTTCTGACCCGAGAAAGAGAGATCACCGTGGATTTCGCTTTGCCCGAACATCTTTCAACCGTGCTCACCGAGATGGACGAGTTCATCGAGGCCGAGATCAAGCCGCTTGAGCGTGAGCACATGCAGTACTTCGACCAGCGCCGCGAATATGCCCGCACCGACTGGGAGAACGGCGGAGTGCCCGCCCGGGCCTGGGAGGACCTGCTCGACGAGATGCGGCGACGGGCCGACGCCGCAGGGTGGCTGCGGTACGGCCTGCCCGCCCGGTTCGGTGGGCGCGATGGCAGCAACCTGGACATGGCAGTGATCCGGGAACACCTGGCGCACAAGGGGCTGGGGCTGCACAACGACCTGCAAGACGAGTCCTCGATCGTGGGGAACTTCCCTCAGGTGATCATGATGGACCGCTTCGGCACCGAGGCCCAGAAGGCGGACTGGGTCGAGGCGATGCTCACCGGCAAGCGTTCCATGGCGTTCGGATTGACCGAACCCGACCACGGTTCGGATGCCACCTGGCTGGAGACGACGGCAGTAGCCGATGGGGACGGCTGGATCATCAACGGGCGCAAGCGGTGGAACACCGGAGTGCACCGGGCCACCCATGATCTGATCTTCGCCCGGACGTCGGGCAGTGCCGGATCAGCTCAGGGAATCACCGCATTCCTCGTGCCCACCGACGCGCCGGGATTCACCGTCCCGTTCTACTGGTGGACGTTCAACATGCCCACCGATCACGGTGAGGTCGAACTGAAGGATGTACGCGTGCCGGCCGACGCGGTGCTCGGCGAGATCGGCCGCGGTCTGGAGGTCGGGCAGACCTTCCTGCACGAGAACCGCATTCGTCAGGCGGCCAGCAGCCTGGGCGCCGCCCAGTTCTGTATCGACCGTGCCGTGGACTACGCCAACCGGCGGATGGTGTTCGGCAAGCCGCTGGCAGTGAACCAGGCCGTGCAGTGGCCACTGGTGGAATTGCAGACCGAGGCGCAGATGGTCAGGCTGCTCGTCCGTTATGCCGCAACGCAACTGGACCAGAACCACCATATGGAGGTGTCCGACAAGGTCTCGATGGCCAACTACCGCGCCAATCGGCTGGTGTGTGAGGCCGCCGACCGTGCCATGCAGGTACACGGCGGCATCGGATACAGCCGTCACGAACCGTTCGAGCACATCTACCGCCACCACCGGCGGTACCGGATCACCGAGGGTGCCGAGGAGATCCAGATGCGTCGGGTGGCGCAGCGGTTGTTCGGGTTCGGCAAGGCAAAGCGGTGACCAGCCCCGCCTTGCTCACTCCCCGACTGGTCGACGTCCTCACCCCGGTGCTCGGCGCCGAGGTCGCCGTCGAGAATCTGCGCGAGCTGACCGGCGGCGCCAGCCGCACCACGTGGTCGTTCGATGCGGTCACGGACTCGGCCCGGCGTGCCCTGATCCTGCGGACCGGCGCACCTGACGAGGTGCACGCCGGCATGGAGCTTGAGGCCGGCGCCCAACAGGCTGCGGCCCGGGCCGGGGCGCCGGTCCCCCACGTGATCGTCGCCGACAATTCCGTTGCCGCCCTGGGCGATCCGTTCCTGATCTGCGACTTCATCGGTGGCGAGACCATCGTGCGGCGTATTCAGCGCATGCTCGACGACGCCGGCCGGTCCCGGCTGCTCACGCAGTGCGCGCAGGCGCTGGCCGCCATCCACCGGGCCGAACCGCCGGCGCTGGCCGGCCTCGTGGAGCTCGACCAGATTTCCCAGTGGCGCGGGCAGCTCGACGAGATGTGCGATACCACCGCCACTTTCGAATGGGCCTTTCGCTGGCTGGAAACCAACCGGCCGTCCGCCTCACCGCTGCGGCTGGTGCACGGCGACTTCCGGATGGGCAACCTGATCGTGGACGACTCGGGTCTGGCCGCGGTACTGGACTGGGAGTTGGTGCACCTCGGCGAGGTGTACGAGGACCTGGCCTGGTTCTGCATCCGGGCCTGGCGGTTCGGCGCGCCGGGCGACCTCGGAGCCGGTGGGCTGGGCAGCATCGAGTCCTTTCTGAGCGCCTACGAGCAAGCCGGCGGGCAGCCGCTGGACCGATCGGCGATCCGCTGGTGGCTCGTGCTCGCCACCCTGCGCTGGGGCGTGATCTGCCGCTACCAGGCCGAGCGCCATCTGAGCGGGCAGACCCGGTCGGTGGAGCTGGCGACCATCGGCCGTCGGGTCTGCGAGACGGAGTGGGATCTGTTGGGTCTGCTGGACGGGAGCAGCTGGTGATCAACCTGTACGGACGGCCGACCGCAGCCGAGCTGGTGGCTGCGGTCGCGGAGTTCCTCGACACCGAGGTGCGCGACAGTGAGTCGGTTGCCGCTCCGGTCAAGTTTCAGGCCCGGGTTGCGGCCAATGCGCTGCGCATGGTCGAACGCGAACTGCTGGCCGCCGAAGCCGTCCCGGTCGCCGAAGCCGCACTGAGCGGCGTCGGCTTCACCGACGAGGCCTCACTCGCGGCGGCGATCCGGTCCGGGCAGCTCGACGACCGAGCCGACGACGTCACCGCCTGCCTGCGCGTCCTGGTGCGTCAACGGCTCGCCGCCGCACATCCGGGCTACGACGAGCCGTGAACCCGTCAGAGCCTGCGGACCCGGGCCAGCCACGCCGGCTCGTCGACCCGGGCCCCGACCGGCTCGCCGATCGCCTCGGCATGCGCGGCACCCACCACGCCGCGGTATGTCGTGGTCTCCAGAGATTCCAGGTCCCAGCCTTCGGAGAAGGCCTGTCGGATGATCTCCTCGCTGACCTGGGGTCCGAAACCGCGGCCCGCGTCGGACAGAGCCAATACGTGCACCGTCGCACCCGGCCGGCACACCCGGTGCAGAGCGGCCACATAGCGGGGCCGGTCGGCATCGTCGAAGACGTGGAACAGCGCGCTGTCGACGATGGTGTCGTACCGCGGGCCCTCCGCCTCACCGAGCCGGGTCGCATCGGCGACGGCGAAGTGCGCGTCGATACCCTGCTGCGTCGCGTTCTCCCGGGCCTGGGCCACGGCATGTTCGGAGAAGTCGATGCCGAGTACGTCGTACCCGAGCCGGGTCAGCAGCATGGTGTGTTCACCGGCGCCGCAGCCGACATCGAGCACCTTGCCGCCCAGAAGGCCGGTGCGTTCCAACTCGACGATGGCCGGTTGCGGCTCGCCGATGACCCATGGCGCGGTACGGGACTCGTAGGCTTCGTCGAACAGCGAATGTGCGGGCGTGGAGTTCATGATTCGAGTCTGAAACCTGAATGACTGTTGAGGTCAAGCCCTACCCGAGGAGCCGATGATGTCCCCTACCGAAGTCGAAGTCGTCGACGGCGTCGCGCACCGATTGTTCGACGCGATCGAGCGCGGAGACAAGGCCGCGGTGGCCCAGCTGTGGGCCGACGATGTGTCGGTCTGGCACGCCGGCGACGCCAAGGACAACGACCGCACCCGTGCTTTGAAGGTCATCGACTGGTTCATCAACGCGACCACCGGGCGCCACTACGAGGTGCTCGATCGACAGTTCTTCGACGGCGGATTCGTCCAACAGCACGTCTTACACGCCGGCACCCCCGACGGCACGTTGATCGCACTGCGGGTGTGCATCGTGATCAGAGTGGGTACCGACGGTCTTATCCACCGCATCGACGAATACTTCGATCCGAAGGACATCGCGCCGTTGTTCGCCTGAACCGAGCTGCTCACCCGATCCGAGCGAAAATTGGAGGTTTCATGGCCACGACCAGCGACATCCTGACCGTCAGCGCCGGGAACTGGATCCTGGTTCCAGACCGATCCAAGGTGACGTTCAGGAACAAGACGATGTGGGGCCTGACCACCGTCACCGGGCAGTTCACCGAATTTCGCGGTGAAGGGTCCGCCGGCGCCGGAGTGAGCGGCCAGGTGGTGATCGAAGCGGCATCTGTTCGCACCGGCATCGGGAAGCGGGACAACCATCTGCGGTCTGCCGATTTCTTCGATGTCGAGGGCCATCCGAACATCACGGTGCAGGTGACAGGTTTGGAGCCATCCGACGACCGGGTGCGGCTGACGGCGGTCCTGACCGTCCGCGGAGTGTCGAAGCCCGTCGAATTGCCCGTCGATGTGGAGGCACTCGACGACGGCGCGCTGCAGTTGTCAGGTCAGTGCGAGGTCCAACGAGACGACTTCGGCGTGTCGGGCGACATGCTCGGGATGGTCGGTCCGACGACGATCCTGTCCGGTGAACTCGTGTTCACCCGAGTCTGATGCCCTGCAACAGAATTCGCTGAGTTGACCGGCCTACGGCACCGCGCGCAGTAGCATCGGCAGCATGGCCGGCCCCGCGCCGCTGCGCCTCCTGGTGTACAGCGACAACCCGCGCACCCGCGAACAGGTACGACTCGCACTGGGCAAACGCGTGCACCCGGAACTGCCCGAACTCGAATACGTCGAGATCGCCACCGCACCGATAGTGGTCGCACAGATGGACGCCGGCGGTATCGACCTGGCCATTCTCGACGGGGAGGCCACCCCGGCCGGGGGCATGGGAGTGGCCAAACAGCTCAAGGACGAAGTCGCGAACTGCCCTCCGATCCTGGTGCTGACCGGGCGACCCGACGACGCATGGCTGGCTAGCTGGTCACAGGCCGAAGCGGCGGTCCCGCACCCGATCGATCCGATCCGGTTGGGTGACGCGGTGGTGTCGTTGCTGCGCGCTCCGGTCCGATAACTTTTCCGCGAATTACCCTGTTGCCGTTGACTTTCGCGGCATGGCTACGGCCGCAGCGACACGCTGCCCCGATATGAAACGATACTAACCAAAATGTGTGGCACAGGCCGCAAACCTCGCTAGGCTGTGGGTTAGCTCACATCGACAGCCCACCCGAGGGAGCGATAAGTGGCATGAATTTATATACGCCCATCCTGGTTCTCGGAGCGATCGCGGCCGCGTTCGCCGTGGTTTCCGTGGGAATCGCGCTCGTGATCGGCCCGCGGCGCTACAACAGGTCCAAACTTGAGGCCTACGAATGCGGTATCGAACCGATGCAACCCGGGGCTGCAGGGGTGACCGGCCAGCGTATGCCGATCCGGTACTACCTCACGGCGATGTTGTTCATCGTGTTCGACATCGAGATCGTCTTCCTCTACCCGTGGGCCGTGGCCTTCGACAACCTCGGGCTGTTCGCGCTGGTGGAGATGTTGCTGTTCATGCTCACGGTGTTCGTGGCTTACGCCTATGTCTGGCGGCGAGGGGGCTTGAATTGGGATTAGAGGAACGTCTGCCCGGCGGGATCCTGCTGTCGACGGTGGAGGCCGTCGCGGGTTACGTGCGTAAGGGGTCGTTGTGGCCGGCCACCTTCGGTCTGGCCTGCTGCGCAATCGAGATGATGTCCACAGCCGGGCCGCGTTTCGACATTGCCCGGTTCGGGATGGAGCGGTTCTCGGCGACACCGCGGCAGGCCGACCTGATGATCGTGGCGGGCCGGGTCAGCCAGAAGATGGCACCCGTACTGCGCCAGATCTACGACCAGATGGCCGAGCCCAAATGGGTGCTGGCCATGGGGGTTTGTGCTTCCTCCGGCGGCATGTTCAACAACTACGCAGTGGTACAGGGCGTCGATCATGTGGTGCCGGTGGATATCTACCTGCCCGGCTGCCCACCGCGGCCGGAAATGCTCCTGCACGCAATCCTCAAGTTGCACGACAAGATTCAGCAGATGCCGCTCGGCGTCAACCGCGAGGAGGCGATCCGAGAGGCCGAGCAGGCAGCGTTGGCCGTCACACCGACCATCGAGCTCAAGGGGCTGCTGCGGTGAGTACAGCCAACGGAAACAGCGAGGGCGCCGAGGTGATCGGGACGCGTCGCGGCATGTTCGGCGCCTCGGGCACCGGCGACACGTCGGGTTACGGCCGCCTGGTCCGCTCGGTCGCACTGCCCGGCAGTTCCCCTCGCCCCTACGGCCAGTATTTCGACGAGATCGTGGACCGGCTCGCCGAGATCCTCGGTGAGGAACGCTATGCGGTGTCGATCGAACGCGTGGTGGTGCATCGTGATGAGCTCACCCTGGAGGTCAGCCGGGTCCAGCTGCCCGCGGTGGCCAGTGTGCTGCGCGACGATCCGCAATTGCGGTTCGAGCTGTGCTTGGGCGTGAGCGGGGTGCACTATCCCGACGACACCGACCGTGAACTGCACGCGGTGTACCCGCTGATGTCGATCACCCACAACCGCCGGATTCGGTTGGAAGTCGCAGCGCCCGATGCCGATCCGCACGTGCCGTCGCTGTTCACCATCTATCCGACCACCGACTGGCACGAACGCGAGACCTACGACTTCTTCGGCATCGTGTTCGACGGTCACCCGGCGCTGACCCGGATCGAGATGCCCGACGACTGGGTCGGCCACCCTCAGCGCAAGGACTATCCGCTGGGCGGAATCCCGGTCGAATACCACGGCGCGCAGATCCCGCCGCCCGATCAGCGGAGGTCCTACAACTGATGAGCACCGAATCCCCCGTCGTGGTGGTCGGCGGACAGGACTGGGACGACGTGGTGGCCGCGGCCCGTGAGCATGCC
Organism: Mycobacterium shunyiense; assembly: GCF_058270035.1. Taxonomy (NCBI): domain Bacteria; kingdom Bacillati; phylum Actinomycetota; class Actinomycetes; order Mycobacteriales; family Mycobacteriaceae; genus Mycobacterium; species Mycobacterium shunyiense. The sequence continues at coordinate 280,013 of NZ_JBZDPT010000001.1, read as the reverse complement.
GGCGAACGCATCGTGGTGAACATGGGTCCCCAGCATCCGTCGACGCACGGTGTGCTGCGGCTGATCCTGGAGATCGAGGGCGAGATCATCACCGAAGCCCGTTGTGGCATCGGCTATCTGCATACCGGGATCGAGAAGAACCTGGAATACCGCAACTGGACGCAGGGCGTCACCTTCGTCACCCGGATGGACTACCTCTCGCCGTTCTTCAACGAGACCGCGTACTGCCTGGGCGTGGAGAAGCTGCTCGGCGTCACCGACGATATTCCCGAGCGCGCCAGCGTGATCCGGGTGATGCTGATGGAACTCAACCGGATCACATCGCATCTGGTGGCACTGGCCACCGGTGGGATGGAGCTGGGCGCGATGAGCGCGATGTTCTACGGGTTCCGGGAACGCGAAGAGATTCTGCGGGTGTTCGAGTCGATCACCGGGCTGCGGATGAACCATGCCTACATCCGGCCGGGCGGGCTGGCCGCCGATCTGCCCGACGGCGCGCTCGGTGAGGTCCGGGCGTTGCTCGACCTGTTACCGAACCGCTTGCAGGACCTAGAGGATCTGCTCAACGAGAACTACATCTGGAAGGCCCGCACGGTCGGTGTCGGGTATCTCGACCTGACCGGATGCATGGCGCTGGGGATCACGGGCCCGGTGTTGCGCTCCACCGGGCTGCCCCACGATCTGCGTCGCGCGCAGCCGTACTGCGGTTACGAGAACTACGAATTCGACGTCATCACCGATGACCGCTGCGATTCGTACGGCCGGTACATCATCCGGGTCAAGGAGATGCGGGAGTCGCTCAAGATCGTCGAGCAGTGTGTGGACCGGCTCGAGAAGATGGGCGACGGTCCCGTGATGATCAACGACAAGAAGCTGGCCTGGCCCGCCGATCTCAAGGTCGGCCCCGACGGTCTGGGCAATTCCCCCGAACACATCGCCAAGATCATGGGCCACTCGATGGAGGGGCTGATCCATCACTTCAAGCTCGTCACCGAGGGCATCCGGGTACCGGCCGGGCAGGTCTATGTCGCGGTCGAGTCCCCGCGCGGCGAGCTCGGAGTGCACATGGTGTCCGACGGTGGCACCCGGCCGTACCGGGTGCACTATCGCGACCCCTCGTTCACGAATCTGCAAGCGGTGGCGGCGATGTGCGAGGGAGGCATGGTCGCCGATGCGATCGCCGCGGTGGCGTCGATCGATCCGGTGATGGGCGGGGTTGATCGATGAGCGCTTGCGCGAAGAGGAAACGGCCTGTGAGCGCTTGCGCGAAGAGGAGACAGCACGGATGACTGACGTATTCATTCAACTGGGGCAACGCCCCGATGAAGCGGGCCCGCCGATCAACGGGCCCGCGGCATATCCGGATGAGGTGACGGCGCGGCTCACCGCCGACGCCGAGCAGATCATCGCCCGTTATCCCGAAGCCCGCTCTGCGCTGTTGTCGTTGCTGCATCTGGTGCAGGCCGAGGACGGTTGCCTGACATCGGCCGGAATCGGTTTCTGTGCCACGCTGTTGGGCCTGACCGATGCCGAGGTGGCCGCGGTCGCCACGTTCTACTCGATGTACCGGCGCACGCCGACGGGCGAATACCTCGTCGGGGTGTGCACCAACACGTTGTGCGCGATCATGGGCGGCGACGCGATACTCGATGCCCTGCAGGATCATCTGGGCATCCATGCCGGGGACACCACGGCCGATCGCCGGGTCACTCTCGAACACATCGAGTGCAATGCCGCCTGCGATTACGCACCGGTGGTGATGGTCAACTGGGAGTTCTACGACAACCAGACCCCGTCGTCGGCGCGGGATCTCGTCGACGGCCTGCGCGGCGGAACGCCGCCGGCCCCGACCCGCGGTGCACCACTGTGTACTTTCCGGGAAACCGCCCGGACCCTGGCCGGTCTGACCGACCCGCACACCCCGGGAGGTGCCCCCGGCACAGCCACGCTGGCCGGTCTGCGGGAAGCCAGGAAACGCGGCATGTCCACTCCCGAAGCGGGAGGCCCGATCTCGTGACCGCGCTGACCCCGGTACTGAGCCGATTCTGGGATGAACCAGAACCGTGGACGCTGGACACCTACCTCCGCCATGACGGTTACCGCGGGCTGCAGCGCGCCCTGGCGATGGGGCCCGACGACGTGATCGCGCTGGTCAAGGACTCCGGACTCCGTGGACGCGGCGGCGCAGGTTTCCCGACCGGCACCAAGTGGTCGTTCATCCCCCAGGGAGAAGACGGTCCGGCCGCCAAGCCCCATTACCTCGTCGTCAATGCCGACGAATCAGAACCCGGTACGTGCAAGGACATTCCGCTCCTGCTGACCACACCGCACTTTCTGATCGAGGGCATCATCATCGCGGCGTACGCGATCCGGGCCCGCCACGCGTTCATCTATGTCCGTGGCGAGGTGGTGCCGGTCTTGCGCCGGCTGCAGGCCGCGGTCGCCGAGGCCTATGCGGCGGGATATCTGGGCACCGACATCCTCGGCTCCGGATTCGACCTGGAACTGACCGTGCACGCCGGAGCGGGCGCCTACATCTGCGGCGAGGAAACCGCGCTGCTGGATTCCCTGGAGGGCCGCCGCGGCCAACCACGACTGCGCCCACCGTTTCCCGCCGTCGCGGGCCTCTACGCCTGCCCGACAGTGGTCAACAACGTCGAGTCCATCGCCAGCGTTCCCCCGATCCTCGTCAACGGCGTGGACTGGTTCCGGTCGATGGGATCGGAGAAATCCCCTGGCTTCACGCTGTATTCGCTGTCGGGCCACGTCAACCGGCCCGGACAGTACGAAGCGCCGCTGGGCATCACCCTGCGCGAACTACTCGACTACGCCGGTGGCGTCCGCGACGGGCACACCCTGAAATTCTGGACTCCGGGCGGATCGTCGACACCGCTGCTGACGACCGAACACATCGATGTGCCCCTGGATTACGAGGGCATGGCCTCCGTCGGATCCATGCTGGGCACCAAAGCGCTGCAGATCTTCGACGAGACCACCTGCGTGGTCCGGGCAGTACGACGCTGGACACAGTTCTATGCGCACGAATCCTGCGGCAAGTGCACACCGTGCCGCGAAGGCACGTACTGGCTGGCCCAGATCTACGCCCGCCTGGAAACCGGTGCTGGCACCCGGGCCGATATCGACAAACTGCTCGACATCGCCGACGGCATCTTCGGAAAGTCGTTCTGCGCGTTGGGTGACGGTGCGGCCAGCCCGATCATGTCCTCGATCAAGTACTTCCGTGACGAGTACGTGGCGCACCTGGACAGGGGCTGCCCGTTCGATCCGCACGCCTCGACGTTGATGGCGACCGAAGGGGCGGGTGCGTAGATGTTTCTCACCGCGAGCAGACACAAAGTCGCACTTTTACCGGGCGCGCCGTGCGAGTTCGCGTCTGCTCGCGCAAGGAAAGGGGGCCGTGCATGACGCTGGCCGAGCCGACCAAGGACACCCCGCCGGTGGAAATGGTGTCGCTCACCATCGACGGTGAACACTTCAGTGTCCCCAAGGGCACGTTGGTGATCCGCGCCGCCGAACTGATGGGTGTCCAGATCCCGCGGTTCTGCGATCACCCGCTGCTCGACCCGGTGGGGGCCTGCCGGCAGTGCCTCGTCGAGGTCGAGGGTCAGCGCAAGCCGATGGCCTCCTGTACCACCACGGTCAGCCCAGACATGGTGGTGCACACCCAGTTCAGCTCCGAAGCTGCCGACAAGGCCCAGCGCGGTGTGATGGAACTACTGTTGATCAACCACCCGCTGGACTGCCCGATCTGCGACAAGGGCGGTGAATGTCCCCTGCAGAACCAGGCAATGTCCAACGGGCGCCCCGAAACCCGGTTCGAGGACGTCAAGCGGACCTATCCGAAGCCGATCAGTATCTCCGCGCAGGTGCTCCTGGATCGCGAACGGTGCGTGCTTTGCGCCCGTTGCACCCGGTTCTCCGCACAGATCGCCGGCGACCCGTTCATCGAACTGTTGGAACGTGGTGCGCTGCAACAGGTGGGCATCGCCCCCGGCGAGCCGTTCCAGTCCTACTTCTCCGGTAACACCGTGCAGATCTGCCCGGTGGGGGCGCTGACGGGGACGGCCTACCGCTTCCGGGCCCGGCCATTCGACCTGGTGTCCAGCCCCAGTGTCTGCGAACACTGCGCGTCGGGATGTGCCCAGCGCACCGATCACCGCCGAGGCAAGGTCATGCGGCGCCTGGCCGGTGACGATCCCGAGGTCAATGAGGAGTGGAACTGCGACAAGGGTCGGTGGGCGTTCACCTATGCCACGGTCGGAGATCGGATCACGACGCCGTTGGTCCGGGAGAACGGCGCGTTGCGCCCGGCATCGTGGTCAGAAGCGCTGACGGTGGCCGGGGCGGGCCTGCTGGCTGCCGCGTCGAGCACCGGTGTGCTGGTCGGCGGGCGCTGCACCGTGCAGGATGCCTACGCCTACTCGAAGTTCGCCCGGATGGTGCTGGGCACCAATGACATCGACTTCCGCGCGCGGCCGCACTCCGGCGAGGAGGCCGATTTCCTGGCTGCCCGCATCGCCGGACAACCGATGACATTGCGTTACGCCGAACTGGAAAAGGCACCGACCGTGCTGCTGGTCGGGTTGGAGCCCGAAGAGGAATCCCCGATCGTCTTCCTGCGACTGCGCAAGGCCGCCCGCAAGAACGGCCAGCAGGTGCTCTCGGTGGCACCGTTCGCCAGTCGCGGGCTGACCAAGATGGCGGGCACGCTGATCCCCACGGTCCCCGGAGCCGAGGCGGATGCACTGGCCGCGCTGGAGACCGATGAGCGACTGCGAGGACCAGGGGCGGTGATCCTGGTCGGTGAGCGACTGGCCACCTCACCCGGCGCATTGTCGGCCGCGCAGCGCCTGGCCACGGCAACTGGGGCCCGGTTGGCGTGGGTGCCGCGCCGGGCCGGCGAGCGCGGCGCCGTAGAGGCCGGCGCCCTGCCGAACCTGCTGCCCGGGGGTCGCCCCGTCACCGATGCCGACGCACGAACCCAGACGGCTACGGTGTGGAACACCGCCGAACTGCCCGGCACCACCGGACGCGACACCAACGCCATCCTGGCCGCGGCAGCTGACGGACAACTCGCCGCGCTTCTGTTCGGCGGCGTCGAGGTTACCGACCTGCCCGACCCGGCCACGGCGCTGGCCGCACTGCGCGCCACCCCGCTCGTCGTCAGTCTCGAACTGCGCGAGAGCGAGGTCACCGAGCTGGCCGATGTGGTGTTCCCCGTGGCGCCGGTGGTGGAGAAGGCCGGCGCATACGTGAACTGGGAAGGCCGGATTCGCCCGTTCAAGCCGGCGTTGCAGACGAACGCGATTCCCGACCTGCGGGTACTGCACTACCTCGCCGACGAGATCGGCGTCGACCTCGGGCTGACCGGACCCGACGCCGCGGACGGCGAACTGGCCCGGCTCGGTAGCTGGACCGGACCCCGCGCCGCGGAGCCGGTGGCGACACCCGAACCACGCCCGACCCCCGGGCCCGGACAGGCGGTGCTGGCCAGCTGGCGTCTGCTGCTCGACGCCGGACGCCTGCAGGACGGCGAACCCTATCTGGCCGGCACTGCGGTCTGCCCGGTGGCGCGGCTCTCGCCCGGTACCGCCACTGAACTCGGTGTGGCAGCGGGAGATCCGGTGACCGTGAGCACCGACCGCGGATCGGTCACCTTGCCGCTGTCGATCACCGAGATGCCCGACCGGGTGGTGTGGCTACCCACCAATTCCCCGGGGTCGGCGATCCATCGACAACTCGGGGTGACCGCCGGTGCCCTGGTCTCGATCACGCGGGCCTCGATCGGGCAGGCCGACTCATGACCTACCCCGACCCCACCCTGTTCGGTCACGACCCGTGGTGGCTGATCCTGGCCAAGGCACTCGGGGTGTTCGTCTTCCTGCTGCTGACCGTGCTCGCGGCGATCCTCATCGAACGGAAGGTGCTGGGCCGCATGCAGTTGCGGCCCGGCCCCAACCGGGTGGGCCCCTGGGGTCTGCTGCAGTCGTTGGCCGACGGGGTCAAGCTGGCACTCAAGGAAGGGCTCGTCCCTGCCGGCGCCGACAAGCCCATCTACCTGCTGGCGCCGATCATTTCGGTGATCCCTGCATTCATGGCGTTCGCGGTGATCCCGATGGGAGGCGAGGTTTCGGTCTTCGGCCACCGTACCGCGCTGCAGTTGACCGATCTGCCCGTCGCGGTGCTCTACATCCTGGCTGTCACCTCGATCGGGGTGTACGGCATCGTGCTGGCCGGGTGGGCGTCGGGGTCCACCTATCCGCTGCTGGGCGGTCTGCGTTCCAGCGCCCAGGTGATCTCCTACGAGGTCGCGATGGCCCTGTCGTTCGCCGCGGTGTTCCTCTACGCGGGCACCATGTCCACCTCGGGCATCGTGGCGGCCCAGGACAGCACGTGGTTTGTGTTCCTGCTGCTGCCTTCGTTCGTCGTGTATGTGACGTCGATGGTGGGCGAGACCAACCGGGCGCCTTTCGATCTGCCCGAGGCCGAGGGAGAACTGGTCGGCGGCTTCCACACCGAGTACTCGTCGTTGAAGTTCGCGATGTTCATGCTCGCCGAGTACGTCAACATGACCACCGTCTCCGCGCTGGCCACCACGATGTTCCTCGGCGGCTGGCATGCACCGTTCCCGTTCAACCTGATCGACGGCGCGAACAGCGGCTGGTGGCCGCTGCTGTGGTTCACCGCCAAGGTGTGGATGTTCATGTTCGGATACTTCTGGCTGCGGGCCACCCTGCCCCGGATGCGTTACGACCAGTTCATGGCATTGGGCTGGAAGGTGCTCATCCCGGTGTCACTGGTGTGGATCATGGTCGTCGCCGTCACTCACAGCCTGCGCGAGCACGGGTACCACAACTGGGCCACCGGCCTGGTGACCACCGCGGTCGTCATCGTGGCGGTTTTGGCAGCCGCGCTGTGGAAAGCGTTGCGGGGCAGGATTGCTCAGCCGATACCGCAGCAGAGCGCCGGCGCCTACCCGGTACCTCCGCTGCCGAATGCTGGAAAGGAGGCTGTCGATGCCTAAGATGCCCAAGTTCGTCGACGCCCTGGCCGGATTCGCGGTCACCTTCGGATCGATGTTCAAAAAGCCGATCACCGAAGAGTATCCGGAGAAACCGGGACCGGTCGCACCGCGATATCACGGCCGTCATCAACTCAACCGTTACGCCGACGGCCTGGAGAAGTGCATCGGCTGCGAATTGTGCGCCTGGGCCTGTCCGGCCGACGCCATCTTCGTCGAAGGCGCCGACAACACTGCCGACGAACGCTTTTCGCCGGGCGAACGCTACGGCCGGGTGTACCAGATCAACTATCTGCGCTGCATCGGGTGCGGATTGTGCATCGAGGCCTGCCCGACCCGGGCGTTGACGATGACCAACCAATACGAGATGGCCGACGACAACCGGGCCGACCTGATCTGGGGGAAGGACAAGCTGCTGGCCCCGATGCAACCCGGGATGCAGGCACCACCCCACGACATGGCGCCGGGCAGTACCGACGACGACTACTACCTCGGCCGGATCACCCCGCTTTCCCAGGACGCCCAGTGAGCCCCGACGTCCTGATGCTCGCCGCTGAACATTCTGCGCGGACGTCGACATCGGAGGCGGTGCTGTTCTGGATCCTCGGGACGGTCGCGGTGCTCGGCGCCATCGGCGTGGTCGCCGCACCGAAAGCGGTGTACTCCGCGGTGTTTCTGGCCTGCACCATGATCGCGCTGGCGGTGCTCTATATCGCCCAGGACGCCTTGTTCCTCGGCGTGGTGCAGGTGGTGGTGTACACCGGCGCGGTGATGATGCTGTTCCTGTTCGTACTGATGCTCATCGGTGTCGACCTGGCCGAATCCTTCGCCGAAACGATACGCGGCCAACGCATTGCGGCACTCGCGGCGGGCACCGGGTTCGGCATCCTGTTGATCGCCGGGATCGGCAGCGTGTCTGTCAGCGGGTTCACCGGGCTGGCCCAGGCCAACAGCGGTGGCAACGTGGAAGGACTGGCGGCCCTGATCTTCACCCGGTACCTGTGGGCATTCGAGCTGACCAGCACACTGCTCATCACCGCCGCTCTCGGCGCGATGGTACTGGCGCACCGAGAGCGCTTCGAGCGCCGCAAAACCCAGCGAGAACTGGCCGTCGAACGGTTCCAGGCCGGAGGTCATCCGACGCCGCTGCCCAATCCCGGTGTCTACGCACGGCATAACGCCGTCGATGTCCCGGCCCGACTGCCCGATGGCTCCGATGCGGCGTTGTCGGTGAGCGCCATCCTGCCGCAGCGCACGATCAGTAACTCGGCCAACGGGGAGGGGTGATGCGATGAATCCCGACAACTATCTCTACCTGTCGGCGCTGTTGTTCACCATCGGCGCTTCGGGAGTACTGCTGCGGCGCAATGCCATCGTGATGTTCATGTGCGTCGAGCTCATGCTGAACGCCGCCAATCTGGCGTTCGTGGCGTTCTCCCGCATGCACGGTCATCTCGATGGTCAGGTGGTGGCGTTCTTCACCATGGTGGTGGCCGCCTGCGAAGTGGTGATCGGCCTGGCCATCATCATGACCATCTTCCGTACCCGCCATTCGGCCTCGGTCGACGACGCCAGCCTGCTGAAGCACTAAGGGCGACATGACACTACCTGTGTGGCTTCTGATCGCACTCCCGGCCGCCGGAGCAGCGGTGCTGCTGTTGAGCGGCCGACGGTCCGACCGGTGGGGGCATCTGCTGGGTTGCGCGACCGCGCTGAGCGCCTTCGCCGTCGGAGCGGTGCAGTTCAGCCAGATGCTGGGCCGCCCCGACGAGGGCCGGGCCGTCGCAGAATCCCTGTTCTCCTGGGTGCCGGTGGCCGGCTTGCAGGTCGATTTCGGCCTGCAACTCGATCAGCTGTCGGTGTGCTTCGTGCTGCTGATCACCGGCGTGGGGTCCTTGATCCATATCTACTCCATCGGGTACATGGCCGAAGATCCTGATCGGCGAAGGTTTTTCGCGTACCTGAATCTGTTTGTGGCGGCCATGCTGCTGCTCGTGCTCGCCGACAACTACCTGGGCCTGTATGCCGGGTGGGAAGGCGTGGGCCTCGCCTCGTATCTGCTGATCGGGTTCTGGTCGCACAAGCCGTCGGCGGCCGCCGCAGCCAAGAAGGCGTTCGTCGTCAACCGGGTCGGCGACATGGGTCTGGCCATCGCGCTGATGATCATGTTCGCCACCGTCGGGTCGATCTCGTTCGCCGGGGTGTTCGGCGCCGCACCGGCATTGAGCGAAGCCACGTTGACCGCGATCGGCCTCCTGCTGTTGTTGGGCGCCTGCGGCAAATCGGCCCAGGTGCCGCTGCAGTCCTGGCTCGGGGACGCGATGGAGGGCCCGACCCCGGTGTCGGCGCTCATCCACGCCGCCACGATGGTGACCGCCGGCGTCTACCTGATCGTGCGGTCCGGGCCGATCTTCGACCTGGCCCCGGGAGCTCAGACCGGTGTGGTCGTCGTCGGCGCGGTCACGCTGCTGTTCGGCGCGATCATCGGCTGCGCCAAGGACGACATCAAGAAGGCGCTGGCCGCGTCGACCATGAGCCAGATCGGCTACATGGTGCTGGCCGCCGGCCTCGGGCCCGCCGGGTACGCGTTCGCGATCATGCACCTGCTCACGCACGGATTCTTCAAGGCCGGCCTGTTCCTCGGGGCGGGGTCGGTGATGCACGCGATGAACGACGAGGTGAACATGCGCCGCTACGGCGGTCTGCGCAAGGTCCTGCCGATCACGTTCGCCACGTTCGGACTCGGCTATCTGGCCATCATCGGAGTCCCGCCGCTGGCCGGCTTCTTCTCCAAAGACAGCATCATCGAGGCGGCGCTGGGCGCCGGGGGCGTACGCGGGGTGATCCTCGGCGGGGCAGCCATTCTGGGGGCCGGGATCACCGCGTTCTACATGACCCGGGTGATGCTGATGACGTTCTTCGGCGAAAAGCGTTGGGATGAGCAGGCGCATCCGCACGAGGCGCCGGCCGTGATGACCTGGCCGATGATCCTGCTCGCGGTCGGCTCGGTGGTCTCCGGCGGCGCGCTGGCGATCGGTGGCACGCTGTCGCACTGGCTCGAGCCGGTTGTCGGCGCTCACGAGGCGCACCATGCGATCCCTGCGTGGGTGGTCACTGTGGTGGTGCTGGCCGTCGTCGCGGTCGGCATCGCGGTGGCCTACCGGATGTATGCGCGGCGGCCGGTTCCGGTCGAGGTGCCCGACGGCTCGGCGCTGACGGTGGCGGCCCGGCGCGACCTGTACGGCGACGCTTTCAACGAGGCGGTGTTCATGCGAGGTGGCCAGACCTTGACGGCGGCCCTGGTGACCGTCGATGACAAGGTGGTCGACGGCACCGCAGGTGGCCTGGCCGCGCTGGTCAGCCGAACATCGGACGGGTTGCGCCAGTTGCAGACCGGCTTCGCCCGCTCCTATGCGCTCTCCATGCTGGGCGGGGCGGCCCTGGTGGTGGCGACGATCCTGGCGGTGCGACTGTGGTGAGCACATTTCCGTGGCTGACGGCGTTGTGGGCCACCCCGACGGTGGGAGCCGCCGTGGTGATGCTGCTGCCCGCGGCGCAGCGGACACTGGCCAAATGGTTCGCGCTGGTGGTCTCGCTGGCCGCGCTGGGTCTGGCCGCCGTGCTCGCCGTCGGCTTCGCTCCCGCCGGTGAGCAGTATCAGTTCGTCGAATCACACCGCTGGATCCCGTCGTTCGGCACCGGCTACATCCTCGGGGTCGACGGAATCGCTCTGGCCCTGGTGGTCCTCACCGCGGTGCTGCTGCCGCTGCTCATCGTCGCGGGCTGGAATGACGCCACCCACCAGACCGGGCTGGGCGGCCGCGGCGTCCAGGCCTACCTGGCGCTGACGCTGGCCGTCGAGGGCATGGTGTTCATGTCCCTGGTGGCCCTGGACATCTTGCTGTTCTACGTGTTCTTCGAGGCCATGCTGATCCCGATGTACTTCTTGATCGGCGGGTTCGGCGGGGAGCACAGATCTAAAGCGGCGGTGAAGTTCCTGCTGTACAACCTGTTCGGCGGCCTGGTCATGCTGGCCGCGGTGATCGGGCTCTACGTGGTCACCGCGGGCAGCGATGCCTTCGATTCGGGCACGTTCGACTTCCGCGCGATCGTCGCCGCGGTCTCGTCCGGTGAGCTCGTGATCAACCCGATGGTGGCGAACTTCCTGTTCCTCGGTTTCATGTTCGCATTCGCCGTCAAGGCGCCGCTGTGGCCTTTCCACCGCTGGCTGCCCGATGCCGCGGTTCAGGCCACCCCCGCGAGCGCGGTGCTGATGATGGCCATCATGGACAAGGTCGGCACGTTCGGCATGCTGCGCTACTGCCTACCGTTGTTCCCCGATGCGTCAACGTATTTCCGGCCCCTGGTCATCACTCTCGCGGTGATCGGCATCGTCTACGGCGCCGTCCTGGCGATCGGCCAGACCGATGTGATGCGGTTGATCGCCTACACCTCGATCTCGCATTTCGGTTTCATCATCCTGGGCATCTTCGTGATGACCAGTCAGGGTCAGGCCGGGTCGACCCTGTACATGATCAACCACGGGATCTCCACGGCCGCACTGTTCCTGATCGCCGGATTCCTGGTCTCGCGCCATGGTTCCCGGTTGATCGATTCCTACGGCGGCGTGCAGAAGGTGGCCCCGGTCCTTGCCGGAACGTTCCTGGTGGCCGGCCTGGCCACGTTGTCCTTGCCGGGCCTGGCGCCGTTCATCAGTGAATTCCTGGTTCTCATCGGCACATTCACGCGGTACCCGGTGGTCGCGGTGTTCGCCGCCACCGCACTGGTGCTGTCCGCCGTGTACATCCTGTGGATGTACCAACGGATGATGACCGGCCCGCTCCCCGAGGGGCTCGCCGGCGACGGACACCGGATCCGGGACCTGGTTCCTCGCGAGCTCGCCGTGGTGGTCCCCCTGATCGCGCTGCTGCTGGTGCTGGGCATCTATCCCAAACCCGCTCTGGACGTGATCAATCCGGCCGTCCAGCACACGTTGACCACCATCGGACAGAACGATCCGCCACCGCAGGTGTTGCCCAAGCTGGCAGAGGGGGTCCGCTGATCATGGTGACGCCGAGCATCGAATACGGCCTGCTGTCCCCCATGCTGATCGTGTTCGGGGTGGGAGTGGCCGGTGTACTGGTCGAGGCTTTCCTGCCCCGACCGGCCCGCTACCGGGTACAGGTCGCCCTTGCACTGGGCGGACTGCTCACCGCCGTCGTGGCTGTCGTCCTTTTGGCCCGGGACCTTCACGGCACCCCCGGCCGACCCGCGGTCTTGGGCTCGGTGGTCCTCGATGCACCCGCATTGTTCCTGCAGGGCACCATCGCCGTCGTCGGTGCACTGGGGATCCTGTTGATCGCCGAACGGCAACCCAGAACTGCTACGCAAGACGGCATCGCCGGTCTGGACGGCTTCACGCCACAGGCCTCGGCGGTGCCGGGAAGCGTGGCCGAGAAGATGGCCACCAAGTCAGGGGTGATGCAGACCGAGGTCTTCCCGCTGACCATGTTCGCCATCGGCGGCATGCTCCTGTTCCCGGCCGCCGATGATCTGCTGACCATGTTCATCGCGCTGGAAGTCCTGTCGCTTCCGCTCTACCTGCTGTGCGGGCTGGCCCGACACCGGCGGCTGCTGTCGCAGGAAGCGTCGATGAAATACTTTCTGCTGGGCGCGTTCTCGTCGGCCTTCTTCCTCTACGGCGCGGCCATGCTGTACGGCTACGCCGGCACCCTGGATCTGGCCGGAATCGCCACCGCCGTGGACACCAAGGCACCCAACACTCCGCTGGCACTGATCGGTGTTGCCCTCTTGCTGGTCGGCGTGTTGTTCAAAGTCGGTGCCGTTCCGTTCCATTCGTGGATCCCCGACGTGTACCAGGGCGCCCCGACCGCGATCACCGCATTCATGGCCGCAGGAACCAAGCTCGCCGCGTTCGGCGCCATGCTGCGCATCTTCTACGTGGCGCTGCCGCAGTTGCGTGACGACTGGCGGCCCGTGCTGTGGGCGATCGCGATCCTGACCATGGTGGTCGGCACCATCACCGCCGTCACCCAGACGGACGTCAAACGCATGCTCGCCTACTCCGCGGTGGCCCACTCGGGTTTCATCCTCACCGGCGTGATCGCCGCCAACCCGGCCGGTGTGTCCTCCACGCTGTTCTACCTGTTCGCCTACGGATTCAGCACGCTGGGCGCGTTCGCGGTTGTCGGTCTGGTTCGCAACGCCGCCGACGAGGAGGAGACGTCGATGGCGCAGTGGGCCGGTCTGGGCCGGCGATATCCCATTGTCGGCGTGGTGTTTTCGTTGTTCCTACTGGCATTCGCCGGAATTCCGCTGACCAGCGGATTCGTCAGCAAGTTCGCGGTGTTCAAGGCCGCAGGTGAGGGCGGGGCCATCCCGCTGGTCATCATCGGCGTCATCGCCAGTGCCGTGGCGGCCTATTTCTACGTGCGGGTGATCGTGCTCATGTTCTTCACCGACCCGCCCGAGGGGGCCCCCGAAGTCGTTGTTCCGAGCGGGCTCACCGCCGCCGTCATCACCGTCACCGCGGCCGTCACCTTCGCGCTCGGCGCCCTGCCGCAACCGCTGCTGGACCTGGCCAACAATGCCGAGACCTTCCTGCGCTGATTTCTCACCGCGAGCAGACGCAAACTCGCACAAATATGCGGCGTAGCATGCGATTTTATGTCTGCTCGCGATGTTGTCCTTACCACTGACCACGGCGCTGTCCGGGTCCTCACCCTGCATCGTCCACAGTCGCGGAACGCGCTGGGACGCGAGCTGATCGAGGAGCTGTACCGCGCCCTGGACGAGGCCGACACCGACCCGGCCGTACGGACGATCGTGCTCACCGGGACCGACCCCGCGTTCTGCGCCGGCGTCGACCTCAAAGAGGCGCAGACCCTCGGCATGGACTACTTCGAGAAGTTCCGGTCGCACAACTGCATCACCAAGACCGGCGAGTTGAGCACTCCGATCATCGGGGCGATCAACGGGGCGACGTTCACCGGCGGGCTGGAGATGGCGCTTGGCTGCGACTTCCTGATCGCCTCCGAGCGGGCGGTGTTCGCCGACACCCACGCCCGGATCGGCATCCTGCCCGGCGGCGGGATGACGGCCCGGCTGCCTCACGTGGTCGGTGCGGCCATGGCGCGGCGGCTGTCGATGACCGGTGAGGTTATCGATGCCGCCCGCGCCGAACGCCTCGGCCTGGTCACCGAGGTGGTGCCGCACGAGCGGCTACTGGAGCGGGCACTGGAACTGGCCGGTCAGATCGCCGAGGTACCGGGACCGACCATGGCAGGCCTCAAAGAGATCTACACCCGCGGCAGCCAACCGATCGTCGGTCCCGCACTCGCCGCCGAGCAGGAGATCGCCGGCGCGCAGGCCCGGGATTTCGACGGTCTGGGTGACCGCTATCAGGCGGTGGCCCAACGTAACCGGGGCCAGATCGACAGCTAGCCCGGCGAGGCCGGCTCGATGATCGTGATCCCCGGCCCGGTGGGCGTGTCCATGGCGGCCATCGCCGCGCCCGCCTGATCGAGCCCCACCCGCCGGGTTACCAACAACTCCGGTTGCAGTGCACCCGACGCGAGAAGACCCAGCATCGCCGGGTAGTCGACGGCAGGCATACCGTGCGACCCGAGGATCGCGAGTTCCTGGGCGATCACCCGGTCCATCGGGAGCGCGGTCTGTGCCGCATCACCCAGCAGGAGCCCCACCTGGATATGCCGACCGCGCCGCCGCAACGAGGACACGGAGGCCGCCGCGACCGCCGGATGTCCGATCGCGTCGACCCCGATGTGTGCACCGCCGCCGGTCCGTTGCACGACTTCGGCTGCGGTGTCGGGGATCTCGGTGGCATTGATCAGCTCATCGGCTCCGAGACGGTTCGCGACGTCCAGCGCCTGAGCGCTGCGGTCCACGGCAACGACCTTGGCGCCGAAGGCTTTCGCGATCATCACCGCCGACAGGCCTACCCCGCCACACCCGTGGACCGCGACCCACTGGCCGGGCTGTACCTCACCGTGGACGACCAGGGCTCGGTACGAGGTCGCGAACCGGCACCCCAGCGAAGCCGCCGCCACGAACGAGACCTCGTCAGGCAGACGGACAAGGTTGGCCTGCGCCCGCGGGACCGCGACCCGCTGTGCGAAGGAGCCGGGCAGAGTGAAACCCGGCTGGAGCTGATCGGGGCACACCTGGGCGTTCCCGGACACGCAGAACTCGCAGCGACCGCAACCCAGGACGAACGGCGCGGTCACCCGATCGCCCACCTGCCAACCCGACACGTCGGCACCCAACGCCACAACGGTCCCGGCGAATTCGTGACCGGGAATGATCGGCAAGGCCACCGGATCGTGGCCCCGCCACGCGTGCCAGTCGGACCGGCACACGCCGGTGGCCGCCACCTCGACGACCACCCCGTCGTCGGGACATTCGGGATCGGCCACGTCGACCACGACGGGCCGCACGCCCACCTCGGAATAGACCACTGCACGCACAGCTGCGATAGTAAGCCGATTCCTGCCCGGTTCAGCGATGCCGCTTCACAATGAAGCCGACGGTTCGCCCGCCGAATCCCGGCAGGGCGGGCGTCGACATCTCCACCTGTTGCCGGGCCTGTTCGACGACGGGAGTCTTCGGGTCGAGCACCGACAGGTAAACCTCATGGGCGGCAAGAGATCTCACCGCCACATCGGTATAGCCGTCGACGACCTCACAGTGCGACGGGTCCGGCCCGTTCTCGAAGAGCCAGGCCGGCGGATCGGTCAAGCTGTCGTAAGCCGCCGCGACGGCGTGGGCGAATTCGATGTGGTCACGCTGATTGGGTGCGCCGGGCGCCCAGCTGGGCCCGCTGTAGAGGGTGACGACGACGTCGGGACGCACCGCCGCGATGGTGTCGGCGATCTTCGCCCGCAGTTCGGGAGTGTCGCGGATGTTGCTGTCCGGAAAGTCCCAGAACGACACGTCATCGACGCCGACGATGGCGGCCGACCGCCGCTGCTCCCCCTCCCGCAGCGGCCCGGCCTGTTCGGGCGGCATACCGGCGATACCGACCTCGCCGCGCGAGGCCAGCGCGTACTTCACGGACTTGCCCTCGTCGGTCCACTTGGCGACGGCGGCCCCGACGCCGTACTCGGGATCATCCGGGTGGGCCACCAACACCAGCGCGGTCTGCCAATCGGTGGGAAAGGTTTGGATGGCCATCGCTAGCGCACCCGGGTGTTGTGGGCGGAGCGGATCAGCCAGCCTCCGTCGTTCTCGACGAGGACGTAGCTGATGATGCCGCTGCGGTCCTGGGCCTGTGCGCCCGGCTGGACGTGGTCGGGCCAGTCCCAGCGGGTGTGCACCAGCGCCACACCCGGAGCGATCTCATCGATGGACTCGACCTGCTGGGTGTAGTTGCACTTCTGCCGGACAACGGATTCCGGAACATCGCGGTGCCCTTCGACATTCGCTTGACGCGAGGTCCACCACAATCCGCTGTGCGCGACGAAGTCGGCATCCTCGGTGAAATACCGACCCCAGCCATCCATGTCGTGCGCTACCCACAGGTCGGTCGTCGCCGCCATGACGGCCCTGATGTCCTGCCGCTCCTTCAGGTTCATTCCACCAGTGTCGGACCTCAACCGTGGTTCATGTCAATGCCTCAGGCCCAGTCCGGCGGCCGGTGAGCGGCACCGGGATGGTCCGGTGAGAGCAACGGTCCGGCCCCTCCCAGGTGCTCACGGAGTGTCACCCGCTCACCGTGGTCGGGCACCCTTCCCCGACGACGCAGTTCGGGCACGACATGGCGGGCGAAGTCGACGAAGGTGCCGGGTGTGGTGACATAGGCCAGGTTGAACCCGTCGACGTCGGCCTCGTCGACCCAGCGTTCGAGTTCGTCGGCGACCTCGCTCGGCGAACCCACCACCACCGGGCCACGCCCGCCCAGACCGACCTCGTCGGCCAGCTCTCCCGCCGTCCAGTTCCGGTCCTGCGTGGTAAACGACGCCAACGCCGAACGATTGGCCTCGGTCTGGACGTATCTCAGCGGTTCGTCGGCCCCGAGTTCGGCCACATCGACCCCGGTCCAGCCACCGAACAGCGCCAGCGCACCTTCGGTGCTGACGTACTGCCGGTAGTCGTCCAGCTTGGCCACGGCCGCCTCATGGGTCTCTGCGACGATCGGGGTCAGCATCGTGAAAACCTTGATGGACCGGGGATCTCGGCCGTGCTCAGCGGCAGCGGCGCGCAGCGTCTTGACCGGCTTGGCCACGATTTCGGGCGTCGGGCCGGAAACGAACACCGCCTCGGCATGCGCCGCGGCGAACCGGACCCCTCGCGGCGAGGCACCCGCCTGAAACAGCACAGGGGTGCGCTGCGGAGACGGTTCACACAGGAACGGCCCTGGGACGCTGAAATAGCGCCCCTTGTGCTCGATGTCATGGACTTTCGCCGGGTCGGTGAACACGCCCCGCTCGCGGTCACGGACGACCGCGCCGGGTTCCCACGATGCCTCCCACAGCTTGTAGCAGACCTCGAGGTATTCCTCGGCGATCTCGTACCGCTCGTCATGTGGAATCTGGGTGTCCAGCCCCAGATTGCGTGCGGCACTGTCGAGATAGGAGGTGACGATGTTCCAGGCCACCCGACCGCCCGTCAGGTGATCCAGGGTGGAGAATCGACGCGCCAAGGCGTAGGGCTGCTCATAGGTCAACGACGCCGTGACACCGAATCCCAGGGTTTCGGTGACCGCTGCCATGGCCGAAACCGCCAGCGTCGGGTCGTTGACGGGAACCTGTGCGGCATCGGCCACCGCCGCATCCCGTGAACCGCCGTAGACGTCGTAAACGCCGAGCACGTCGGCGAGAAACAGCGCGTCGAAGCCGCCGGCCTCCAGCGTGCGGGCCAGCTCCGTCCAGTACCCGAGTTCGCGGTACCGGTAGCCCTGATCTTCGGGATGACGCCACAACCCCGGGGACTGGTGCCCGACACAGGCCATGTCGAAGGCGTTGAGGTAGATCCTGGTCATCGTGCGTCCCCGATCTCGTCCAGATGTGTTTCCCGCGCGAAATAGGCGGCCGTGAAGGTGATCACCGTCAGCACCGCGAAATACCCCACGATCAGCCAGGGGCTGCCGCCGCCGGCGACCAGCAGCGCCGCGGCGATCAGCGGTGCGAAGCCACCCGAGAGCACCGCACCGATCTGATAACCCAGCGAAGCACCGCTGTAGCGCACCCGCGTGTCGAACAGTTCCCCGAACCAGGCGGCCTGTGGCCCGTACATGGCGTCGTGGGCGACGTTGACACCGAACACGATCGACAACACGATCGCGATGTGCGATCCGGTTCCCGCGGCGACGAAGAACAGGATCAGGGCCAGCACTCCGGCCACCGCACCGAACAGATACGGGGGCCGCCTACCGATCCGGTCGGACAGCACGGCCCAGGCCGGCGTGCTGATCAGGCCGACGGCAGACGCGATCAGGACGGCTGTCAACCCGACCTGACTGCCCGCTGACGACGAATCTTGCAGGTACGTCAACGAATACGTGGTCAACAGGACAAACAGCGCGATCTGCGAGAACCGCAGTGCCGTGGTGATCAACACATTGCGCGGCTGCGTGCGCAGTACCTCCAGCACCGGCAGCCGGGCCACCTCGCCGCGATCACGGACCTGGGTGAACATCTCGGCATCGGTGAGCCTCAGCCTGATCACCAGACCGACGACGACCAGGACGGCACTGAGCAGGAAGGGGATTCGCCAACCATAGGCCAGGAAGGTGTCAGGTCCGGTGATCGTCCTGGTGAGGTAGAAGACCGCCGTCGACAACAACATGCCGGCCGGCGAACCCAATTGGGTGAAGCTGCCGAACAAGCCGCGACGGCCTGGCGGCGCGTGCTCCACCGAAAGTAGTGCCGCACCACCCCATTCGGCCCCCACCGCCAGACCCTGGAGCAACCGCAGGACCACCAGCAGCACGGGTGCGATCAGCCCGACCTGGGCGTAGGTCGGCAGGAGTCCGATCGCGAACGTGCTCACGCCCATGCCCACCAGCGCGGCCACCAGAACCGATTTGCGCCCCAGACGATCTCCGTAGTGCCCCGATATCAGTGCACCCAACGGCCTGGCCCCGAACCCCGCGGCATACGTCGCGAACGCGGCCAGTGTGCCTGCCGTGGACGAGATGTTCGGGAAGAACAGCGGTTTGAAGACCAGGGCCGCGGCCGTGGCATACAGATAGAAGTCGTACCACTCGATCGTGGTGCCGACCGCACTGCCCAGCGCGACGGTGCGCGCACTCGGCTTGGCAGTGGCCAGTGAACGTGGGGCGGTAATAGTCACGTGGCCGCAGGTTATGCGCGGTTGGAACCGCTCGGAAGATTTGTCCTCAGTCTGATGTAAAGGCGTCGGACGTCACGGCTTGACGGTGGCCCCGTGTACCAGGATGGCCGCCGTCTGCGCCACCCACTCGTCGTCGAGTTCACGTTCGGGCCACAGCAGCATCCGCAGCATGGTCGACCCGCCGATGAGCTCCACCAGGCGGTCGGGGTCGACATCAGGTTGGACCTCGCCCCGGACGATGCCGTCGACGATCCGGGCGCGCACGGTGACGAAGGTCCCGGCGAACCGCTGCATCACGCGGGAGTTCAGGTCGGTATCGGCGACGACATCGGCGACCAGTCCGGGCAGGGCCGCGCGCATCACCGGGCTGGTGAACACGTCGCGGGCAGCGCCGATCATCGCCCGGATATCGGCGGCGATGTCACCGGCCGGAGCGGTCAGGCCCGACGCGGTCGCGGGAAACACCGCCTCGTGGACCAGCTCGGCCTTACTCGACCACCGGCGGTACAGCGCGGTTTTCGTGGTCTGCGCGCGCTCGGCGACCGCGGCCATCGTCAGGCTTGCGTAACCGATTTCGACAAGCAGGTCCACGGTGGCCTGCAATATGGCAGCGTCGATGCGCGGGTCACGGGGACGCCCCGCTCCCGCGGTCTTGCCAACCGGTGATGGCTCTGCTTTCATAACGCTACTAACAGTATCGTAATTGTGGCCGTAAGGAACAGTTGAATGGCAAACGAGGCCGTGGACGCTCCTGTGGAGAACGTCGACCACCTGCAACGCTCCAGTCGCGACGTCACCACCCTCCCCTCGGTGCTGTCGAAATGGCTGTCCACCGTGATGCCGGGCGGTGTCACCCCCGAGATCACCGTGGAAAGCGGCGTGGACTCAAACGGTATGTCCTCAGAAACGATCATGCTGACCGGACGCTGGGAAGAGAACGGCGAGCCGAAGGAGCAAAAGTGGGTGGCCCGCGTCGCCCCCGCCCAGGACGATGTCCCGGTGTTCTCGTCGTACCGGCTTGACCACCAGTTCGAGGTGATGCGGCAGGTCGGCGAACTCACCGACGTTCCCGTCCCCAACGTGCGCTGGATGGACACCACCGGCGAGGTGCTGGGCACGCCGTTCTTCCTGATGGACCGAGTCGACGGCCAGGTGCCGCCCGATGTCATGCCCTACACCTTCGGCGGGAACTGGTTCGCCGACGCCCCGATCGAACGCCAGCGCGAACTTCAGGACAGCACCGTGGCGGTGCTCGCCAAGCTGCATGCGATCCCGGACGCCGCAGAGCGGTTCGGGTTCCTGTCGGAGATCGATCCGCCCGGTGACACCCCGCTGCGCCGGCACTTCGGCTGGCTGAAGGACTGGTACGAATTCTCGGTCCCCGATATCGGCCGCTCACCACTCGTCGAGCGAGCGCTGAAATGGCTCGAGGACAACTTCCCCGAGGACGTGGCAGCCTCCGAAACCGTTCTGACGTGGGGCGATTCGCGTATCGGCAACGTGCTGTACGACGACTTCCGCCCTGCTGCGGTCCTCGACTGGGAGATGGCCACCCTCGGCCCGCGCGAACTCGATGTGTCCTGGATCATCTTCGCGCACATGGTGTTTCAGGAGCTGTCCGGTATGGCCGGATTGCCCGGTCTGCCCGACGTGATGCGCGAGGAGGATGTCCGCGCGACCTACCGCGAGTTGACCGGCGCCGAACTCAGCGACCTGCGCTGGTTCTACATCTACTCGGGGGTCATCTGGTGCTGCGTGTTCATGCGCACCGGCGCCCGGCGCGTGCACTTCGGCGAGACCGAGAAGCCCGACGATGTCGAAACGATGTTCTACCACGCGCCGTTGCTGCGGTGCCTGATCGAGGAGTCCTAAATGCTCGGCCCGATGGACGAATACCCCGTCCACCAAGTCCCCCAGCCGATCGCCTGGCCCGGCTCGTCCGACCGGAACTTCTACGACCGTTCGTATTTCAACGCCCATGACCGCACCGGCGACATCTTCGTCATCACCGGTCTCGGCTACTACCCCAACCTCGGGGTGAAGGACGCTTATTTCCTGGTACGCCGCGGCAACGAGCAGACGGCGGTACACCTGTCCGACGCGATCGATCAAGACCGGCTCAACCAGCACGTGCTGGGCTACCGCGTCGAGGTCACCGAACCGCTGCGCAAGATCCGCATCGTGCTCGACGAGACCGAGGGCGTCGCCGCGGATCTCACCTGGAACGGGTTGTTCGACGTGGTGCAGGAGCAGCCGCACCTGATGCGTCAGGGCAACCGGGTCACGCTCGACGCCCAGCGCTTCGCCCAAACAGGTTCCTGGAGCGGCTATCTGGAGATCGACGGCCAGCGCATCGACGTCGACCCGGACACCTGGATCGGCTCCCGCGACCGATCCTGGGGCATCCGCCCGGTCGGTGAGGCCGAGCCTGCAGGGCGACCGGCCGACCCGCCGTTCGAAGGCATGTGGTGGCTGTACGTCCCGATGGCGTTCGACGACTTCTCGATCGTCTTCATCATCCAGGAAGACCCCAGCGGGTTCCGCTCCCTCAACGACTGCAGCCGGGTCTTCAAGGACGGTCGTGTCGAGCAACTCGGCTGGCCGCGGGTGAAGATCCACTACCGCTCGGGCACCCGGATCCCCACCGGAGCCACCATCGAGGCCACCACACCCGACGGCACCCCCGTCCGCTTCGACGTGGAATCCAAACTGCCCGTGCCGATTCACGTCGGCGGCGGCTACGGCGGCGACGTCGACTGGATTCACGGCGTGTGGAAGGGCGAGAAGTTCACCGAGCGCCGCACCTACGACATGACCGATCCGGCGGTCGTCGGCCGAACTGCGTTCGGTGTGATCGACCACGTCGGTCGCGCCGTCTGCACCGAAGGCGACGGTGCACCGGTCGAGGGCTGGGGCCTGTTCGAGCACGGCGCACTCGGCCGTCACGATCCGTCCGGCTTCGCCGACTGGCTGACTGTAGCCCCGTAGCCCCGTAGCCCCCAGTTTGTCACTCTCTAGCCGGCAGTTTGTCACGCCAGAGTGGCTGTCGCCGCCGGCAGCCACTCTGGCGTGACATGGCAATCGGAGCCCGAGCCACGGCGTCACGCTGGCGTGACGCTCGGGCTTGAGCGCCACTCTGGCGTGACGATGCGGCGGAAAAGCGCGGCAAAGCGGCTGACTCAGGCCACCCAGAACAGCGCGCCCGCGCCGATCGTCTCGACCACGCAGTAGAACCAGTTGGGATAGAACGACGTACGTTCGTCGAACACCGCCGATACACCGCGGCCGACGGCCATCCCGACCAGCGCGGCGCCGACGGTGATCAGGATCCCGGTCCGGACCTCCCCCGGCGTCACGGCCGCGTAGGTCAGCACCGCGGCGATCGCGATACCGAAACCGCCATACACGCCACGGACTTCCGCGCGGGCGGCGGCGGTTCTGAGGTCGTAGTCGAACGGACGCAGAATCGCCTGCGGAGCTGCCAGTGCGTAGACACCCATGCCGAGGAAGAACACCCCGGCCACGACGATTACTGCGATGGCCACGGTAACCTCCTGATCAATTGATGAGGAGGCCAGCATGCCGCCTGAACCCGGGCCCGCGCTTCCACAAACCTGCTGCCCGACGGTGTGGCTGTGGCCGGGGCAGGCCCTCTACGCCGGGCCGGGGCTCGGCCTTGAGCCGCATTCCGGATCGGTGTGGTGCCTGGCCGTCGGCGTCGACGGACCGCTGACCGTGACACTCCACGGCAGCGCCACCGTCGCACGCAGCGTGTTGATCCCGCCGCGGCTCACCCATCACCTTTCGATGCAGGGTGGGTTGGTGTCGAGCTACCTCGACCCCAGCTCGCAACGCAGTGCGTCGTGCCGGCAGCAGTTCACCGAGTTCCGGGACGGCATCGGGGTAGGCCATGCCGCAGAGACCAGACTGACGGCCATGCCGGAAGACGACGAGGCGGCGCGGCGCTGGCTGGACCTCGCCGCCCCGGATACCCCCCACCGGATCGACCCCCGGATCGAATTGGTGGCCAAGCAGATTCGCGAGAACCCCGCCGCAGCGGTATCCGCACGTGAACTGGCAGCCGCCGCGGGTGTCTCCGAATCCCGGTTCCTGCACCTGTTCCGCCGCGAGGCAGGGACCAGTCTGCGGCGCTACCGGATCTGGAGCCGGCTCGTTGCGGCCGGGACTGCCGTGGCGGCCGGCGAGAATCTGACCACCGCAGCTGTCGATGCCGGGTTCGCCAGTCCGTCACACCTGGCCGACAGCTTCAAGACCACCTTTGGACTGTCGGCGACGCAGTTGCTCTCGACGGGTCTTCGTATCCGTACGCCGTGACATGGCCAGCATGCCCAACGTGTCGGGCCGAAAGCCTCATGCCACGTATGAGACCACCAGTACGAAGGCTGAGAACAGGAGCATGCCCAGGCAATTGATCCAGAATTCCTGCTTCAGAAATCGGGCGCGGTAATGCGCATAGCAGGCGCACAGAAAATAGACGACAATTCCCACATTGGCCGAGAACGCCACGCCTGGATATTTGAGGCCGGCAATCAACCCGACGCCGGCAAGAAGTTTGACCACGATCAGCACCCACCACCAGTCACGAGGGAGTCCGACACCATCGAGGCATCCTTGGACAAATCGCGGCGGCTTGAGCGAGATCAGCGCGTCCCCGAGGATCACGATCGCCAGAATTGCGGTGAGCCACCACCAGTGCGGCGTGTCGATCACAATCATTCTCCTTGTCGGGTTGGTGCGATGACGCACTCGATGACGTCGCGTAGTTGGTCGGGCACCGACCGGTGTCCCAATGCCTGGTTGTTGCCGCTGAGCACAATGCCCAGGTATGCGAAATAGATGGTGCGAGCGTTGCGCGCGGCATCAGACTCGCCGACACCGACGTGCAGCAGAGCCGACTCGATTTCGCCCACCAGGATTTCTGCCAGATGACCAAAGATGCTCGAAGTGTGATCTCCGCGAACAATGATCGACGCATACCGGCGTGAGAGGGCTGGATCTTCGGCGAAGTAGGTCAGGAACGGTTCGAACAGTTTGGCAATCGCCTTCGGTGCATTCGCGTGAGATGGCCTTCGGGTGAGACCTTTTCGGTTGGCGTGCACCGCTGCGATCCGGTCGTCGAACACTGCCACCAACAAGCCGTCTTTGTCTCCGACGCTCATCACGGTCCCGCTGCTTACTCCGGCATCGGTTGCGATCTGCCGAACAGTCGTCGATTCAAAGCCTTGCTCGCGGAACAGCTTTTCAGCGGTCGCCAAAACCTTGCGCTGGGTGGCATCTCGCTGTTCGGCCCTTGACTGAACATGTTCAGTGAACATGTTCAGGAGGCTGCCACCTCGTCTGGGCTGTGTCAAGGACGAGATTGTCCGAACAGTGGAAAGGCGGCGTGTCTGGCAGCAGACACGCCCGCTCGCGGTGCTTAGGAGGCCACCGACTCGGCGGCGGGGGCGCGGCCGAAGACCATCGACTCGTCGATGCGGTCGAAGCGGTGGTCGATGGCATCCAGCACGTAGTTGTGCCGCACGTGCCACGGCCGCTTGGTACCCGAACGCGGCAGTGCATGCTCGGAACGCTGGATGTAGCCGGCCTCCAGATCCCAGGTCCGCTTCTCCGGCATCGGCGCCGCACCCTTGTGCGGATAGGCGTGGGTGTAGCCGTGAGCGCCCATGTAGGCCAACAGGTTTGCGAACGCCCGCGCGGTCATGTCGGCCCGCAGCGTCCACGACGCGTTCGTGTAGCCGATGCACCAAGCCAGGTTCGGGACATCCTCGAGCAGGAACTCCTTGTAGACATATCGCTCGGTCGGTTTGACCTCGTGACCGTCCAGCGACAACCGGATGCCGCCGAGGGCCTGCAGTTGCAGGCCGGTCGCCGTGACGATCACGTCGGCGTCCACCCGTCCGCCCGACTTCAACACGATGCCCGCGGCGTCGATGTGGTCGATGTGATCGGTGACGACATCGACCCGTCCGTCGCTGATGTGCTCGAACAGGTCCCCGTCGAGCACGAGGCACAACCGTTGATCCCACGGCTTGTATCGCGGCTTGAAATGCACGTCGACGGGATACCCCTCGGGCAGCAGGGCCACCGTCCGGCTGCGCAGGAACCGGCGACCGAGGTCGGGTGCCTTACGGAAGAAGAAGTAGCTAAGCACGTGGATCATCGCGTTGCGGAACCGCACGATCTGATGAGATAGCTTGCGCGGCAGAAACTTACGGATCGCCTGCACCGAGGGAACGATGCGGTCCGCCGACACCATGTAGGTCGGTGAGCGCTGGAGCATCGTCACGTGCGAGGCCTGCTGCGCCAGCGCGGGCACCAGACTGACCGCGGTGGCCCCGCTGCCGATCACCACGACGCGCTTGCCCGAGTAATCCAGTGACTCGGGCCAGAACTGCGGGTGCACGACGTCGCCACCGAACGTCTCGATTCCGGGGAAATCCGGGGTGTAGGGCTCGTCGTAGTTGTAGTAGCCCGTGCCGCAGAACAGGTACCGGCACCGGAAGGTCGCGGCCTGGCCGTCCTGCTCGGCGTGCACCGTCCAGGTGTCGGTGTCCGAATCCCAATCCGCCGACAGCACACGGGTGTTGAACCGGATATGGCGGTCGATTCCATGTTCCCGGGCGGTGTCGGTCAGGTAGTCGCGAATATCGCTGCCATCGGCGACGTTCTCGGGCCGGGTCCAGGGTTGATACGGAAAGCTCAGCGTGAAGATGTCGCTGTCCGAGCGGATCCCCGGATACCGGAACAGGTCCCAGGTGCCGCCGATCCGCGCTCGGCGTTCCAGCACGGTGTAGGTCAGCCCGGGACTCTTCTCGTGGACACGATAGGCCGCGCCCAACCCCGAGATCCCGGCCCCGATGACGAGCACATCCGAATAGTCCGGATCCGCCGCATGGCGATCACCGCCCATGGCGAACCTCCTTTGGTCCCGACGAGTACCACCCACCCTAGGCGTTCAGTCGCGCAGCGCGTCGACGATCTGGGCAAGCGATTCCACCGCGATCGGGCCGGGTTGGTACAGGCAGATCCGGTCGGACACCCCGGCCACGCGGTCGCGGATGTGAGCGGCGACATCGGCGGGGCTACCGCATGCCGCGATGGTGTGCAGCACCTCGTCGTCGATCAGCGAACCCATCTCCTGCCAGCGGCCCTGCTTGGACAGCGCGTTGAGTTCCGGCTGCAGGTCACCCCAGCCGTGAACGTCCAGCACCGGGCGATAGGCCGGGGTCGATCCGTAGAAGGCCAGCAGCCGTCGCGTCGCGTCGTGGTCGTCCCCTACAGACACGATGATCTCCGGGACGATCGCCAGCTCCCCCGCGTCACGTCCGGCGGCGGCGAGCCCGTCACGCACCGCGGGCAACGTCGCCTCGTGCAGGAACCGCTTCGAACCGAACGGCATGACCAACAAGCCGTCGGCGAACTGCGCGGTGGCCCGGGTGAGCCGCGGGCCCAGCGCGCCGACATAGATGGGCGGCGGACCGTACGGGTTGTCCCGCGGGGTGAACGTCGGTGTCATCAACGTGTGCCGGTAGTAGTCGCCTCGAAAGTCGAGCCGCTCCCCGGTGTCCCAGGCAGCGAAGATCGCCCGCAAGGCCGCGACGAACTCTGACATCCGGGCCACGGGCCGGTCGAAGTCCGCGCCGAACCGCTTCTCGATCTGCGTCCGGATCTGCGTACCGAGCCCGAGCGTGAACCTTCCACCGGACAGGATCTGGTGGTCGATGGCCTGGTGTGCCAGGTGAATCGGGTTACGGGGAAACGCAATTGCCACATTCGTCATCAGGTCGAGATCCCCGACCGTGGAGGCGAGCGTCAGCGGGGTGAATACATCGTGGGGTCCCTCGAAGGTGAACACTCCACTGGCACCGGCCTCGCGCAGGGCCGCAGCCCGACCCATCGCGTCGCGCGGCCCGAACAACGCTGTCATGACCTTCACGCGTGAGAGCCTAGACAGGTGAGCATCCCAACGAGCACCGACGTCGTCGTCGTGGGTGCCGGCTTCGCCGGCCTGTCCGCTGCCCGCGCCCTGACCAGGCTCGGACACGAGGTGGTGGTGCTCGAGGGGCGCGACCGGGTGGGCGGACGATCGTCGACGACCACGATCGCCGGGGTGCCGGTCGACCTGGGCGGCACGTTCGTCGGCCCCACCCAGGACGCGGTGCTGGCGCTGGCCGACGAACTCGGGTGCCGCACCGTGCCCACCTACGACCGCGGCAAGAATCTGATTCTCTGGCATGGCCGGGTCCGGGCCTACCGCAGCACGATCCCGCGGCTGTCGATGATGGAACTGTTCGACGTATCCCGCATCCAGTGGCGTTTCGAACGGCTCTGCCGGCTCATCCGGGTCAATGAGCCGTGGAAGAGTTC
Organism: Mycobacterium shunyiense; assembly: GCF_058270035.1. NCBI lineage: Bacteria > Bacillati > Actinomycetota > Actinomycetes > Mycobacteriales > Mycobacteriaceae > Mycobacterium > Mycobacterium shunyiense. Next base: position 252,250 of record NZ_JBZDPT010000001.1, on the reverse strand, counting down.
GAACGCCGAGAAGCTCGACGAGCTCACACTGGAGCAGTGGCTGCGCTCGGCCGGGGCCAACGCTTCGACGCGCAACCTCATGGCCATCATGTCCCGGGTCACGTGGGGCGCCGAGCCCGACGAGGTGTCGATGCTGCACGCCGCCCGCTACGTCAAGGCCGCCGGCGGGCTCGACCGCATGCTCGACGTCCGTGGCGGCGCCCAACAGGACCGGTTTCCCGGCGGCACCCAGCAGATCGCGTCGAAGATGGCCGAGGAACTCGGAGATCGGGTGGTGCTCGATGCCCCGGTGGACCGCATCGAACGCCACGACGACGGCACCGTCGCGGTGACCTGTCCCTCCGGCGTGGTGCAGGCACGTGCGGTGATCGTGGCGATCCCGCCGCAGCACCGGACCGGGATCGAGTTCAGCCCGGCGCTGCCAAAGCCGTATACCGACCTGGCCGCGAACTGGCCGCAGGGCAACCTCAGCAAGGCATATGCCGCCTATGAACAACCGTTCTGGCGCACCAACGGGTGCTCAGGCGAGGCATTGTCCGACGAGGGCCCCGTTTTCATCACCTTCGATGTGAGCCCGGCCGACGGCAGTTCCGGCGGCCCCGGAATCCTGCTCGGTTTCACCGACGCCCGCACCTTCGACCGGTTGTCACCCCCAGAGCGGCGCGAGCAGGCCCTGTCCGGGTTCGCCACCCTGTTCGGCGACGCGGCCCGACAACCGATCGATTACGTCGACCACTGTTGGAGCGCAGAACAATTCGCACCGGGTGGGCCCACCGCGGCGGTGCCGCCGGGATCGTGGACCCAGTACGGCAGGTGGCTACGAGAACCGGTGGACGCGATCCACTGGGCCGGCACCGAAACCGCGAATGAGTGGACCGGATTTCTCGACGGAGCGGTCCGGTCCGGTCAGCGTGCGGCCGCCGAAGTCGCGGGCCGCCTTACTGATTGACCGCCTGCGGCGACGCTACCGATTCGGCCAGCGCCCGCAACTGGGCGTTCACCTGCGACGGGCATTCCAGGATGGCGCAGTGCCCACCGGGCATCTCGACGAAGGCATGCAGGTTGGGGGCGTCGTCGGCGATCCGGCGGGCGGCGTTGATGGGCAGCAAGCGGTCCTTGGAGCTGCCGATCACCAGCGTGGGCACCGACAGGTTCTGCAGCGAGATATGTTGTGGGCCCAGCCCGTTCACCAGCGTGCGGGCCCAGCCGCCGCGTCCCGCGGCCGGAGTCTCGGCGAACAGTTGATAGATGAACTCAGCGACCGACGGGTCGGCGTCACGGCCCACCGCCAGACGGGCGACGAAACGTTTGTTGGGACGCTCGATGATCCGCGGCATCCGCGTACCGCCGAAGGTCCGGATCGCCGTACCTGCCGCCCGAACCCGCGTCGACGCCAGCGGGGCCGGAACCCTCAACAGCTTCACATCGCGCACCAGGTCTCCGGTGGTGGTGTTGATCAGCGCGACGGCGTCGGCACGGGCGGGCACCCGGGCCGGATAGCGTTGCGACCATGAAGTGATCGCGATACCGCCCATCGAATGCCCGGCGACAACGGCACGTTCACCGGGCCTCAGCGTGGCGTCCAGCACCGCGTCGAGATCGGCGGCGAGATGGTTGAGGCTGTAGCGGTGACGCCCGCGCGGGGTCTCGCTGTGGCCGTGTCCGCGATGGTCGTAGGCGATGACGCGGAAGTCCGCGGCCAGATCGGCGATCTGGTGCGCCCAGACGCCGATGGCACACGTGATGCCGTGAGCCAGCACGATCGGGTAGCCGTCCTCGGGTCCGAACACCTCGGCATGCAGCCGCACGCCGTCGACGGCGCGCACCTCGACAGTGCGTCCCGGTGGTAGCTGGGGAAGAGTCATGATGCTCCGATCGTTGGCGTCGTTGCCGGGTGAAACAGAGGGATTACGAGCCTACCGCTTGGGTGATCAGGACGGGTTTTACCACGTCAGCGGACTTTGCGGCAGCCCACGCGCGGCCGAAGTCGTCGAAGGGGTAGCGGCTGACGAACTTGTCGAGCGGTAGTTCGCCACGGCGGTACAGATCGACCAGGCGCGGGATGAAGGTCTGCGGTTCGCTGTCACCCTCGACCACGCCGCGTACGCTCAGCCCCTTTCCCATGATCGCGGCGACCGGCAGTTCGGCCGTCAACGCGCCGAGGCCCAGTAGCGCCAGGGTGCCGCGCTCACGTAACACCGTGATTGCTGTCATGAGGACGTCTGGGCGCGCGGTGGTGTCGACTGCCGCGGCCGCTCCCCCGGTCAGCTCGAGCACAGCTGCGGCCACGTCGCCGCCGGCGGTCGGATCGATCGTGGCGGTGGCACCCAACTCGGTTGCCAGCGAACGTCGTTCGGCGATCGGGTCGACAGCGACGACGGCCCGGCACCCCGCGATGCGGGCGCCCATGACCGCGGAGAGCCCCACCGCTCCGGCCCCGAACACCACAAGTGCATCCGTGGGTTGCGGCGCAAGCACATTGAGCACGGCACCCACCCCGGTCTGCACGCTGCAGCCCAGGGGGGCGGCCAGCGCGGGGTCGATCGGCTCGGGCAGCACCACAGCGTTTCGGCTGCCGGCGATCGCATACGTGCAGAAACTGGACTGACCGAAGAAGCCGCCCCCGATGGGGACCCCGTCGGCGTGCAGCGCACTGGACTCTCCGCGGGTGCCGCGCATGTTCAGGTCGGTGGAACGCTCGCAGTAGGCCGGGGTGTCCGCCTGACAGTTGGAGCAGGCGCCGCAGCTGGCGAAGGTGAGGACGACCTGGTCCCCCACGCCGGGTACGGCATTCGGTCCGACCTCGATGACCCTGCCTGCACCTTCGTGACCGAACACCATCGGCAGTTTGCGAAACCGTGCCGCGACACTCACATCGGTGTGGCAGATGCCCACCGCGTCGATGCGAACCAGCACTTCGTCGCCGCGGGGTGGACGAATTTGCACGTCGGTGAGCTGGGGATCGGCTCCGGCGTCGAGCACCACCGCAGCGCGGGCGTTGAGCATCCGGTGATGCTAAGCCACGCACTTGACACCTGTCACAATTGGCTGGCGACCCACCAGAAGGAGACAACGATGCGTGCAGCACAGATCACCCGACTCGACGGTCCGGACGCAGTGCGGGTGGCCGAGGTGGAGGAGCCCTCCAGCGCCGAGGGCGCCGAGCAGGTCGTGATCGACGTCCACGCCGCGGGCGTTGCCTTCCCCGACGCCCTGCTCACCCGTGGTCTCTACCAGTACAAGCCTGAGCTTCCGTTCACCCCGGGTGCCGAGATCGCCGGCGTGGTGCGCAGCGCCCCGGCCGATGCCCATGTCGCTGCCGGCGATCGCGTGCTCGGCCTGACCATGCTGTCGGGCGGCATGGCCGAAGTCGTCGCCTTGCCCGCCGAGCGCGTGTTCCCCCTGCCGGACGCCGTGTCGTTCGAGGCCGGCGCCGGCATCCTGTTCAACGACCTGACCGTCCAGTTCGCCCTGCGCACCCGCGGCCGGCTGGTGAAGGGTGAGACCGTCCTGGTGCACGGTGCGGCCGGTGGCATCGGCACCTCGGCGCTGCGACTGGCCCCGGCACTCGGAGCCGCACGCACCATCGCGGTGGTGTCCACCGAGGAGAAGGCCGAGATCGCCAGGGCCGCAGGCGCTTCCGACGTGGTGCTCGCCGACGGGTTCCGCGACGCGGTGAAGGAAATCACCGGCGGGCGGGGCGTGGATGTCGTGGTCGACCCGGTCGGCGGGGATCGCTTCACCGACTCGCTGCGATCACTGGCCGTGGGCGGACGGCTCCTCGTCATCGGGTTCACCGGCGGTGAGATCCCCACGGTCAAGGTCAATCGCCTGCTGCTCAACAACGTCGACGTGGTCGGCGCGGGCTGGGGCGCCTGGACCTTCTCCCATCCCGGCTATTTGCAGGAGCAGTGGGCCGAACTGCAGCCGCTGCTGGCCTCCGGCGTGGTGCCCGCACCACAGCCCGAGGTGTTTCCACTGGAGCAGGCCGCGGAGGCCATCGCGTCGCTGGAGAACCGCAGCGCCAAGGGCAAGGTGGTGCTGAAGCTGCGGTGACCCGGGAATAACAACGCCGGTGTCGGTGTTGCGGGGGGCGTGAGTGAACATGCCGAACTGAGCCCGACAGACTGGGTACGCGACCAGACCCAACGCATCCTGGAACAAGGCACCACCGAGGGCGTCGAGGTGCTCGACCGCCCCATCGTGCTGTTCACGACGACGGGCGCCAAGTCCGGCAAGAAGCGGTACGTACCGCTGATGCGCGTGGAAGAGAACGGCCGCTACGCGATGGTGGCCTCCAAGGGTGGCGCGCCGGAGCATCCGTCGTGGTACTTCAACGTCAAGGCCCACCCCGCCGTGACGGTGCAGGACGGCGACAAGACGGTCTCGCTGACCGCTCGCGAGATCTCCGGTGACGAGCGCGAACACTGGTGGAAGCTCGCCGTCGAGGCCTACCCGCCCTACGCCGAATACCAGACCAAGACCGACCGACAGATTCCGGTGTTCATCGTCGAATGACGACTACCACCATCCGAGGGCGTCGGACATCTGCCGCGCCAACTCGGTGGTGAGTGTGCGCACGTAAGTCGCCGACAGGTGGTGGGCATCGTGGTACACCAACACGTTGCCCTCCACGGCGCGGCAGATCGTCGGCCGGCACACCGCATCGGTGAGGTCGAGAACCTTCATCAGCGGATAGTCGGCCAGGTAATCGAGGGTCGGATTGCGTTGCGCCAGGGCTTCGTTGCGCGGCACCCCGCAAGACTCGACGTCACCCCCCTTGGACAGACAGTCCACCGGCGAGAAGAACCAGCCGTCACGGAGCATCCACGGCGTGTCACGCATGCCGAGCATCGGAATTCCATTGGCGGACAACTCATCCCATATGCCCAGGTAGTAATCGGGCACATAATCGCCCGGGCCGTTGAGGATCGGGCGCGTCGAGGTGAAGAACACGTAGTCCGGCCGGTCGGCGATGATCTGCGCCAAGGCGTTGTCCGACCACGTCCGACAGGACGGATATTTCTCGAACGACCCCGCGATGATCGGCACGGGTTTGGTGGTCAGCGGACAGCCGAACTTCAGGTAGGTGGTCACCTTGACGCCGTGTTGGCGCCCGATCTGATGTAGCGCGGTCAGCCAGTGCTCGGAATGCGACCCACCCGCCAACGCGATGGTGTGGGCGCCGTCGGGATCTCCGTACACGCAGCTGACGACCTCACCACCGGTGAATCCCGTGACGCAATGGTCGATCGACGACGGCGGGATGTCGTCGTCGGCCTCCAGCGCGCTCGGGCGCATCGGCAGTTTGGCGACCCGGTGATTCTCGGTGAGCGCGAGCGCGCCCGGGTAGTCCCGCATCGACAGCATGCCCAGTTCCGCACCGCTGGCCCGGGCGAGGGCGACATGTCCGCGCCACATCAGCGACGACGCCACGAGCATCACCGTCACCAGCAGAACCGCGGCACCCGGCACGGCCCACGTGCGGGCTAGCCGATACCACCGGGCTTGCCATTGCGCCCTGGCCGACCACGCGGTGAGCCAGGCGATCAGCACCGCGGCCAGAGCGACAGCGGCGCCATCGACCATGCCGACCGCATCGTCATTGATGAAGGCCAGCCAAAAGATCAACAACGGCCAGTGCCACAGGTACAGCGGGTAGGCCATCGATCCGAGCACGACCAACGGGCCGCTGCGCAGGATTTCGTTCGCCCTCGGCGGCATCGCCTGAGCTGCGCTCACTATCACCAGCACGGTCGCCGCCACCGGAATCAACGCCCAGGCTCCCGGGGACTGCACCGTCCGGTCAGTGAGCACACCGCACACCAGGATCGCCGCCAGACCGGCCGCGGCCACACCGGCGCGCAGCCAACCCGGCCACCGGAGTCGACCCACCGGCACGGCCACGAGGGCGGCCGCGAGAACCCCGGCCAACACCTCCCAGGCCCGGGCGAAGGTGCTGTAGTAGGCGAGCATCGGGCTGTCCGACTGCGTCGTAACCGCGTAGTACAGCGAGGCCACCAGTGCGACAGCGGACACCCCGACCAGGATTGTGGGTCGTGCGGTGCGTCCGCGGCGCGCCGTCACCGCCATGACCACCCCGGCGAGCACAACGAACGCCAGCGTGAACTGGCCCAGCATCGAGAGCGCCCACAGATGGTGCAGCGGGGTCACCGTCTCGCCGGCCTGCACATAGTCGTCCGCCGAGCCAAGCAACTGCCAATTCTGGTAGAAGCCCAGGCTGGCCAGGGTCTGATCAGCGAAGGCCTCCCACCTGGTCTCCGGCTGGACGAGCACCGTCAGCACCGCACACACGGCCAGCACGAGAACCAACGGCGGCACCACCCTGCGCGCCACCCGGCCCATCTCTGCGGCCAGCGCCGCGGGGCTCGTCAGGCTGCGCAGGACGCGACCACCGATGAAGAAGCCGGTCAGAACCAGCAGGACATCCAGCCCGCCGCAGGCCCGCCCGAACCAGAAATGGCAGATGACGACCATCACGATGGCCACACCACTCAACCCGATCAGGTCATCACGAACCTGCCGCGGAACGGAAGGAACGAGAACCGGATCGCCAACAATCACCTGCACGCTGAACTTTCCCTGGGCTGTCTTCGCCGGTCACTGACGACGGAACACCCTGGGGCCACGCCGTTCGCCGCACCGAGCATAGGCCACCCAACCCGGTGGTCAGGCCCGGCGACCGGGCATCCGAATGCTCCCCATCGGACAGGTAGCACACCCCTGTTGTACGAATCGGCCATAGGCATGTGTGCGTGGGCAAATCTAGCCTTGAGTCATGACCGCCACCGCCACACCGGCCGCCAAGAAGTCCACCTACCGGCCGCTGGAGCTGTTCGACACCGACCGGTTGCTCGATGACGACGAACGCGAGATCGCCGCGACCGTGCGCAAGTTTGTCGACACCCGCCTACGGCCCAACGTGAGCGAATGGTTCGAATCGGCCACCCTGCCCCGGGAGCTGGCCAAGGAGTTCGGCAAGCTCGGCGTTCTCGGCATGCACCTGCAGGGCTACGGCTGCGCGGGCACCAACGCCGTCAGCTACGGATTGGCCTGTATGGAGCTGGAGGCCGGCGACAGCGGGTTCCGCAGCTTCGTCTCCGTCCAGGGCTCGCTGTCGATGTTCTCCATCTACCGCTACGGCTCGGAGGAACAGAAGAACGAATGGCTGCCCCGGCTGGCCGCCGGTGATGCGATCGGCTGCTTCGGCCTGACCGAACCCGACTTCGGTTCCAACCCCGCCGGCATGCGCACCCGCGCCCGCCGCGACGGAAGCGACTGGGTGCTCAACGGCACCAAGATGTGGATCACCAACGGCAACCTCGCCGATGTGGCCACCGTGTGGGCGCAGACCGACGAGGGCATTCGCGGCTTCCTGGTGCCCACCGACACCCCGGGCTTCACCGCCAACGAGATTCACCGCAAGCTCTCCCTGCGTGCCTCGGTCACCTCCGAGCTCGTGCTGGACAACGTCCGGCTGCCGGGCTCGGCGCAGCTGCCGCTGGCCGAAGGGCTGTCGGCCCCGCTGTCGTGCCTGAACGAGGCCCGGTTCGGCATCGTGTTCGGCTCGCTCGGTGCGGCCCGCGACAGCCTGGAGACCGCGATCGACTATGCCGGCTCGCGCGAGGTGTTCGACAAGCCACTGACCAGCTACCAGCTCACCCAGGAAAAGCTGGCGAACATGACCGTCGAACTCGGCAAGGGGATGCTGCTGGCAATCCACCTGGGCCGCATCAAGGATGCCGAAGAGGTGCGACCAGAACAGATCAGCCTGGGCAAGCTCAACAACGTCCGCGAAGCACTGGCCATCGCCCGTGAATGCCGGACCCTGTTGGGCGGCAGCGGCATCACCCTCGAATACTCACCGCTGCGCCACGCCAACAACCTCGAATCCGTCCTCACCTACGAGGGCACCTCCGAGATGCACCTGCTGTCGATCGGCAAGGCCCTGACCGGGCAGGCGGCCTTCCGCTGATGACCGCTGCCATCGAGCACCTGATCGGTGGACAGTGGCTACCCGGCACCGGCGACACGCTGCTCAGCGTGAACCCGGCACAACCGAGTCTGGTTGTGGCCCAGGGAAGTAATGCCCGCACATCCGACGTCGACGCCGCGGTGCGTGCCGCCGGCGAGGCTGCCGCATCCTGGGCCGCCACCCCGATGCATCAGCGCGGTACGGTCCTGCTGAGCACGGCGGACATCGTCGACCGCAACGCCGAGGCGTGGGGCATGGAGCTGGCCCGCGAGGAAGGCAAGACGAAAGCCGAAGGCATCGGCGAGGTTCGGCGGGCCGCGCAGATCCTGCGCTACTACGGCAACGAGGGCGACCGGCAGGCGGGCGAGATCTACGCCTCGCCCCGGGCCGGTGAACAGATCCTCATCACCCGCAAACCGCTCGGCGTGGTCGGGGTGATCACCCCGTTCAACTTCCCCATCGCCATTCCGGCCTGGAAGATCGCGCCCGCAATGATCTACGGCAACACCGTCGTGTGGAAACCCGCGAGCACCGTTCCGCTGCTGGCGATCCGGCTCGCGCAGGCACTGACCGAGGCTGGCCTGCCCTCCGGCGTGCTCAACCTGCTGATCGGCGGATCCGACATCGGCAACGCCATCGTGGAGCACCCCGGCATCGACGGCATCACGTTCACCGGTTCCACCGGGGTCGGGCGGCGAATCGCCGCGGCCGCGGCGGCGCGCGGAGTCCCCGCTCAGGCCGAAATGGGCGGTAAGAACGCCGCCGTCGTGCTCGACGACGCCGATGTCGAACTGGCCCTCGAGCAGGTGATGCTCGGTGCGTTCCGCTCTACCGGGCAGAAATGCACGGCCACGTCCCGCCTGATCGTCACCGACGGGATCGCCGACGAGTTCCTGGCCGCACTGGCCGAGCGCGCGGCGGCCCTGGCCGTCGGGGACCCCACCGACGACGCGACCCAGATGGGACCTGTCGTCAATGACGCTGCACACCAGTCTATTTCGGCGAGGATTCAGGCCGCTGCCGCGCAGGGCGCCACGGTGTTGACCGGCGGTGCCCCCTACTCGGAAGGACCACTGGCCGAGGGCTACTTCATCCCGCCAACCGTCGTCGAACTCAACGGTCAAGCCGCCGACGTATGGACCGACGAATTGTTCGGACCGGTCCTCGCCGTCAAGCGGGCCGCCGACGCCGACACCGCGTTCCGCCTTGCCAATGACAGCGAGTTCGGGCTCTCGGCAGCGGTTTTCACCCAGGACCTGACCCGGGCACTGCAGGCTGTCGAGCAGATCGACGTCGGCGTGCTGCACGTCAACTCCGAGTCGGCCGGCGCCGATCCGCACGTACCGTTCGGCGGGGCCAAGAAGAGCGGGCTCGGCCCCAAGGAGCAGGGCGGCGCCGCACGGGAATTCTTCACCCACACCACGACGGTGTACCTGCGGGGCGGGCGGCCGGGAGCATGAGCGTGAGGATGGGCGCCCTCGACGGAATCGTCGTCGTCGATTTCAGCCGCGTGCTGGCCGGGCCGTACGCGACCATGATGCTCGGCGACTTCGGCGCCGAGGTGATCAAGATCGAACGCCCGGACACCGGCGACGACACCCGGGCGTGGGGCCCGCCCTACGATTCATCTGGCATGGCAACGTATTTCAACGCCGTCAACCGCAACAAGCGTTCAGTGGCACTCGACCTGTCCGACCGGGACGGCCGGGAGCACGCCCGCTCCCTGGTGGCCCGGGCCGACATCGTGGTGGAGAACTTCCGGCCGGGGACCATGGAGAAACTCGGTCTGGGCTACGAGGATCTGCGGGTGGTCCGTCCCGACCTGATCTATTGCTCGATCACCGGGTTCGGCCGCGACGGCGGCGCCGCGCTGCCGGGCTACGACCTGCTGGTGCAGGCGGTCGGCGGGTTGATGAGCGTCACCGGAACCGAACCGGGCGATCCGACCAAGGCCGGCGTGGCCCTGGTCGATGTGCTGGCCGGCCTGCACGCGCTGAGCGGAATCCTGGCGGCGCTGGCGCACCGCGACCGCTCCGGGGTCGGACAGCGCGTCGACACCAACCTGTTCTCGGTGTTGTTGTCCTCCATGGTCAATCAGGCCTCCGGATACCTGGGGGCCGGCGCAGTGCCGCAGATCATGGGCAATCGCCATCCGAGTATCGCGCCGTACCAGACGTTCGACACCGCCGACCGGCCCATCGCGGTAGCCGTCGGCAACGACAAACAGTTCCGGTCCTTCGCCGCCGCCATCGGCGAACCACAGCTGGCCCAGGACCCCCGGTTCGCTACCAATCCGGACCGGGTCGCCCACCGGGATGCGTTGTGCGCCATCATCGAAACCGCGTTGAAGAGACACGGCGCCGATCACTGGTACGCGGTGCTGACCGCCGCGAGCGTGCCGGCCGGCCCGATCAACGATCTGTCGGAGGCATTCGCGTTCGCCCGCCGACTCGGCTTGGAAGCAACCGTGCCGGTACCAGGGACACCGACACCTCAAGTGGCCAACCCGATCACCTTGTCGGCCACCCCGGTCACCTACCGAAGTGGACCACCAAGCCTGGGCTCCGACGACGACACGCTCAGCCCGGCCGGCGAGACGCCAGCAGCTGCCAGGCCTTGAGCCCCAGCCACAACTGTGCCCGGGTATCGGCCGATTCAAGGTCGTCACCCAACAATTGGGAGATTCGCCGCATCCGGTTGCGCATGGTGTGGCGATGCACCGCAAGCTCAGCCGCCGCCGCCTCCATCTGACCGTTGCGACCGAGGAAGGCCGCCAGGGTGGGGATCAGATCCTCCCCACCCGCCAGTGCATCCAATGGTGCTGCCAACACCCGCAATTCGGCCGTACTCCGACCCTCGAGCAGCACACCCATCGGGCTGAGTTCACCGAATTCGGTGAACCGCTCCCTGCCCGAATTCGCCGCGATGCGGGCCTGCTCCAAGGCCGTGGACAGATCGGTCGGCCCGACAGGCCGGCTCATCCCGCCACCGACCGTGATACCCGTCTGTTGCTCGAGTTCCTCGATCACCGAGCGGATGCGGCGTCGGCTCCCGGTCGCCGGAACGATGATCACGATCTCGTCACCCATCGGGGCCATCAGAAACGATGTCAGCACCCGTCCCAGCACGTGCTGCGCGGCCAGCAGCGGGCCCGCACCGGTGAACGACGCCACCACGATGTCATCGTCGGGCTCAAAACCGAAGTAGCGCAACACCGCACCGTCGACAGCTCCCGTGCCGGAAATCATCTCGCGGGCCACCGCGGTCCGCAGCAGCTGTTCGGCGTCGACCACCCGGGCCGGTTTCTCGATCGCGATCGAGATCAGCGACACGGCATGGGCGACCAGGAGCCGGTCGGCGTTGGACATCGGATCGGACGTACGTATCGCCAGCCGGCCGCGAACGGGCTGGGCGGCCCGCAGATTCTGGATGGTGACGTAGGCATCCCCGTCAGCGGTGACATGGGCGCCGCCGTGCCGATGCGCGGGCTGAACCTGCTCTCCGAGCACGACGATCAGCCGCTCCTGGTCGTCACCCCCGGCCGCCAGCACGGTGCCGTCGTTGTCCACCACGACAACGGTCGCGGACAGACGATCCGCCAAAGCGTCGACCACCCCGGGAATGCCGCCCCGCAGTGTCGCCCGGGCCAGTACCTCCTGATCGTCGACCACGCGCTGCACCGAGCGCAGTTCGTCGGCCTTGAGCGCGTCGATCACCACCCTGGCGATCGCGATGAACGGCGTCGAGGCGGGCACTTCGAGCACGGGAATCCCCAACTGATCTCCGGCGGAACGTACCGCCGGCGGGATGTCGGCAATCATGGTGCCGGTGTCGACGGCGAGTGCCGCGGTCCCGGCCGCGGCCAGGCGTGCCACGTAGGCGAATTGCGCGTCGGCGTCGGCTCCGATGTTGATGCCGGTCGTCATGACCAACTCGCCCCCGGCCAGATACGGAGCCGGGTCGGGCAACTCGATGGCATGCGCCCACGCGATCTCACGGTCAGCGCCGCGCGCTCCGGCCACCAGGACCAGACCGAGACTGTCGACCTCGGTCAGATCTCGCACGGTGAGTGCCACAGGAGAAGTCTTACTCCTTTTCCGCAGTCGGCGGCATCACCTGGACGCCTGACTGTGACTGCGCCCACTCCGCTGCGACGAAACTGGTTGAGCTGTAGCGAAACTCACACTCTAAGAATTGCTTTTAGACAGCCGCTGCGAGGAGCATGGGAGATGTCCATTTCGCTCGGGCGATCCCCGAGGTGTGGACGTCAACAAACAACGAGTACCCGTGATCCGGGGCACTTTCGAGGAGTGAGAAGTATGTCCTTCGCACAGTTTCGCGCAAACCAGAAGCGCGCCAACATGCGGCGCCGCCTCTATGCGCGGATCAACGAACTGCCGAATTCGTCGGTTCGCGAAGAGTTGATCGCAGTAGTTCAGCGGCACGAGCTTCAGGATGCAGATCACTGAGATGACGATTCCGCTGTACAGAGCCGGTGGCCCGAAGGCCTCCGGCTCTGTTGTTTTTCGGCGGTTGGCGATCGCCGGTTGATCTCGGGGTCTGTCCCCTCAGCCGCGGCCGAAGTACGGCATGGACCGCGCCATGACCGTCAGCGTCGGCACCGACACCTCCAGGGGCAGATCGATCAGGTGCGCCACAGCGCGGGCCACATGCCCGACGTCGAAAGTCGGTTCAGCTGCGAGACTTCCGTCGGCCTGCAGGGTCTGGTGACTGAATCCCGCAGTCATGTCGGTCGCGGCATTGCCGATGTCGATCTGGGTGACGCAGATGTCGATATCGCGCAGGTCCAGCAACATTGATGCGGTCAGCCCACTCATCGCGTGTTTCGTGACGGTGTAGGCCAGGCTTTTGGGGCGGGGCCGGTGTGCCGAGATCGATCCGTTGTTGATGATGCGCCCGCCGCGGGGCAGCTGGGCGGCCATGACTCGAGCGGCTTCCCGTGCACAGAACACCGCGCCGTCGACGTTGGTGCGCCAAGTGTCGTGCCACTGCTGGTCGGCGAGGTCGGCGATCGACGCCGACGGCCCGAACACCCCTGCGTTGTTGAACAACACATCCACGCGCCCGAATGTCGACACCGCGTCGGCGAACAACGCCTGCACCGAGGCTGAATCCGTGACGTCGGTCGGCACGATGCGGGCGTTGGGATTCCCGCCTCCCACCTCGGCGAGCGGCTCGGCGCGGCGGCCGGCCAGCGCCACCTGATGTCCGGCGTCCAGCAGAACCCGGGCCGTCGCGCGGCCGATACCACTACCCGCGCCCGTGATGACCACGACTTTGCCCATGCGCCCGATTGTGCCCGACCTCGACCGAGCGCCCGGGCTCAATGTGTCGGCGTGCCACCCGCGGGGCTCGGACGCGGAGCGGTGAAGAAGGACCCGATCACGGCGAACACGCTGATCACCGCGGCGGCTGTGAAGGCCGCATGCACGCCGGGCAGATCCGGGGCCCCACCCGAGTGGGACGCCTTGGTCATCACCGTCACGAACAAGGCGGTTCCCGCGGCACCGCCAACCTGCTGCAGCGTCGTCAGGATGGCACTGCCATGCGAATAGAGCCGGTCTGGCAGGACTGCGAGCGCGTCAGTCATCAACGGGGTGAACATCATCGACAGGCCCAACATCATGACCGACTGCAAGACCACCAGTTCCCAGACCGGTGACGCCGCCGACAGCAGCGTGAAACCCCACAGCGACACACACAGCATCAACGACCCGGGCACGACCAGCAGACGGGCGCCGTGACGGTCATAGGCTCGGCCGACCAGCGGCCCGGCCAACCCCATCAACAGCCCGCCGGGCAGCGTCGCCAACCCGGCCACCAGTGCGCTCTGCTTCAGTACGTCCTGCACGTACAGCGGCACCATGATGATGGCGCCGAACAACCCCATGAAGCCGAGGACCACCAGGCTCAGCGACACCGAGAACCGCCGATAGGTGAAGGGCCGCAGATCCAGGAACGCACGGTCGCGTCGTTGCAGCAGTATCTGCCGCGCACCGAAGGCCACCATCGCCGCCGCACCGATCACCATCGGCACCCACGCAGGCACCGACTGCGGGCGGTGAGCGGATTCGCCCATGAGCGACAGCCCGAACACCAAGCCCGCGAACGCGATCGCCGACAGCGGGACCGAGACAGGATCGATCGGGGTGGGATCCTCCCGTTCGTCGTCGACGCGCAGCCACGCCAGACCGGCGCTCAGCGCGAGCAGGGCGATCGGCAGCACGATCCAGAACATCCATCGCCAGTCCAGTGAGCCGAGGATGAACCCCGACAGCGTGGGCCCGATCGCCGGTGCGACGGCGATGACGATCGAGATGGTGCCCATCATCTGGCCGCGCCGGTCCGCGGGAATCAGCGTCATGACCGTCGTCATCAGCAGCGGCATCATGACCGCGGTACCGCAGGCCTGCACGATGCGCCCGACCAGCAGAACCGTGAACCCCGGCGCGAGCGCGGCCACCAATGTGCCGGTACAGAACAGGGTCATCGACGCCAGGTAGATACTGCGCACCGGGAACCGCTGCAGCAGCGAACCCGACATCGGGATGACCACCGCCATGGTCAACAGGAAGCCACTGGTGAGCCATTGCGCGGTGCTCGCCGAGATGTCCAGATCGACGATCAGGGCGGGTAACGCCACGCTCATGATCGTCTCGTTGAGGATCATCACGAACGCCGAGCTGACCAACAGCGCGATGATGACATTGGCGCTCGACTGGGCACGCGGTTGCGCCGCGATCTCCCCCGTGCTCGGGCCCGTCATTGTTTCCCACTCTCCTAGCTCCCCCGAGCTTTGCCTGCGCAGCCACCCAGGGTAGGTCGGACACCCGACATCAGGGAAACCGATTTTTTTGCTGTGGTTGACCGGCGCCGGCAGTGCTCGCCCATCGAGCCGCCTCGAAACACGGCAGCAGACGAGCGCAGCCACGCCGCACGAAGCGCTGGGCCAGTGCGATATTCGCACCGACTGGGCACAATCCACCCGGCAGTTCGTCGGCCAGTGGACTCTGTCGATCCGTCCCTGCCAACCGCCCACTGCGGAGTGCTCCAAAGACTAGAGTCCGTGCCGAACCGCGGCGGCTGCTGCCGACGGCGGCAGCGATGGGGCACCAAAACGGCGAGGTAGATCAATGACCACGAGCGAAGAACCGCGGACCAAGCGCCGCGGAATCATGCAGTCCCTCACCGGGCTGTGTGTCCGCTATGTCGAGCGTCTGATGCCCGACCCATATCTGTTCGCGGTCATCCTGACCCTCATCGTTGCCGGCCTGGTCGCCTTCTTGGTGCACGGTGCAACCCCCGACGGCATGCTCAAGGCGTGGTACGGCGGTGTGTGGGGATCGCAGAACATCTTCACGTTCGCCTTCCAGATGGTTCTGATCCTGGTGACGGGCTACACGCTCGCCGAGGCGCCGATTCTGAAACGGGCCATCGTCGCCATCGCCGCCAAACCGAACAACCAGGTTCAGGGCGCCTTCCTCTGTTTCGGCGTGAGCGCTGTTCTCTCCCTGCTGAACTGGGGGCTCGGGCTGGTGGCCGGCGCGCTGGTCGCCCGCCAGGTTGCGAAGCGATTCGCCGACGCGCATTTCGGCTACCTCATCGCGGCGGCGTTCATGGGCTTCATCGTCTGGACGCAGGGGCTCTCGTCGTCGATCGCCCTGGCGAACACGGACAGTAGCAGCCCGATCAACGTGATCCACAAGATCACCGGCGTCACCGTGCCGCTGAGCCAGACGATCTTCCAGCCCTACAGCTGGCTGTCGGTGATCGTCGTGCTGGCGCTGCTCGCGCTCGCCATCTGGCGGATGGAACCGACACAGAGCCTTGCACCCGATCCCGCGGTGTTCGAGGACGAGGATGCGCCCGAGGACGTGGGCGGATCGGCGGCTTCGCCCGCGGAAGGCAAGAAGACGTTCGCCGAATGGCTGGAAAACCTGTGGATCCTCAATGTCCTGGTTTTCGCTGCGGGCATCGCCTATTTCGTCCTCAGCGGTTTCGCACTGAACATCTCGTCGATGATCATGTTGTTCACCATCACCAGTGCGTTGCTGCACCGGACACCGATCCGGTTCATCCGGGCCTTCACCGGTGCTGCCAAGGTGTCCGGCCCACTGCTTCTGCAGTACCCGCTGTACGGCGGTCTGGTCGGCTTGCTGGGCTATCAGGCGGTGGAGGGTGCGAAACCGCTGCAGACGCTGCTGGCCGAGGCGTTCGTGAACGGCGCGTCCCAGTACACGCTGCCGTTCCTGACCTTCATCGGCTCATTGATCATCAGCCTGTTCGTGCCGTCGGGCGGTGGGCACTGGGCGGTACAGGGCCCGATCGCCGTCGATTCGGCGCTGGCGATCGGTCAGGACTCACCGGCGTACCTGGGTTTGATCTCCATGGCGGTGGCCGTCGGCGAGGGCGTCGCGAACATGATCCAGCCGTTCTGGCTACTGCCCCTGCTGGCGATTGCGAAACTCAATGTCCGTCAGGTGATGGGCTTTACGGTCGTCGCGTTCCTGATCGGAGTCGTGGTGCTGGGCGCCACCACGCTCATTGCGCCGTACGTGATCTGAAGTCGGTGTCACAAACAAAAATCGAGTAGTGCACTACTGCATACTGCGCTGCAGCGTCACGCAAGTATCGGCCCATGACAATCACGGACGCGGCGCCGCACAATGGCAGCGCTCCCACATTCCTGGTATCCGCCAACGATGCACCACATCCCCTGGCCCTCATCGCAGCCCGTTTCAAAGAAGCGATGTTGGCCGCGGACAAGCTGATCATCGACGGCCGTGCCACACCCGATGAGGCACAGGCCCATGTTTCGTCCGCCTGCAATGCCCTCTCCGACCAGATCCACCTCCACTTGCGGCCGGGTAACCCCGGCGTCGACGAGATGGGGGCATTCATACACGCGGAGACCTACCCGTACCTGGGGCTGAGCAGCCTGATCGACCGCTCCTACACCAAACCGCGGGGCTATGCCGGGGACTATCTGACGTTGCAGATGGTCTACGACGACCAACCGGACGGGGTACGCAGGCTCGGTCCCTACATCGACCGGTGGTTTCTCGACATACCGGCCTCGCGCGCCGTGAAGAATCGTCGACAGCTGCTGCGCGACACCATCATCGACACTGCGCGGGCCTGCAACGATAGACCGGCTGCGATCACAAGTCTGGCCTGCGGGCCCGCCCGTGAGATCTTCGACATCTTCTCCGAGCCAGACCACCCGGACATCACCGCTACCTGTCTGGACATCGACGACCAGGCATTGGCCTACGCACAGAGCCTCGCAGACAGTGCCGGTGTGACCGGAAGAGTTGCGTTCGTTCAAGCCAACGTCGTCAAACTAGCGCTGGGACGTCAAACTCTGACGTTGGGCGATCAGGATCTGGTGTATTCGATTGGCCTCATCGACTATCTGGCCGATCACCTCGTCATCAGACTGCTCGACTGGATCTACCGCCACCTGCGTCCAGGTGGCACGGCGATTGTCGGGAACTTCGATGTCGACAATCCGGACCGGGCGTTCATGGACCACCTGCTGGATTGGAGGCTGATTCACCGGTCACCGCAAGACTTGGCAGATCTGTTCGCACGATCGGAGTTCGGGCACGCGCCGGTCGAGATTCGTCGCGAAGCCACGGGGATCAACCTGTTCGCTTCGGCTACCCGGCCGAAACCATCACCCGCAGTTACTTCACAGGCTTAGGGTCGCGACATGCGGGAGTCAACCGTGATACGCCGAATAGCCTCGGTAACTGTCGTCGTGTCGATGATCGGCGTGGGTACGGCGTGCCACTCCGGCGGTTCGGGCAACTCCAGCAGTCCGGCTCCGACCACCAGCGCATCGGCCAACGTCGCGCCGTTCAGCGGATTCATCGAAGCCGTCAACGGCGCCAAAGGGCCCGTCACTTACCGGGCGGAGCTCCCTCAGCTGCGCGACGGAGACGCAACGGCCCGCGACGAGTTCAACACCGGCATGCGCGCGGCCCTCGACGAATACCTCACGCCGCCCGACGACAACCGCCCGGTGACGGTCGCGCCCGGCGTCATCGATGAAGACAAGCGCAGCGAGGTGTCCCACATCGGTTTCGGCGCGGTGGCCGGCGTGCTGCTGCTCAACATCTTCGTCGACCATGCAGCGCACCCGTTCAACACCGTGTCCACGAAGGTGATCGACGTCCACACGGCGAAGCCGATCCTGATCACCGATCTGTTCACCGACCAGACTGCCGGACTGACCGCGTTGGTCGACGGCATCAAGGCCGAGATGGCCGACGAGGAGAAGTTGGCCAATCAGCCCGCGCCGGCCCCGGTCGCCGATCAACTCGGCAATTGGGTACCCGACGACGGACTGGTTGTCTACGTTTCGGTCGCCCACGTACTCGGCGACTACTACCCGGTGACCGTGCACTGGGACGCCATCGCGGGCGTGCTCGCGCCGGGGATGCGGGACACGCTGACGAAATAGCCTGCGGTCACGTCTCGTTTCGTCGGAACAGCCGGGTGCGACGAGCTGGGTGATCTCGCTTGGCGTCGTTTGAATTGGCCCGCTTCCGGCGTTGACGACGGTGTGTTTGACGTCGCCGGTGATCTCCCATTGCGTGGTGCACCTCGCGGGATCGACGGCTCGTGCCCACGTGTGGGAGTTCAGATCTCCACCGACAAGCACTGTCGATCCGCGTTCCCAATCCATAGAAAATGGCCCTCGGAGATAATCTCCGAGGGCCATTTCCTCTTGGTAGCGGGGACAGGATTCGAACCTGCGACCTCTGGGTTATGAGCCCAGCGAGCTACCGAGCTGCTCCACCCCGCGTTGCGAATACAAGGTTACCGGGGTCTTACGTCGAGCTCCAAATCGAGTGCTCAGAGAGGTTTCCGGCCCGAAAACGACCGGAAATCAGCCCACAAAACGCACCACCTGACCGCACCGGAACACCCCGGCCGGGTCGTGCCGGTCGGCCAGTGCGGCCAACCAGTGCCGGGTGTCCTCGTCATAGACGCGGGCGGCCCGCCCGGCGTCCTCGGACGGTGCGAAATTGGCGAGCTGGCCGCCGCTGGACCATGGCGACAGGGCCACGATGAGCGCGCCGGCCTGCGGCACCACGGCATCGGCCATCGGGGGCACCAGGACCCCGATGGTGCTCACCGCGAAAGCGGCGTCGCGATGGCAGAACGCGCTGCGGTGCCGTCCCTCACGGGCCAGCGCCCCGCCCAGCATCCGGACTTCCACAATCGTCTGCACCGAGCCCGAATCAGGCCCGGCCGCGGCCAGCAGCACCTCGACCGTCTCCGCGGTCAGTTCCCGCAACAGCGTGTGGTGCTCGAAGATCGGCATCGGATCCACCGGGTCGGCGTGCACGGCGCCGATGGCGGCATAGGGCATCACCGCGACGGTATCGAGCACCGGGGTCGAGACTGCGCGCATCGGCGCCAGCAACCGCTCGGCCTCGGCGAAATCGCCGACGGCCGCGTACCGCACCGCCACGGTCAGGCGGCCGGCCAACGGTTCCGGAACGCCGGGCATCGGCGGGAGCTGTTGCAGTGCAATGGATGTCGATACCGACTCCGGCAGGTCGGCACACCAGCCCGCCCACTCGCGGAGGACAACGCCGGCGTCTGCGCCGTCGAAATACACCGCGCCACCATAGAACTCGGCGATCGGCAGCAGATCGATCTCGACCGACGTGACGATACCCAGCGTGGACTTTCCGCCGCGCAGCCCCCAGAACAACTCCGCGTTCTCCTCCGGAGTGGCGCGCAGCAACTCGCCCGCCCCGGTGACCAACTCGAACGACCGCACGTAGTCCGACGACAACCCGAAAGTGCGGACCAACGGCCCGATGCCTGCGCCGGTGAGAAATCCCACCACGCCGACGCTGGGGGCCGAACCGCCCAGCCCGGCCAGACCGTGCGGGGCGGCCGCGTCGAGCACCTGCTGCCACGTGGCCCCGGCCGCCACCCGCGCGGTACGCGCCACGGGATCGACGGTGACACCGGTCATCTCAGAGGTCAGCACCAGGATCGTGTCGGGGGCCACCACCATGGCGCCGTGGCCGGTGGCCTGGACCGCGACCCGGTAGCCTCTGGCCGCCGCGAAGCCCACGGTGTTGGCGATGTCGTAGGCGGTGGCCGCCAGCACCACCGCGGCAGGCTCGACAACGGCCGCCGCATTCCACGGGGTGGCCCGTTCATAGCCGGCTTCCCCAGGTAGGGCCACGGGGGCGGCGACGTGGGCTCGCAGGCCCTTCAACGCGTCGTCCAGGCCGTCGTGGGCGACATCGGTCAGGGTCATCGGGGTCCTCTCAAGATGAGCGCAGAAAGTCGTGCAAGATACTCGCCACACAGCATCGCCTAGCCGACTTGGCGTTGACTTGGCGGCCAGTTCAGAGAGGCAGTGGCGCGGCAGTAGACCTGCGCCGCATCACTTCTTTTGCGGCCTGCACACCCCTGCGAACTCCTTGCCTTCCTTCTCCGTCACACCCGCGTCGTCGAGCCAACCGACGCCTTCGAAGTAGAAGGTCCCGGCCGGGTGACTGGTCGATCCGGCGGCGACCTCGGCCGTCCGAGCGGTCGCGGGGTACCCCCCGGGCGTGGACTGCACATTGAGGAACAAATATTCTTCTGTGCGCCAATCGAAGTCAGGCGGCGGCGCTTCCGTCACGGTCAGACCCGGATAGGGTCCACCGACGGTGAACCGGTCGAGAGTCGCCGTACCGGAGGGATCGGTCAACACGAGCTTCGGGCCAAATCCGAACCCGACCTCCACCGACCGCACCCCGGCGCAGCCCGGCGGCATCCAGATCTCCAGCTTGCCGTCGGTGACCCGGGCACCGAACGCCGGTCGCATCGGGGCGGCGAACGGGGCATCCGACCACGGGCGGTCCCCGGTCCGGCAAGCGGTGAGCCCCGCCGCCACCAGCAGCGTCAACAGCACGGCCAGCCAGGACCTCACGAATAACCCCCGTCGGACAAGCCGGCATCGCGTTCCAGCGGGTTGATGCCGGTCTTCTGTTCGATGATCGCACCCAGCCCGTAATCCCGTGCCATCCAGGCGAATCCCTTCTGGGCCCACTGTTCGGAATGGCGCTCCTCGTGGTGCAACAGGCGGTCGAGGTCGAGGGTGCTCTGGAACGGCACACCGCTGTCATCCTGTCCCCAGTTGGCCCCCGATTGGATGATCTGGCTCAGCTGAGCAGCCGGATCCTTGGATCCGTCGATGTTCATCACGAACACGTCGCCGTAGGTTGTGCCGCCGTGGACGCCGATCTTGTCCATCACCGGTCCGCCCAACCCCATCAGCATGCCGTTGGGTGTCGTGGCCAACGATCCCCCGCCGCCCTTGTCGAAAATCTGGTCATAGCTCCAGGAGTTCGCGTTCTGTCGATCGACGATGCGCTGCACCTCGGCGGCCGAGTAGGGCGTTTCCTCGAAGTCGTTGTGAACGTCATCGGCGGTACCCAGCTTCCCGTCCGCACCGGCCTCGGCGGCGTCGTAGTCGGTGCCTGCGTTGAGGATGTAGGTCATCACCACCGCCTTCTTCGCGTCCTCCTTGCTGGTACCGGGCGGCAGGATGAAGAACGACTTACCGTCCTTGTCCTTGACCTCCTGCAGTCCGTTGAGCACGTCGAACGACTGCGGGGTGATGTTCTGTGCGCGGGCGATGTCGACCATGGTCTGCGGGTCGACCCCGTGCTTGGACGCATTCTCCAGCCACTGCGCGTATTTGGATCCTGGTACCACCGGGCCGGTGAGAAGCCCGGCATCACGCAACGCTTTCTCGTAATCACTGACCGGTGGATGCTCGCCGGCGTCGGGCAGCTCGGCCGTCCCGGTGAAGTCGATGCGTTCGGCCGCCTCGTCATCCCCGCGCTCGTAACGGTCGGCGGCCACCCGGAGCTTCTGCGCGTACACCGTCACATCGCCGCCCAGCATCTTGGCCTGCTCGGTGAGGGCGGATCCCACCGTCCCGCATGCCGCCCCGACCGCCAGCGAGGGCATCGACCCGGCGGCCCCGGAGATGACCGGACCGGCGCGATTGCCGCTGACGCCATGGCCCGCGGTGTCGAAGGTGGACGCCGTCTCCCGCATCGTCTGTTCATCGACGTAGAGCGTGGCGTCACTCATGTCACGCAGCCGACGGCCCGAGGCTTCATTTCACGAGCCCCTTGTTGATCCGGTCCATCTTGCTGGCCGTCGACTTGTCCGCCGCGTCGAATTCGGCCAACGCGGTCTGAATGGACGTCTGCAACGCCAGCCGACGCATCCCCCACTTCAGGGCCAGTACCGGATACACCGCCACCAGGGCCTTCAGCCGCCATCCCAGCGAGACCCGGCCCTCGTCGGAGATGTCGAACAGGTCCGCCTCCGGACTCGACACCAGATCCGTCACCCGGGTGCGGATGCTGCCGAGCTCCGCACCACCGGAGGACATCGCGGTGTGCAGCAACTTGAGCCTGTCGCGGTAGAGCTCCTGATCGCCGAACATCTCGGTGGCGTGGCCCTGCGCGGTGTCGGACGCGGTGCCGCGCCAGTCCGACGCCAACCGGGTCAACTGCAGGCGCTCGCGGGCGATCTGATTGTCGATGTCACCCGCTGCTGCGGCCACATCACCGGCGGCCGACACCAGTTGCTCGGGATGGCTGCCCAGCACTTGCGAAATCGTCACCGCCACCAGCGACTCCCCACCGCCAACCGCCCACCGAGTACTGGTCCATTGTCACCCACCGGAGCGGCCCGGTGATGCACCAATATTCGGCGCGGCAACTACCACGAGAAGACGCGTAGGTACCCGAAATCCCGAGATCTGCGGTACCTACGCGTCTTTTCGCGTGCGTTAGGGCTACTTGGCGGTATTGAACTTGTTCATCGCATCGTTCAAGCGCTGCAACGCCTGCCCGTACTTACCGAAGTCGCCACTGCGCTGTGCATCCTGTGCCTCCGACAGCGCCGACTCGACGTCCTTGAGCGCCGCGGACTTGGCCGGCGACAGCTGCACCGGCTCACCTGGCGGCACTGCGGCGGCCGGCGGTGGGACCGCCTGGGGCGCCTGGCCGTCGGCATTGGCCGGTGGCGGCGCCGCCGGTGCCGCTTCCGGCGTCGCGGCAGACTGCGGCTTGCCGTCGGTGGGGGCCACATTGGTGGCGGTGGCGCCGGCACCCGGCCCGAACAGCTCGGTCAGCGCGGCACCGACGGTCGGGCCGTAACCCACCTTGTCGCCGTAGAGCATGGCCACCCGGATCAACCGCGGATAGGTCGAGGCTGCGTCACTGGTTCCCGGTGACGCGTAAACCGGTGCCACATAAAGCAATCCACCGTCGGCCACCGGCAGGGTCAACAGGTTGCCCCACCGGATCCGGTTCAGGTTGTCGCGTCCGATCACACCGAGGTCCTGCGTCACCGCGGTATCGGTACTTATCGCGTTGAACGCCTGCTTGGGCCCCTTGACCTCGCCCGGGATCGTCAGCACGGTGATCTTGCCGTAGGTCGCCGGGTCCGAGCTGGCGCTGACATAGGCCGCCAAGAACTCGCGCTGCAGCCAGTTCAATGCACTGGTCAACTGGAACGACGCCGAACCATTGTTGTTCACCAGGTCTTTGGCGACGATGTAGAACGGCGGCTGATAGCTGCTTGCCGTCGGGTTGGGATCCAGCGGCACATTCCAGAAGTCGGCGTTGGTGAAGAACTTCACCGGGTCGTCGACGTGGTACTTGGTCAGCAGCGACCGCTGAACCTTGAACAGATCCTCGGGATAACGCAGGTGCGCCTGCAGTTCCGGAGAGATGTCCGCCTTCGGCTTGACCGTCCCGGGGAACACACTCATCCAGGCCTTCAGCACCGGATCCTGCTCGTCCTGGGCGTACAGCGTGACCGTGCCGTCGTAGGCATCGACGGTGGCCTTGACCGAGTTGCGGATGTAGGACACCTGCTTGTCCGGTGCCAGTCGGTTGACCGCCACCTCGTTCGAATCGGCCGTCGCGCTCGACAACGTCGTCAACTCCGAATAGGGATAGTTGTCCAGCGTGGTGTAGCCGTCGACGATCCAGACCATTCGCTTGTTGACGATCGCCGGGTACACGGATGTGTCGGTGGTCAGCCACGGCGCCACCGCCTCCACCCGCTCGGCCGGATCCCGGTTGAACAGGATCTTGCTGTTCTCACCGATCACGTTGGACAGCAGGAAGTTTCGCTCGGCGAACTTGGCGGCGAACACCGACCGGGCCAGCCAGTTACCGATCGGCACACCGCCGGTGCCCGAGTACGTGTAGTTCTTGGTGTCGGTGTTGGTCTCGTAGTCGTATTCGCGGTCGACGTCACCGTTCTTGCCGACGATGGCATAGTCGGCCGCGGTATCGGCGATCACCGGCCCGAAGTACACCCGGGGCTGGTCCAGCGGTGCCGGCCCGGGCGAGACCACCTTGCCGTTGGCACCGACGACGCTGGCGAGGAACTCCGGGTAACCACCGTTCTGGTTGGGGTCGTTGGCAATACCGCGCACCGTGTTGGCCGGCGAGGCGATGAAGCCGTTGCCGTGGGTGTAGACGGTGTGCCGGTTGATCCAGTCGCGCTGGTTCTCGATCAGCCGGTCCGGATTGAGTTCGCGTGCGGCGACGACGAAGTCACGAAGACCGCCGTCGGGGCCGGCGTAGCGGTCGATGGCCAGCTGATCCGGGAAGAAGTAGAAGTTCTTACCCTGCTGGAACTGGGTGAACGCGGGGCTGACGATCGTCGGATCGAGCAACCGGATGTTCGACGTGGTCGCCCGGTCCGCAGCGACCTGCGCGGCGGTGGTCTGACCGTTGCTCTCGTAATTGCGGTACGTCACCGTGTCGTCGGTGAGCCCGTAGGCCTGCCGGGTCGCGGTGATACTGCGGCTGATGTACTCGCTCTCCTTCTGCGCGGCGTTGGGCTTGACGCTGAACTGCTCGACGATCAGCGGCCACCCCGCACCGACCACCATCGAGCTCAGCAGCAACAGCACCACGCCGATGGCCGGAATCCGCAAATCACGCAGCACGATCGCCGAGAACACCGCCACCGCGCAGATCAGGGCGATCGCCAGCAGGATCAGCTTGGCAGGCAGCACGGCGTTGATATCGGTGTAGCCCGCACCGGTGAACGGCTTGCCGGCGCGGGTATTGCTCAGCAACTCGTAGCGGTCCAGCCAGTACGCGAATGCCTTGAGCAGGATCAGGAAGCCGACCATGCTGATCAGCTGGATGCGCGCAGCGCGGCTCAGCGCTCCGCTGCGACCGGCGAGACGGATTCCGCCGAACACATAGTGCCCCAGCAGATTCGCGACGAACGCCAGGAAGGTCGCGACGAACAGATACGTCAGGACCAGCCGATAGAACGGCAGGTCGAACGCGTAGAAGCCCAGATCCCGACCGAACTGCGGATCGGTGATCCCGAAGTCACTGCCGTGCAGGAACAACTGCACGCGCACCCAGTAGCTCTGCGCGATGACACCGGCCAGCAGGCCGATGAAGACCGGCACCCCGATCCCGAACAAGCGCAGCCGGGCCAACACGGTGGTCCGGTAACGCGCCACCGGATCGTTCGGGCCCGCCGCCGGGACGAACACCGGACGGGTGCGATAGGCCAGGGCCAGGCCGGCGAACACCACCAGACCGATGAGCAGGCCGACCACGAGGAACACGATGAGCCGGGTGGCCAGCACTGTGGTGAACACCGAGCGGTACCCCAGCTCGCCGAACCACAACCAGTCGACATAGCCGTCGACGACCCGAGGTCCGATCAACAGCGCCAGCACTACCACCAGTGCCAGGCCGATCAGTACCCGGCTACGTCGCGTCAGCTTCGGCATCCTCGCCGCGGGCCGCATCCCCACTCGTGAACTCCCGTTTCAGCCTCGGTGGACTCGTGGCATGCCCGACGGGGCCGCCCGATTTTCTACAACTCTAGTCATCCACAGGCTGCGCGCGGGTTTCAGCAACGAGGCGGTTCGCCACCGGCAGAAATCGTGTGCAATGCATCGACGGCGTGGGTCAAGGTGTCCACCTTCACCAACTCCATGCCGTCCTGGGGCGCAGAACGTGCCTCGGTGCAGTTGTCGGCCGGCACCAGGAACACCGTGGCGCCCGCTTCCTTGGCCGCCAGCATCTTGTGCGTGATGCCACCGATGGACCCGACCTTGCCCTCACCGGTGATGGTTCCGGTGCCCGCGATGAACTTGCCGTCGTTGAGATCACCGGTGCTCAGCTTGTCGACGACGGCCAAGCTGAACATCAGCCCGGCAGACGGGCCGCCGATGTTGGCCAGGTTGAAGTCGATGGCGAACGGGGCCCACGGCGCATCGAGCACGCCCACGCCCAGGAACCCGTAGTCCCGATCGGGGTTGTCCCCGAGCGTGATCGTCGCGACCCCTGGCGGAGCGTTCTTGCGACGGAAGTCGATCACCAGCTGCTCGCCCGGCTTGGTCTTCTTCAAGATGGCCTGGAACTCGTCGAGGTTGGCCACCGGTACCCCGTTCACGCCGTCGATCGCGTCACCGTCGCGCAGCTTGCCCGCCGAGGGACCCGGATCGGTGACGCTCTGCACGGTCACCGCCACGGGGTACTTCAGGAACGACAGCGCCGCGTACTCGGCGCTGTCCTCGGACCTCTTGAAATCCGAGTTGTTGGCCTCGTCGATCTCGTTCTTGGATTTGTCCGGCGGGTACACGAGATCGCGCGGCACCAGTTGCTCACGGCCCGACATCCACAACGCCATCGCCTGGCCCAGGGTCAGGCCGTCACGCTGGGACACCGTGGTCATGTTCAGGTGCCCCGCCGTGGGGTGGACGTGTGCATCGGGGCCTTGGATGTCGACGACCTGCTTGCCCTCGACCTCGCCCAGGGTGTTGAACGTCGGACCCGGCCCCAACGAGACGAAGGGCACCGTCACCACCGACAGCAGGACGCCGAACGCCACAATCGGCACCAGCGCAACCAGCAGCGTCAAAATCCGCCTGTTCACGCCGCCCACAGTAAAGCCTGAACCATCGTGTTCACCCACAGCGTGACCCACAGGCACACCCGGGCACCCCGTCATGAGTACCGTTGTGGGTATGGCTGACCTGCCCTTCGGCTTCTCCGCCGGGAACGACCCCGACCGAGACAAAGACAAGAAGGACCCCGATTCGGGATCCGGCTCCGGCAACTCCGGGCCAGGTCCGGGGTCGGATCCGTTCGGTTTCGGCATGGGCGGAGCCAACTTCGACATGGGCGATCTCGGGCAGATCTTCACCAAGCTCGGGGAGATGTTCAGCGGCGCAAGTGGCGCCATGGGCGGCAAACAATCCGGTCCGGTGAACTACGACCTGGCCCGGCAGTTGGCGTCCAACTCGATCGGATTCGTCGCCCCGGTGCCGGAGAAGACCGCCGGCGCGGTCGCGGACGCGGTACGCCTGGCCGAGACCTGGCTCGACGGGGTCACCCCGCTGCCCGCGGGCACCACCAGGTCGGTGGCGTGGACCCCGAGCGACTGGCTGGACAACACGCTGGACACCTGGAAGCGACTGTGTGACCCGGTGGCCGAGCAGATCTCCTCGGTGTGGGCGTCGGCGCTGCCCGAAGAGGCCAAGAGCATGGCCGGCCCGCTGCTGGCGATGATGTCGCAGATGGGCGGCATGGCGTTCGGCTCCCAACTGGGCCAGGCGCTGGGCAAGCTGTCCCGCGAGGTGCTGACCTCCACCGACGTCGGCCTGCCGCTGGGCCCCAAGGGAGTCGCGGCCCTCATGCCCGAGGCCATCGAACCTCTGGCCGAGGGGCTGGAGCGTCCGCGCAGCGAGATCCTGACCTTCCTGGCCGCCCGCGAGGCCGCCCACCACCGGCTGTTCAGCCATGTGCCGTGGCTGTCGAGCCAGCTGCTCGGCGCCGTCGAGGCCTTCGCCAAGGGCATGAAGGTCGACATGTCGGGCATCGAGGACTTCGCCCGCGGGTTCAACCCGGCCTCCCTCGGCGACCCGTCGGAGATGGAACAGCTGCTCAACCAGGGCATCTTCGAGCCCAAGGCCACACCCGAACAGGAAGCCGCACTGGAACGGCTCGAAACCCTGCTGGCGCTCATCGAAGGCTGGGTGCAGACCGTCGTCACCGCAGCACTGGGCGATCGCATTCCCGGCACCTCCGCGCTGGCCGAAATGCTTCGCCGGCGGCGCGCCACCGGTGGACCCGCCGAGCAGACCTTCGCCACGCTCGTCGGCCTGGAATTGCGCCCCCGCAAGATGCGCGAAGCCGCGGTGTTGTGGGAACGGCTCACCGAGGCCGTCGGCACCGATGTCCGCGACAGCGTGTGGCAGCACCCCGACCTGCTGCCGAGCGCCGCCGATCTCGACGAGCCGGCCGGCTTCATCGACCGGATGGTCGGCGGCGACACCAGCGGCATCGACAGCGCCTTCGAACAGGCTTTGGCTGATCTTGAAAAAGAAGCCGACCTGGAGAAAGAGCAGCGCGAGGGTGGCGACGGCGGCGCCAAGGATGCCGACACCAAGGGCGACGACGACAGCCAGGCCTGACCCCCGCACGGCCTGTGGATAACTGAAACGGCGGTGTCCGCCGCCGTGGCAGAGTCATCGCATGACGCGCTACGTGCTCGCCGCAGGCCGTCCGATCCTGCTGCGCCCCGACGACTCGGTTCAGTTGGGCTGGGATCCGCGGCGCGCCGTATTGGTGCGGCCGCCCGCCGGAATGAGCCAGGCGCAATTGGCCGATCTGTTGCGGGCACTGCAGGCCGGCGCCACTCACGACGAATTGCTCACGGCTGCAGGAATATTCGACGATGACGCCGACGGGATCGACGAGCTCATCGGCGCCTTGACCGAAGCGGGGATGCTCACGACGCTGACGGCCCCGCCGCCACAGCCGACCCGGTCGGCCTCCATCCGCGTGCACGGCCGCGGACCGCTGTCGGAACTCCTGACCAACGGCCTGCGCTGCTCAGGCGCTCGGGTCAGGCACAGCACGCACCCCCACACCAGAAACGTCGCGGCCTCCACCGACCTCGTGGTGCTGGCCGATTACCAGATGTCCGACCCGCGGCTGCTGCAAGAACTGCATCGCGGCGGGATCGCCCACCTGCCGGTGCGGGTCCGCGACGGCGCCGGTCTGGTGGGGCCGCTGGTGGTCCCCGGCCTGACCAGCTGCCTGCACTGCGCCGATCTGCACCGCGCCGATCGCGACGCGGCGTGGCCGGCCGTGGCCACCCAGCTCAGAGGTGCCGTGGGCAGCGCCAGTCGCGCGACCATCCTGGCCACCGCCGCCCTGGCAATGCGTCAGGTCGATCTGGTGATCCGTGCCGTCAGCCATTCCGGGGATACCCAGCCTGCGCCCGAGGCACCGCCGACACTCAACACCACACTCGAACTCGACGCCGACGGGTACGCGATCGCCGCCAGGCATTGGTCCCGTCACCCCGACTGCCCGTGTTGAAAACGAATGTTGCCAGTTAGTTGCGGCGCATTCAGGAGCATCGTGGATGATGGTCTGGTGACCGACATCAAACGGGGAAGCGTCGCACGGAATGCGAAGCTGGCCGGTCTGGCCGGCGGCATGGCCGGACGGGCAGCACTGGGCTTCGGCAAGCGTCTGACCGGCAAGTCCAAGGACGAAGTCACTGCCGAACTGATGGACAAGGCCGCTCAACAATTGTTCGCCGTGCTCGGTGAACTCAAGGGCGGAGCGATGAAGGTGGGCCAGGCACTGTCGGTGCTGGAGGCGGCCATCCCCGAGCAGTACGGCAAGCCGTACCGCGAAGCACTGACCAAATTGCAGCGCGAGGCTCCCCCGCTGCCGGCCGCCAAGGTGCACCGCGTGCTCGATGCACAGTTGGGCACCAAATGGCGGGAGCGGTTCACCTCCTTCGACGACACCCCGGTGGCCTCGGCGAGCATCGGCCAGGTGCACAAGGCGGTCTGGTCCGACGGCCGCGAGGTGGCCGTCAAAATCCAGTACCCCGGTGCCGACGAGGCACTGCGCGCGGACCTCAAGACGATCCAGCGCCTGGTCGGCGTGTTCAAGCAGCTGGCCCCCGGCGTCGACATCCAGGGCATCGTCGACGAGCTGATCGAACGCACCGACATGGAGCTGGACTACCGGCTCGAGGCAGAGAATCAGCGTGCGTTCGCCAAGGCGTACCGCGACGATCCGCACTTCCGCATTCCGGCCATCGTCGCCAGCGCACCGAAGGTCGTCATCGCCGAATGGATGGACGGCATCCCGATGTCGGTGATCATCCGCGACGGCACACCCGAACAGCGCGACCTGATGGGCACCCGACTGTCCGAACTCACCTTCGACGCGCCCAAGCGCTTGCAGATGATGCACGGCGATGCCCATCCGGGGAACTTCATGCTTCTGCCCGACGGGCGGATGGGCGTCATCGACTTCGGTGCTGTCGCGCCACTGCCCGACGGCTTCCCGACGGCGCTGGGTGAGTGCATCCGGCTGGCCCGGGACAAGAACTACGACGACCTGCTGCCCACCATGGAGGAAGCCGGTTTCATCCAGAAGGGCCAACAGGTTTCGATCGAAGAAGTCGACGACATGTTGCGCCAGTACGTCGAACCGATCGAGGTCGACGTGTTCCACTACAACCGCCGCTGGATTCAGCGGATGGCGGCCGGTCAGATGGACAACTGGGTGGCCCAGATCAGGACAGCCCGCCAGCTCGATCTGCCGCCGAACCTGGCCATTCCGCTGCGGGTGATCGCCTCGACGATCGCCATGTGCTGTCAGCTGGACGCGCATGTGCCGATGAAAGCCATTGCCACCGAACTGGTTCCGGGCTTCGCGGACGAAGCAGCCTAGAACCGTCGAGCCTGCGCTCAGGGCGCGTTCTTCTCGAACTTTCGCACCCTGAGCGCAGAATCGATGTCGGCGGCCGGCTTCACGCGGCGGCCGGGTTACCTGCGGCGTTCTTCCGCGGACGGCCACGCGGCCGCTTGCGGGCCACAATGGTTCCGCGGTCGAGGATCTCGCCGCCCCAGACGCCCCACGGCTCCTGCCGTTCCAGCGCGGCGGCCAGGCACTCGTTACGGATCGGGCAATCCGCGCACAGTGCCTTGGCCTGCTCCAGATCGACTGGGCTCTCGGCGAACCACAGATCGGGATTCCCGATGTGGCATGGCACCGCCGGCAGCCGCTCTTCGCATGTCATCGGCGCGACGCTCATCTCCGGAGCGGTCATCGCAATGGACATGTGTTTGTCCCCCTGCTTCCTGGTCGTTGTTGTCGGCGATCTGTCTCTTCGAGGGATCTGCGACCAGGTTTCGAGGGTTGGAACAACTCCCAAAAACATTGGCCACGGATCCGGTTGACTGCGGGTCCGTGGCCATTTGGCTGTGATGGGAGCTCTACCTAGTAGGGGCTCCGATCCACGGACGCGCCAGTCGCAGCGGCGGGGCGGCGCTTGTGCTGCGGTGCAATAGCAGCAGCGGCGGCCAGCCATCCAGCGGCGGCGGGGGCAGCGGGTGCGGCATGCCGACGTGCCTCCGGGGCAACCGGGGAAACGACGACAGCGAGCACGGACGACGGCATGCCTGCAACCGCTACACCGCTGAATTCGATGTTGTTATCCATTGCGGGCACCCTCCTTCCGTCTCGTCACCAGAGCTGTGTTACGAGGCTAAAGCCTAACAGCCAGATCGCACAACCTATTTTCTACCTGCGGTTTTGGCACGATCTTTACGAATCTTGGCGGCCGCGTACCAACTCGAGGACGTCCGGGCCGTACTGCTCGAGCTTGCGCGCACCGATCCCGGGAAGCGCCACCAGTGCGGCTTCGTCGGTCGGCAGGGACTCGGCGATCGCGATCAGAGTGTTGTCGGTGAACACCACATACGCCGGCACTTTCATCTCCTTGGAGACGCGTAGCCGCCATTCCTTGAGCTCGGTGAGCAGCTCCTCGTCCAAGTCCGACGGGCACGTTTCGCAGCGACGCAACATGATCGCGGGTGGAGTTGTCAGCGCGGCATTGCAGACCCGGCAGCGCGGCGCAGGCCCTCGCTGACGACGCGACCGGTCCGGGCTTGAGCCGGCCCCGTTCTGCAGCTGCGGCGCGATGCCGTTGAGGAACCGGGACGGCCGGCGGCCCTGCCGCCCGCCCGGGGTCCGGGCCAGCGCCCAGCTCAGCCCCAGGTGTACCCGGGCGCGGGTGACCCCGACATAGAGCAGCCGACGCTCCTCCTCCACCGGTTCACTGTCGGGTCCGTGCGCGAGCGCATGGGAGATCGGCAGAGTGTTGTCGGCCAGGCCGACCAGGTACACCGCATCCCACTCCAGCCCCTTGGCGGCGTGCAGCGACGCCAGCGTCACGCCCTGCACCACCGGTGGGTGGCGCGAGTCGGCCCGCTGGCGCAATTCGGCGACCAATGCCCGCAGATCCAGTTCCGGGCGCACCGCAACCTCTTCGTCGACCAGTTCGGCCAACGCCGTCAACGCTTCCCAGCGTTCCCGCGCCTTGGTGCCGGCCGGCGGCTCGGCCGTCAGCCCCAGCGGTTCCAAAAGCTCACGCACGAGGGCGGGCAGGTTGTCCTCGGGAATGTCCCGTTCGGCGAAGCGTTGCATCGCCACCAGTGACTGGCGGATCTCCTGGCGGCTGAAGAAGCCCTCGCCGCCGCGCACCTGGAATGCGACCCCCGTCTCGGTGAGCGCCTCCTCGTAGACCTCGGACTGCGCATTGATCCGGTAGAGCACCGCGATTTCGGCCGGCTCCGTTCCGTTTTCGATCAGCTTCTTGATGGAGCGGGCGACGGCATTGGCCTCGGCGACCTCGTCGGGATATTCGGAGAACGTCGGCTCGGGGCCAGGATCGCGCTGCCCCACCAGATGCAGCTTGCTGCCGGCCATCCGGCCGCGTGCGGCGGCGATCACCCGGTTGGCCAGCGACACCACCTGCGGCGTCGAGCGGTAGTCGCGCTCCAGCCGCACCACCGCGGCATCGGGGAAACGTCGCGAGAAATCCAGCAGGAACCGCGGGGTGGCCCCGGTGAACGAGTAGATCGTCTGATTGGCATCACCGACCACGGTGAGGTCGTCGCGCTCCCCCAGCCAAGCGTCGAGCACCCGTTGCTGCAGGGGCGTGACGTCCTGGTACTCGTCGACGACGAAGCAGCGGTAGCGGTCGCGGAACTCCTGCGCGACCGCAGCGTCGTTTTCGATGGCCGCGGCGGTGTGCAGCAGCAGGTCATCAAAGTCCAGCAGTGCTGAGCCGTCGCGCCGAGCCTTGAGCGCCTCGTAGCCCGAATAGACCGCCGCCACCTTCGAGGCGTCGAACGGGATGTCTCGCCCCGTCTTCGCGACCGCCGTGCTGTAGGCCTCGGGGGTGATCAAAGATGCCTTGGCCCATTCGATTTCGCCGGCCAGGTCACGGACATCGTCGGTGCTGGTCTGCATCCCGGCCCGGTTGGCGGCCTGTGCGACGACGGAGAACTTGCTGTCGAGCAACTCCCATCCCGTGTCGCCGACCAGCCGCGGCCAGAAGTACTGCAGCTGCCTGCGCGCCGCGGCGTGAAACGTCACCGCCTGCACTGCAGCGGTGTTCACCCCCGACTCCTGGCCCAGCACGCGCAACCGGCTGCGCATCTCCCCGGCCGCGCGCGCGGTGAACGTCACCGCCAGCACCTGGCTGGGCGCCACGTGGCCACCGGCCACCAGATGCGCGATCCGGCGAGTGATGGTGCGGGTCTTGCCGGTGCCTGCACCGGCGAGCACGCACACCGGACCGCGGGCGGCCAGGACTGCCTCCCGCTGCTCATCGTCCAGATCGCCCAGGGCGGGCGAGGGAGCCTCCAACGGCATGCCGTCCATGATGGCAGGAACCTGTGACATCACCGGGCCCGGCGTGCCCCCGACCTACCGCTGCCGGCTCAGCCACTGGTCGAAGGTGGTGGGCGCGATGCGGGCGTTCTCACCGGGCAGCAAGGCATTGCCCGACATCGACAGCCCGAAGATCGACGACCACGTCGGCACCAGCATCACCTCACGGCCGCGCACAGCCAGGGTCCGGCGGGCCAGGTCCACCAGATCCTGGGTCTGCGGACCCGCCACGTCGACGTGGCGGCCCTGCGGGTCGCCCACCACCACCTCCGCGAGCACGGCCGCCACGTCGTCGGGATCGATGGGCTGAACCAGCAGCGGGGCGATTTCGGCGCTGGCACCTTCGGGGCCGGACTGCTCGGTCCAACTCACCACCATCTCGGCGAAATCGTGGAACTGGGTGGCCGGCACGATCGTCCACGGCACGGCCCCGG
Source organism: Mycobacterium shunyiense (assembly GCF_058270035.1). NCBI lineage: Bacteria > Bacillati > Actinomycetota > Actinomycetes > Mycobacteriales > Mycobacteriaceae > Mycobacterium > Mycobacterium shunyiense. Next base: position 217,985 of record NZ_JBZDPT010000001.1, on the reverse strand, counting down.
CCTCGATCAGCCTCTCCTGCTCGCGTTTTCCGGCGTAGTGCGGATTGCCCTCGATGTCGTGAATCCCCACGATGGACAGCAGCACATGATGCGCCACGCCCGCACGCGCTTCGGCCGCCAGCAGGTTGCGGGTGGCGGTGCCCAGATAGTCCACGGTGCTGTCGCGGTCGGCGGGCGGAGCACTGATCGCGTCGACGACAGCCTGCACCCCGGCCAGCGCCGCATCGAGGCCCTCTCCGGTGGACAGATCCACCCCGTTCGAGCGGCTGATAGCCACCACGTCGTGTCCGGCGCCCTGCAGCGCCGCGACCACGCGCGCCCCGATGTTCCCCGTAGCCCCGGCAACTGCGATCCGCATGACGACTCCTGTCCTGGCCGATAGATATCTCGGACTATATAGGTCCTTAATATCTGTAATAAACTACGGGCCGTGAAACTTCCCGTGGCCACCGAGTGGGCGCTGCACTGCGCGACGTCGCTGGCGCAGCTCGAGTCCGGGACCACCGCATCGGCCGCCGATCTCGCCGAATACTTCGACCTTCCCGCGGCCTACCTCGCCAAGCAGCTGCAGGCGCTCACCCGGGCGGGCGTGCTGACCGCGACGACCGGCCCGCGCGGCGGGTTCCGGCTCGGGCGGACACCGGCCGACATCACGCTGCTGCAGATCGTCGAAGCCGTCGACGGCGCGGCCGCTCCCTACGAATGCCGCGAGATCCGCAGGCAGGGCCGCGGTGCCCTACCTGCGGCCTGGTGCCGTCATGAGTGCATCCTGGCGGTGAAAATGGCTGACGCCCACCAGGCTTGGCGGGCCAGCCTCGACGGCGTCACGCTTGCCGACATCCTCGCCGACATCCCGGCCGCGGCGCCGGCACGCACCCGAAAGTTGTTGGGCAGGAGGGACACCTAGCCGGATCGCGCCCCGCCCGGGCAACTCAGCCCCATTGTCCGACCACGAATCCGACGAGCAGAACCGCGAATCCGCCGATCTCACCGACGATCAGCAGCGCCATCGAGACGTGCAGCCCGGCACCCGGGTGTTCGAACTGATTCGTCGTGTCACGCCGGGCGCCGTGCACGATGTAGCTGATGATCGCGGCGAGGAAGAAGAACACCAGCACCATCGCCGAAGTCAGGTTGACCCAGTCCGGCCACGCACTGAGTTCGACGAACACCGCGGTCAGCAGCGTCGCGAACGCGTACAGCAGCGATGCACGATGGGCGATCTCGACATACGGATGGGCGACGTGCTGCGCGGAAGTGGCCATCTGCCGGTACTTCCACACTCCGAGTGCCAATGCCAGCAGGAAGATCAGCCCGGCTGCGAGCAACGTCGTCGCGGTGGCATTGCCCAACGCCGGGGTGGCGCAATCCATGCCGCCGCCCCTCACGACACGGCGAGGAGCCGGCTCAGTTCCTCGCGCCCCTCGCCGTCGAGCGGGAGCAACGGCAACCGCGGCACGCCGACGCCCTGGCCCACCAGTTCCAGGCCGCCCTTGATCGTCGTGGGCAGACCACCGGCGACGATGAACTCCAGGAAGGGCTTGAGTTCGGTGTAGATGGCCTCGGCCTTCGTCCAGTCTCCGACCTGTGCCGCTGCGTAGAGATCCAGGCACGGCTGCGGCAGCAGGTTCGGCGCCGCTGTACACCAGCCCCTCGCTCCCGCCTTGAAGGCCTTGAGAATCATGGGATTACTGCCGTTGTAGAACGGCAACCTGCCGTCGGTGAGCTCGGACAGGCGCTCCATGCGGGTGATGTCACCGGTCGATTCCTTGACCATGGTGACGTTGTCGATGTCGTTGAACATCTGCACCAACAGCTCCGGTCGCATGTCGATGCCACTGGTCGCCGGGTTGTTGTAGACCATGATCGGAATGCCGATCGCAGCGCCGATGGACGCATAGTGCTGGACGATCTCCCGTTCGGACAACTTCCAATACGAGATCGGCAGCACCATGACCGCATCGGCACCGGCCCGCTCGGCATATTGCGCCCGGCGGATGGTGTTGGCGGTGGTCAGATCTGAGGCGCCGATGATGACGGGCACCCGCCGGTTGACCACCCCGATCGTGGTGTCGATGACGGCATCGAACTCGGCTTCGGTGAGGTACGCCGACTCACCGGTGCTGCCCAGCGGGACGATACCGTGCGCTCCCCCGGCCACCAGGCGTTCGACCAGGGCAGCCAGCTTGCCCGTGTCAATCTGATGGTCGTCGGTGAACGGGGTCACCGGATAGGCGAGAATTCCGTGGATCTCAGTGTTGGCGGTCATTCTGGTTGTCCTTTGCGGTTCGAATCCGAATCGGGCTGGGGCGTGCTGGGATGCTCAACTGGTGAGCGCGTCGGGGTGGTTGCGCAGCGCGCGCCGGGCGTAGTAGGCGAAGTTGGCCTGGCTGCGTTTGGGCCGCAGCGTCCAGTCGTGGGCCTCGCGCGCCAGCCGCGGCGGCAATTCGGCGATCGTGCCCGCCGCCATCGCAGCCAGTTGCAGCTTGGCGCCGCGCTCGATCAGCATCGCCAGCGAGCATGATTCCTCGATGCTCGCTCCGGCGATCACATGACCATGGTGGGCCAACAGGATCGCCTTCTTGTCCCCCAGTGCGGCGCTGATGATCTCGCCCTCTTCGTTGCCGACCGGAACACCGGGCCAGTCGGCCAGGAAGGCGCAATCGTCGTACAGGGGCGCGATGTCCATTTGCGATACCTGCAGCGGGACTTCCAGCATGGACAGCGCCGCGACGTGGAACGGGTGCGTGTGCACGATGCACTGGACGTCGGGCCGGGAGCGGTAGATCCAGGTATGGAATCGATTGGCGGGGTTGGCCATTCCCTCACCCTCGAGGACGTTGAGATCTTCGTCGACCAGTAGCAGATTGTCTTCGGAGATCTCGTCGAAGCCCAGCCCCAGTCGTTGGGTGTAGTAGGTTCCGGGCTTGCCGGCCCGCGCGGTGATCTGACCGGCCAGGCCGGAGTCGTGGCCCGCATCGAAAAGTGCTCGACACGTCAACGCCAGTTTTTGCCGCGTTGTCAGGGTGGACTCCTCGATATGGGTCGACAAGCCATCGAGGGCACGCTGCATCAGAACTTGTTTCGAATCACCAAGCGTGGTCGTCATCTCGGTCTGCCTTTCTCTTGAGGGACCAGCGACACAAGAATGACCGTAGGACACATTGTGTCCTCCTGTCAACGGTGCCTGGCGCCAGCTACGCTTGCCAACAGGTGACACCACGTGTCCAGTGCGCAATCACAATCCGAGGAGTGTTCGATCATGGTTCTGGCAGCGGCAGTCCAACTCGACGCGGCACTCGCCGATGTTCCGGCCAACCTGGCCGCCTGCGAACGACTCGGCGATGAAGCCGGGCATGCGGGGGCACGAATCATCGCGTTACCGGAGTTCTTCTCCACGGGAATCGGTTTCGCAGCCTCGCTGGCCGACGCGGCGTTGCCGCCCAACGGCCCGGCGACACAGCTTCTCACCACGCTCGCCCGTCGGCACTCGGCCCTGGTCGGCGGTTCTTTCCTGTGCCGCGACCCCGACGGACACGTCCGTAACGCGTATTTTCTCGCCGATCCGACCGGCGTCGTCGGGCGCCACGACAAGGATCTCCCCACCATGTGGGAAAACGCGTTCTATGTGGGCGGCAATGACGACGGCATCATCGACGCCGGCGGGTATCAGGTAGGCGCCGCCGTGTGCTGGGAGCTGATGCGCACGGGGACAGTCCGACGCCTGCGGGGTCGCGTGGACCTCCTCATGACCGGCTCAGGCTGGTGGTCGATCCCGCGGTGGCGACCACATGCCGTGTTCGACCATCTTGAGCACGCCAACCGACTCACCGCCCGCACAGCGGCGACCTCGTTCTCCCGATACATCGGCGCACCCTGCGTGCACGCGGCCCACGCAGGCCACCTCGAATGCTCAATGCCGTGGCTACCGGCGACATACCGCGGCCACTTCGAGGGCTCGACCATGATCACCACGGCATCAGGCGAGATCGTCGCCGAGCGACGGGCCGAGGAAGGAGAGGGTGTTGTTCTCGGCGAGATCACCGTCGGCCGCCAAGATCCCAACCTGTCCACGCCCAGCGGCTACTGGCTACACAAGCGCGGCCTCCTACCGAGCACAGCCTGGCACTACCAGCGCTGGCACGGCCGCCCCTGGTACCGACGCAATGTGGCCGGCACTCCGTTGGGAGCGTCGGCCTAGGCACAGCTCCGCCGGGCGAAACCCGCTCAAAACGTGCGCCTTTCACGCCGACAGCGGCTGACCAACAATACGTTTCCTTTGTGACATATTGTGTCCTATGGTTGGAGGCGTACTACTCAGACCATCGAGAAGGAGTGGAAAGCCATGAAGCACATCGCAACCATCACGGCGCTTTCTATGGGCGCAGTCGCCGGCGGCCTCACTGTCGGCGCCGCGGTCGCCGCAGCGGCTCCGACCGGACCGTCGGCCGCCGAAACCATCGCGCGACTGCAGGCCGAAGGCAACCGGGTGATCATCAACCGGGTCGGCAGCGGCCCGCTCAGTCAGTGCACGGTGGCCGATGTCCGCTCAGTGGTCCTACGGCCGCAGGCGAAGACCGTCACGATTCACGGCCTGCCAGATCTGGAGCCCATTCCCACCGTGCACGTGAACCTCAAGTGCTCGCGCGGGTCCTGAACTTAAGTCAGCGATTACGGCCGTACTCGGTGTGGGTGATCACCAGCACCTCACTGGGCGTGCTCCCCCGCTGCCGCAGCTGGTGCGGTAACGATGCGTCGAAATACGCGCAATCGCCGGGTTCCAGGGTGACCAGGTCGTCCTGGTAGCGCAGTTCCACGACGCCTGCATGGACGAACACCAGCTCCTGCCCGGCGTGCTCCGGGTGCGGGTGTTCGGCGAACTTGAGTGTCGGTCGCACGATGAACGGCGACATCGACTTTCCGAGCATGCCCGCGGCCACGGCGTGATAGCGGTTGTTGCCCCGCTCGCCCGCACGGTCGATGGACAACGTTGTGACCGCCGGGTCCTCGGAAAACAACTGTGCGACATCGACCTCGAGCGCACGCGCCAACTTCATCGCCACCGCGATCGACGGGGTGGACCGCTGACGTTCCACCTTCGACAGGTAACTCTTGGTCAACCCGGTCGCCTCGGCGAGCCCCTCAAGCGTCATGCCCCGCTGTTGTCGCACAGCACGCAACAGAGCGCTCATAACACCTCCTGCCCACGGCGAAGAATACCCAGTTCCGCTAATAGTCGCATAGGACAGCCGGTGTCATATCGTCGACATTCCGATCGGCGATACGCTCTCCTCGTGGCACGGGAACTATTCGCCGGCACCAGTGACCAACGCCCACAACCCGTCCGCACCCGCCCGAGTGGCGTAATCGGTCAGCTTGTCGTCCCATTGCGCGACCGACCCGTACTCCGAACGCCACGACAATGCCGGCATGGTGAACTCGTGCAGTCTGTGCTCGCGGGTGGTACCGATCGCACCGTGGACCTGATGAGCGTTGCGCGCGACCACTGACGTGGCATGGCCGACGCAGGAACGTGCGACTGCGACAAGGAAATCCAACTGTGGCGATGACCAATCCGAACGCAGCGCCTCGGCCAACGCACCGTCGGTGGCCGCTCGAGCCAGCGCCGCCTCGGCAGCGATGTCGGCCACCAGGTTCTGTACCGCCTGGAACTTCGCCAGCGGCCTCCCGAACTGGATGCGCTCCGTAGCGTGAGCCACCGACATCGCCAGAATCCGATCGAGCGCGGCACACACCTGAATCGCCCGCACCAGTGCGGCGCGACGGGTGAACTGCTCGAAGGTGTTGTCGGACAGGGGCGTTCCACTCAATTCGGCGAGATTTGCTCTGACGTCATCGCGCGGCTCCCCTGCCCGGTTGCAGCCGGGAAGTACCGCCAGCGACGCCGTGTCCACGTCGGCCAGGCGGTAGCCCGCATCGTCTCGCCAGAGCACCACCACCCGTTCGGAGTCCGCCGCCCACGGCACCCCGCGAGCCGCACCGTCGGCGTCGAGCAGGCAGGCGGTGCGTCGCGCATCGTCGACCTCCAGCCCAGCCGTCTCCAAAAGCCAGCAAGCCAGCAGATCGTGTTCGGCCAGCGGGATTCTCACGCCGTGCCCAGCCGCCGCGCGCAGTAACTCGGCGGCCTCGGCCCAGCCGGCCCCGCTACCGCCGCAATCCTCGGCTCCGGTCAGCCGGACCAGCCCGAGTTCCCGCAGATGGTCCCACAATTCAGCGACACCCTCACCGGGCGCGAACTTCTCCCGGTGCGCAGCGAACACCGCCGACATCATCTCGACCAGTTCGGTGTCGACACTCATCTCATCCCCAATCCCCGCGCAATAACCCCACGCAACACCTCGTTGGTACCGCCGCGCAGGGTGAACCCCGGTCGCTGGGCCACGGCATCGGCCAGCATCGCGTCGTAGCTCTCGTCCTCCGTCTCCCCGAGAACGTCGGCGAAATCGGCGATGTCGCCTTCTGTGGACGTTCCGAGCACCTTGACCACAGCCGCCGCAGTGTCGGCCGGCTCGTGCCGCTCCAGTGCTCCCGCGACCGCCATCGACATCTGGTGCAGTCCGGTGACGCGGGCCAGATAGCGCCCCAGATCGGTGTGGCGCGGCAGAGATCCGTCGCGCATGTACGAGGCGATGTCGGCGAGCAGCGGGAAGGTCGACAGGAAGCGCTCGGGTCCACTGCGTTCGAAGCTGAGCTCGGAGGTCACTTGCTGCCAACCGTTGCCGATGGTGCCGAACACCATGGCATCGGGTACGAACACCTCATCGAGGATCACCTCGTTGAAATGGTGCTTGCCGTTCATCGAGATGATGGGCCGGATATCCACGCCCGGCGCGTGCAGGTCGACGATGAACTGGCTCAGGCCGTCGTGGCGGTGTGCGGGGTCCACCGGCGCACTCCGCGCCAGGCAGATGAACGCGTGGGTCAGATGCGCTCCCGACGTCCACACCTTCGCACCGGTGATCGCCCAACCCCCGTCGACCTGCACCGCCTTGGTTCGCACGCTGGCCAGGTCCGATCCGGAATCCGGCTCGCTCATACCGATTCCGAAGTAGCACTCGCCTTTGGCGATGGCGGGTAAGAACTTTCGTCGCTGCTCCTCGGTGCCGTACTTGAGCAGGGACGGGACAATCTGCCGGTCGGCGATCCAGTGCGCCCCCACCGGAGCCCCGGCCGCCAGCAGCTCCTCGGTGACCACGAAGCGTTCCTGGTGGCTGCGTCCGTGCCCGCCGTAGGCGACCGGCACCGTCATGCCCAACCAGCCGTTGGCAGCCAGCGCCCGGCTGAAGTCCTCGTCCCAACCGGTCAGCCAACTGTCGGCATACCGGCCGATCCTGCCGGCCCGCTGTTGCTCGGCGACGAACGCGCGCACCTGTAGCCGCAGCTCGTCGAGCACATGCGGGTCGCCGGCCACCGGCGGTACCAATCGGGTCATGTTCGGCTCCGTCCCATTGCAGATTGGCAACTTACCGCTGCGGGCCGGAGACCTGCGTCACCGCGGGGATCAGGCAGCCGTTCAGCTACGTTATGTGCACTATGACTGCTACACCCACTGTGACCATGTACACCACGACATGGTGCGGCTACTGCTCGCGACTCAAGATGGCTTTGAAGTCAGAGGGCATCGCCTGGACCGAGGTCGACATCGAGCAGGATCCGGCCGCCGCCGAGTTCGTCGGGTCGGTCAACGGCGGTAACCACGTGGTACCGACCTTGAAGTTCGCCGACGGGTCGACGCTGACCAACCCGACCATCAAGCAGGTCAAGGCCAAACTCGGCTAGCTGCCTCAGTCCAGCGCCGCCCAGGATTCGATGATCTCGCGAGCGATCGAAATCGAGCCGGGCAGCAGCAACCGTGACCGGGAATCGCCGTCGGCCGCACCCCAGTCCCCCTGGTCCAGCGCCTCGCGGATCTCGGCCCGGGTGAACCACCCGGCCTCGGCGATCTCGCCGTCGTTGAACGAGAACGGCTGCTCGGGATCGCCGACGGCGTGGAAGCCGACCATCAGCGACCGCGGGAACGGCCACGGCTGACTCCCCAGGTACTGCACATCGGTCACAGTGATACCGATCTCCTCGGAGATCTCCCGCACCACACAGGTCTCGAAGGACTCACCGGCCTCGACGAAACCGGCGAGGATCGAGAACAACCGCTCGGGCCACACCGTCTGCCGGGCCAGTACGGCGCGGTCGAAGCCGTCATGAACCAGGCAGATCACCGCCGGGTCGATGCGCGGGAACTCCTCATGGCCGTTGACCGGGTCGACGCGGGACCAACCGCCTTTTGCCGGTTTGGTCGCGCCACCGTCCACCGCGCTGAACCGGGCCCGATCGTGCCAGTTCAGCAACGCCGTCGCAGTCGCCACCAACTGGGCGCTGACATCGTCGAAGACCTCGCCTGCCCGGCGTAGGTCGAGCACCTCGACCGGCTGGCCCGGGTCCTCGGGCCCCTCCAGAGCGCTGCGAATGCCCCAGACGTGCCGCCCATCGGCGAGCCGTCCCAAAAACACCGCGTGCTCCGGCGGCTTGTCGGTGCCCAGGCTCGAAGCCTTGCCCAGGACCACCTGGCCACCTGAGATCAGCACCTGGTTGCGCCGGTCGACGCGGAGCAGCAGCGCGTCCTTCCAACCTTCGGTCGCGGCGTCGATATCGGTGCGCAGGGCATCGGCACGGTCGGCACCGACCCGCGAGAGCAGAGGAACGTTGCGCAGGCCGAATGTTCTATGCGTCATCGCTCAGCGTCCGCGCTGCGGATGTAGAGCAGCCGGTCGCCCGCCTCCAGCGCATCGACCTCTGGCGCGTCGACCCGTACCAACCGGCCGCCACGCACCACACCCAGCACGATGTCGTGCAGATGGCGCGGAGAGCCCCCCTCCTCCTTGGGCGTGACCTCGCGCTCGGCGATGGCGAACCCGGCGTCGGGAGTCAGCAGATCCTCCATCATCTCCACCACGCTCGGGGTCTGCGTCGCGATACCGAGCAGCCGGCCGGCGGTCTCGGACGACACCACCGTGGAGTCCGCGCCCGACTGTTTGAGCAGGTGCAGGTTGTCCGACTCTCGCACCGCCGCGATGATCTTGGCTTTGGGGGCCAATTCGCGGGCCGTCAACGTGACCAGTACCGCGCTGGCGTCGTTGTCCGCCGCGACGATGATCGACTTAGCGTGCTGGGCACCCGCCAGCCGCAATACACCGGAATTGGTGGCGTCGCCGTGCACGGTCACCAACCCCGCGCCCTTGGCGCGTTCCAACGCGGCCGCGTTCTCGTCGACGACGACGATGTCGGCCGGGGAGACCTCGTCGCCGACCATTGCGGCGACCGCCGTCCGGCCCTTGGTGCCGTATCCGATGACGACGGTGTGGTTGCGCACTTTGTTCCTCCATCGCTGAATCTTCAGCGCCTGCCGGGATTGGGTGGTCAGGGTTTCCACGGTGGTACCGATGAGAACGATCAGGAAGGCCACCCGCAGTGGCGTGATGACGATGACGTTCACCAGCCGGGCCGAATCAGAGTACGGCGTGATGTCGCCGTAGCCCGTGGTCGACAGCGACACCGTCGCGTAGTACAGGCAATCCAGGAACGTCAACGGATTGTCGGGATCCGGGACACTGTCGTTGTCCCGATACCCGTAGCGGTCCGCGTAGACGATGAGCACCGCCGCGAACAGCGCTCCCAACGCGTACAGCACCCGCATGAAGATCTTGCGGGCCGGGCTGACGAACGGCTCGGGGATGCGCAGCACATCGACGAGCGCGGCATCCGGGCGCGAAGTCAGGTTCGGGTCCATCGCGGCGAGCCGGCGCCGCAGCCTGCCTTTAGCCACGCGACCCCATCATCGAGCAAAGCACCCCGGGATGTGCCGGGATCGTTCCGATCAGACGCACGCCACAATGTAACCATGACCGCACCCGAGCCTCAGCGGATCTCCTCCGCACCCACCGCCCAACGCATGGCGGCCCTGCTCCTGGGCATGGGCACGCTGCACTTCGTCGCGCCCAAACCCTTCGACTCGATCATCCCGGCCGAGCTGCCCGGCAGCGCCCGGTTCTACACCTACGCCTCCGGCGTCGGCGAGCTGGCCACCGGCGCGCTGCTCGCTGCGCCCCGCACCCGGCGCCTCGGTGCACTGGCCGCCGTGGCCCTGTTCATCGCCGTGTTCCCCGGCAACGTGAACATGGTCCGGCTGTGGTGGGACAAGCCGTGGCCCATGCGGATCGTGGCGATCGCCCGGCTGCCGCTGCAGATCCCGATGATCACCACGGCACTGCGGGTGTACCGGAACTCGTAGCCTCACCACCAGAACACCTGGCCATCAACGGGTTTCACCGCCTGGCTCGGGTTCTACCCCCTCCCGAGCCAAGGTTTGGCAAGGCTATCGTTGCTGGTGGCGCGCGGTTTCGATCGATATGGTCGGGATCGTGACGAATCCCAGCCATCCCTCCGAGCCGCACGTCGGGTCACTCTCGTCGAAGCTGAACTGGCTGCGCGCCGGGGTTTTGGGCGCCAACGACGGCATCGTGTCCACCGCAGGCATCGTGGTGGGCGTGGCCGCGGCGACGGTGGAGCAAGCGCCGATCCTGACCGCCGGCATCGCAGGCCTGGCCGCCGGCGCAGTCTCGATGGCGTTGGGCGAGTACGTCTCGGTCAGCACGCAACGCGACACCGAGCGCGCCCTGCTGCGTAAGGAACGCCGCGAGCTGCGTGACGACCCGGCCGCCGAATTGGACGAGTTGAGCGCGCTCTACGAGGCCAAGGGCTTGTCCACCGCGACTGCGCGCACGGTGGCCGAGGAACTCACCGACCACGACGCCTTCGCCGCGCACGCCGAGGTCGAATTGGGGATCGACCCCAAAGAGCTGACCAATCCTTGGCAGGCTGCAGCATCCTCGGCGCTGTCGTTCACCATCGGCGCGCTACTGCCGTTGATCGCGATCCTGGTCCCGCCGACAACTTGGCGTATCCCGGTGACCGTGGTGGCGGTGCTGCTGGCGCTGATGCTCACCGGGGCGGTATCGGCCGGGCTGGGTGGGGCGCCGAAGGGACGCGCGGTGCTGCGCAACGTGATCGGCGGCGGCCTGGCCCTCGTGATCACCTATCTGATCGGCCTTCTGGTGGGCACCACCATCACCTGACCGGTATACGCCTAGAACTCCCGCACACCGCTCGACGACGCCGCGGGGTCGGTCAGCAGCGCGACGAGTTCGTCCTCCCCGGGCAGCGATTCGGGGCTGACGGTCCGCCCCGAGCGCACATAGTGGAATGCGGCCCGCACCGACTCCGGTGCACACCCGCGCAGCGACGCCCAGGCCAGGCGGTACACCGCGAGCTGAATCGCGGCCTGCGCCATGGCTTCCGGCGTGGCCGGCGGCTCGCCCGTCTTCCAGTCGACCACGGTGGTCGTGCCGTCCTCGTCTGCGAACACCGCGTCGATACGGCCGCGCACGACGGTCGTCCGGGTCGTTCCGATCGCCATGTCGAAGGGCACCTCCACCTCGATCGGGGTGCGTGCGGCCCACGAGGACATGACGAAGGCATCCTGCAACTCGGACAGTTCGGCGGCGCTCGCGCGTCCGCTGTCACTGTCCACCGCACCGGGGATGTCGTCGAGGTCGAACAGCCGCTCCGAATGGAAGAACCGCTGCACCCACTCGTGAAACGCGGTGCCCAGCAGCGCATGCGGATCCGGGCGTTGCGGCAATCTCCGGTGCAGACGGTGCAACGCAGCGTCCCGATCACGGCTCAACTCCACCAAGGTGCTGACCGACACCTGTCCGGGCAGCGCGAGCGGAGCGACCTGTGGCGCACGATCCCGCTCGGCCAAAAGTGCATCGACGTCGGCGGCCCAGCCCTCCGCATCGGCGTCGACGTGGTCGGGGGTGTCGGCAGCCTGCCCCGAGCCCGCTTCGGTCCGGCTGCCGTCGGCCAACGCCTGCGCCACGAGCGCCGCACCCCGGTCGACGTCGGTCTCCCTGGCCGGGGCCGCCGGCCAGATCGCTTCGACAGCCTTGTCCCGCAACGGGTTGACCTCACCGGCCGACGGCTCGGGAGCCCACTGTTCGATCTCGCCACACAGCTGCCCCTGCGCTGCGGCATCCTCGACGATGGTCTTGATCTCGCACAGGAACTCCGAGGGGCCACGCGGCTTGCTCTCGGTGGCACCCCAGTGATGTCCGGAGATCAGCAGGGTGTCCTCCGAGCGGGTGATCGCGACATAGAGCAACCGGCGCTCCTCGTCGATGCGCCGCTGTTCGAGGCTGCGCTTGTGATCAGAGATCTTGTCCGACAGGATCTTCCGATCGTTGATGTCGGAGGTGTCGAGCACGGGCACACCCAACTCCGACTCGGTCGCACGATCGCCACGCAGCAGTGGAGGCAGATCCGACGAGTCGGTCAGCCAGGTCCGTGCCGATGCCGTCGACGGGAACACCCGGCCGCTCAAGTGTGGCACCGCCACCACCTGCCATTCCAACCCCTTGGCGGCGTGCACGGTCAGGATCTGCACCCGGTCGTGCGACACCGTCAATTCGGCGGGCGCCAGGCCGTTCTCCACCTCGGTCGCCACATCCAGGTAGGCCAGCAGCGCGAGCACCGACCCACCCGACCGCCCGGCGAAATCGGCAACCAGATCACAGAACGTGTCGAGGTTCTCGGTCCCGGTCCACCCCGCCGCCACCGGGCGGGCCGCGCGAGCCTCGGCATCCAGCCCTGCGACCCGTCGCACCTCGGCCACCAACTCGGGCAGCGGGTGGCTCAGATGCGCCCGCAACATGGTCAGCTCACGCCCCAGCGCCTCGATCCGCTGATAGCCCGCAGGCGAATAGTGTTCGGCAGCACCGGGATCGCAGAGCGCGTCGGCCAGGCAGGCTGAATCCGCATCGGGAGCGGCCTGAGCGACGATCTCCGCGGCGCTGGGCTCCCCCACCGGTCGATCGTCGAGTTCCCTGGCCCGGCGCCACAGCGCGGCGATGTCGCGGGCGCCGAACCGCCACCGCGGCCCCGTCAGCACCCGCATCACCGCCGACCCCGCGGCGGGGTCGGCCACCAGCCGCAGCATCGCGACCAGGTCGGCCACCTCGGGTACCGCCAACAGTCCGGCCACCCCGACCACCTCGGCCGGCACCCCGCGCGCGCTGAGCGCCTCGGCCATCGGCGCGGCGTCGGCGTTACGCCGCACCAGCACCGCTGCGGTCGGCGTGGCCGTCCCCTGTGCCACTGCCCCGTGGTAGATCCGGGCCAGATGGTCTGCGACCCAATCACGTTCGGTCTCGACATCGTTGAGCAGCGCACACCGGATGGTGCCCGGCTCGGCATCGGGCCTGGGCCGCAGTTCGTGCACCGTCACCGAACGACGCCGGGCTTCGTCCGATACCGCGTTGGCCAGATGCAGGGCACTCGGCGGATTGCGCCAACTGGTGCGCAGTTCCAGCGTCGGCGCGGGCCTCCCGTCGGTCAGCGGAAAGTCTGTGGTGAACCGGGGCAGGTTGGTCGCCGACGCACCCCGCCAGCCATAGATCGACTGGATCGGGTCTCCCACCGCGGTCAGTGCCAGGCCTTCGTCGACGCCGCCGCCGAACAGCGAGGACAGCGCCACCCGCTGCGCGTGCCCGGTGTCCTGGTACTCGTCGAGCAGCACCACCCGGAAACGCTGCCGCAGTTGCTCACCGACCTGCGGGAAATTCGCGGCCAGCCGCGCCGCCGCGGACATCTGCATACCGAAATCCATCACCTTGTCGGCGCGCATCCGCTGATGCAGCGCGTCGATCAACGGCACCAGCTCGGTGCGTTCGGTCTGGGTGGCCAGCATCTTGAGCAGCCACTGGCTGGGCCCACGGTCACGCTGATAGGGCCCGGCAGGCAGGGTGTGCACCAACCGCTCCAGTTCCACGTGCGTGTCACGCAGTTGATCGGTGTCCACCAGGTGTTCGGCCAGCGCGCCGGCCAGACGCAGCACCATGCCGGTGACAGCGGCCGGCGTCTTCTCGACGGCCAACTCCTCCGGGTGCGCACACACCACGTCGAAGGCCAGCTGCCACAGCTCCGTCTCGCTGAGCAGCCGGGTGTCCGGCTCGACCGGGAGCAGCAGCCCGTGCTCGCGCAGCAGGGTGCCGGCGAACGCGTGATAGGTACTGACCGTGGCGATTTCGTCGGCGCCACCGGACACCGGTGCCAGACCGGCACCGGCAAGGCGGGCCAGCCGGGTCCGTACCCGGCGCAACAACTGGCCCGCGGCCTTGCGGGTGAAGGTCAGGCCCAGTACCTGTGAGGGGGTGGCATAGCCATTGGCCACCAACCACACGACCCGGGCCGCCATGGTCTCGGTCTTACCGGCGCCCGCGCCCGCGATGACCACCAACGGCCCCGGCGGTGCGGCGATCACCGCGGCCTGCTCCTCGGTCGGCGGGAACAGTCCCAGCGCGGAGGACAATTCGGTCGGGCTGTACCGCACCCCGGCCGGCGTGGATTCCGTCATGACCGGTCCCCCGCAGCCTGGGCCGGGCACGACGAACGCACCGGGCAGTTCGCGCAACCGTCGTTGACGCGGGCCACGAACTGCGGCCCGGCGGTGGCCGCCGCTGCACTGCTGACCGTGGCCAACCAATCGGCGCGAGTGTCTGGTGTCATCGGATCCTGTTCGCGTTCGGTGGCGCCCGCCGTGCCCGCCTTGCCCAGGTATACCAACCGGCCCCCGCCCGGCTGATCCCCCTGCGGCAGTAATCCCGCGGCGACCGCCAGCTGATACGTGGCCAGCTGAGCGTGCTTCTGCGCATCGTCCTTGGTGACCGGGCTCTTACCGGTCTTGAGGTCGACCACGACGAGCCGATCCGCCTGATCCCGCTCCAGCCGATCCAGCCGGCCCCGCACCCGAACGCCCGGCCCGTCGGGACCCGGCTCGACGAGCACGCCCTCGACATCGATCTCGGTGGCAACCTCGGTCAACTGTGTCCGGGAGTCCGCGCGCCACCTGGTGAACGTTTCCAGCATCTCCCGGTGACGGGACAACTCGTTGTCCGAGTACCACCTCGCCTCGAAAGGCAGGTCTTCCCAAACCTTTTCCAGATCGTTGACCAGCTGACTCTCGGTCTTTCCGGAGTCGGCGACCAGCGCGTGCAGCAACGACCCGACCGTCGAACGCACGTCGCGCCCGTCACTGCCGCCGTGGCGCTCCAGCAGCCAGCGCAGCGGGCAGTCGGTGAGCATCTGCAGCGTGGACGGGGACAACACAACCTCAGGTGCCACGCCATCGGTTTCAGACCACAGCGGCTCCTCGGTGGACAACGCCGTCATGGTGTGCCATTGCGAAGGATCCGCCCCCGGCACCCCGGCTGCGGCCAGCCTGGCCAATTGGGTTGCCGCGCAGGTCCTGGACTCGTCGTCGACAGCACCCTCCGGCGCGCACACGACAGCCCGCAGTCGGCCGACCACCGCCGACGGCAGCAGCACCCGCGGTGCCGCCAATGGCGGAAGCGGCACGGATTCCGTTGCCACCTCGGCCAGTTCGGCACAGAACAGGGACGGCAACAGCGATTCGTCCCCGCCATCGCTGTCGACCGCGGTCACCAGCAGCCGGGTCCGGGCCCGCCCCATCGCTGCCATCAACAGCCGCCGTTCCTCGGCGAGCAAGGGCGCGCGCGTCGACACCGCGCGGTCATCGGGCGCGGCTACCCCGTCGAGCACATCCACGAGATTTTGCGTACCCAGGATCCCGCCCCGCGGAATGGTATTGGGCCACAGTCCTTCCTGCACTCCGGCGATCACGACGAAGTCCCATTCACGGCCGAGCGCGGCATGCACGCTGAGCACCGAGACCGCGTCAGGCCTTGCGTTCGAATCCGAGGCCGACATCGACGAACCCAAGGTCGCCACGTGGTCCACCAGCCCACGCAGTGATGCCCCCGCCGTGCGGCTCACATACTGATCGGCCACATCGAACAGCGTGGTCACCGCGTCCAGGTCACGGTCGGCCTGGGCGCCGATGGTGCCGCCCCGCTCACTGGCGGACAACCAGCGCGGCTGCAACCGGCAGGCGTTCCAGGCCTGCCACAGGGTGTGACGCGGATCTGCGCCGTCCCGGTGGCTGCGACGGGCGGCGGCCAGCACCGACCGCAGCCGGCGCAGCGGCTTGGCGTGTTCGGCCGACAACCCAACCGGCTCCGCGTCGATCGCGGCAACGAGCAGATCGGTGAAATCCCTTGGTGGCGTGGACCCATCGGCACGCCGCAGCGCCCGCCGCAACTGCCGCAGCGTCACCGGGTCGACGCGTCCGATCGGACCGGTGAGCAGGTTGATCGCGCTGTCGCCATCGAGTCTCCCGGCCGCCGTCACCTCCAACACCGTCAGCAAGGCCGCGACCGCAGGCTGTTGGGCCAGCCCCAGATCGGCACCCGTGGCGTGCACCGGCACCCCGGCCCCGCTCAATGCCCGCGCCAGTGCCGCGCCCACCCGCGGAACCGAACGCACCACCACCGCCATCTCGGACCAGGGCACCCCGTCGACCAGATGAGCACGGCGCAGTGCGTCGGCGATGTAGGCGTTCTCGGCGTGCGGCGTAGCCGCCAACCGCAGCGTCACCTCACCCTGTCCATGCTCCGGGTTGCCTTCCATCGCACGCCCGGCCCCCACCCCGGGCAACCGGCGGGCGATACCCGAGATCGCCGCAGCGACCGCGGGGGCGCAGCGGCGCGACTGGGTGAGGACGATCGCCGGGGCATCCTCCCCGCCGTGATCGCCCAACAACACCGGATCGGCGCCGCGATAGGAGAACACCGTCTGGCCCGGGTCGCCCGCGATGACGGTCAAACCCGCCCCGGCGGCCAGCACCCGCACCAACAACGCGGCCTGCGGGTCGAGGTGTTGGGCGTCGTCGACCAGCAGCAGGCTGATCCGCGCCCGCTCGGCGGCCAGCAGATCCGCGTCGGTCCCGAGCGCCTCCAGCGCCGCTCCGACCAGTTCGGCCGCCCCCAGCGCGGGGACGGTGGCCTGCGGCGCGGCCATCCCGACGGCCGACCGCAACAACATGATCTGCTCGTAGGCCTGGGCAAACCGGCCCGCCGCCAACCATTCCGGGCGCCCCGCCGAACGGCCCAGCCGCTGCAGGGCGCGCGGATCCACGCCGCGCTCGGTGCAGCGGGCCATCAGGTCACGCAGCTCGGTGGCAAAGCCTGCGGTACTCAGTGCGGGCCAGAGCTGCTCCGGCCAGCCCACAAGGGAATCCGCGCCATCCTCGATATCTCCGGCCAGCAGTTCCCGGATGATGCCGTCCTGTTCGGCGGTGGTGATCAGCCGCGGCGGCGGATCGCCATTGCGCTGAGCCGCGAGCCGCAGCAGCGCGAACGCATACGAATGCACGGTGCGCACCATCGGTTCCCGCACGACGCCGTGCGTGCCCGCCCCGAGCAGGCGGGCGGTGATGGCGGCCCTGGCCTCGCCCCGCAACCGGGCCGACCCGGTCAGCAACAGCACCGACTCGGGATCGGTGCCCGCCGCGATGTGCTCGACCGCCGTGTGGATCAACAGCGAGCTCTTGCCGGTGCCCGGCCCGCCCAACACCCGCACCACACCGCCGCGCCCTGGTACCAGCAGCTCGGTGCCGGTCAGTGCCGGTTCGATGTGGTGTGTGGTCATGGAGGAGATGACACCAGACGGGACCGACAAGTAGCGGAGCGGATTGGAGCGAAAGACCCGACAAGTAGCGGAGCGGATTGGAGCGAACAGCCCGACAAGTAGCGGAGCGGCGACTCCTGGCAGCATGAACGAATGTCAGCCGAGAAGTTGCACGTCCACCGTTACGGTCCCGCCGACCCGGCCCGCCTGTTGCTCGTCCACGGTTTGACCGGGCACGGCGAACGCTGGAAGACATTGGCCGAACAGCACCTACCCGAGGTGGCCGTGCTGGCACCGGATCTGCTCGGGCATGGGCGCTCATCGTGGGCCGCGCCGTGGACGCTCGACGCCAATGTCGAGGCGCTGGCGTCGCTGTTGGACGGCCCGACGCTGGTGGCCGGGCATTCGTTCGGCGGTGCGGTGGCCCTCAATCTGGCTGCCGCACATCCTGATCTGGTCAGCGGGCTGGTGCTGTTGGATCCCGCGGTCGAACTCGACGGCGGGTGGATGCGTGACATCGCCGATTCCATGTTGGCCTCGCCCGACTATCCCGACCGCGCCGAGGCGCGCGCGGAAAAGGCCAACGGTTCGTGGGGCGAGGTAGCACCGGAGGAGTTGGACCGTGACCTCGACGAGCACCTCGTCGAACTACCCGGCGGCCGCTACGGGTGGCGGATCAGCATCCCGGCGATGATGTCGTATTGGAGCGAGCTGGCCCGCCCGGTTGCGCTGCCGCGCAAGGGCACACCCACGGTGCTGGTCCGCGCCACCCGCACCAGCCCGCCCTATGCGCGAGACGGTCTCATCACCGCGCTCAGCGGACAACTGGGCCCGGATTTCACGCTGCTGGATTGGGACTGCGATCACATGGTGGCCCAGGCCAAGCCCGCCGAGACCGCGAAGCTGATCCTCGAGCAACTGGGCTGACATGTCTGCCGTCACCGAGGAACAGGTGGAAACCGTGCGCGCACTGGTCGCCGCGATCCCGTCGGGCCGCGTGTGCACGTACGGCGACATTGCCGATGCCGCAGAGCTTTCCAGCCCCCGGATCGTCGGTTGGATCATGCGGACCGACTCCTCGGACCTGCCGTGGCACCGGGTGATCCCGGCGTCGGGGCGACCAGCCCCGCACCTGGCCACCCGGCAGCTGGAACGGCTGCGCGCCGAAGGAGTGCTGGCCGTCGACGGGCGGGTCCGTCTGGCCGAGTACCGCCACCAGTTCTGACCGCGAGCAGACGCCAACTCGCATCGGCGACACCTGATGTGTGCGAGTTTGCGTCTGCTCGCGAGGAAAAGGTGAGCTACAGGATCAGCCGGACCAGCGAGGCAGTGCGGGCCAGGCCCGGGAAAGCCGCGGCGGTGGACCGCGGGTGCAGCGCGTGAACGGCGAGGCGGAACATCAATGCCCGCAACAACATCTGCGGCCATTCGGGCAGCGATTGCCAGCGCTCGACCAGCCCGTCGTCGGCGTCGCCCCAGGACAGTGCGTCGATCACCACGACACCCGCAGCCCACGGGGCAGGGCGCCAGTACGGGGTGATGTCGGTGATTCCGGGCGCCGCCGTCCCGGCGAAAAGCACTGTGCCGTAAAGGTCACCGTGGACCAGTTGACTGGAGCTCTTGGTTGGCCTGCGCAACCCGGCCAACTGATTGATCAGTTCGACCGAGCGTTGACCGTCCGACGAACCGGGCGAGACCCTCGCGCCGGGCGGCAACGAATGCAGCGGCCGGTCCTCCCAGGCCGCCCGGTCGGCGGCGATGAACACGTCGACGTCGGCCCATGGCGCGACGGGCGGCTGGGTGAGGAAGCGGGGCCGCTCCAGTTTCGCGGTCGCCTCGTGCAATCGCACTGCGGCCGACACCACCTCGTCGTGACGGGGCTCGGGAGTCCCGGCGACGAAGGTGTCGGCACGCCAGCCGGCGACCACGTACCGGCCGTCCGTCGAGCGGACCGGGCGGGCCAGCCGCACGCCGTCGATGAACAGCGATTCCCGAACCTTGGCCGACCACGCCGCACGGGCGTGCTCGGGCACCATCGACATCACTACCTCGCCGCAGCGCCAGCCACCCTCCCAGCCTGAGCCGAGCGGTACCGGGCGCACCCCGGACAGGCCGAACGCCGCCAGCACATGTTCCGGCGGCCGTTCCACACTCACAACCTCAGCCTAAGGTGTTGACCGGCAAACCAGCGGTCAGTACATCACCATGTCGGGCTCGAGTTGCTTGGCCCAGGCCACAATTCCGCCCTGCAGATGCACCGCGTCGGAGAAACCGGCCTTCTTGACGATGGCGAGCACCTCAGCCGAACGGATCCCGGTCTTGCAGTACAGCACCGGTGTCCGGTCCACCGGGAGCTTGGCCAGTGCGTCACCCGACTCGAACGTCGGCTTCGGGATGAGCTCGGCACCCTCGATGTGATTGATATCCCACTCGACAGGCTCGCGGACATCGATCAGCGCCAACGGTTTCCCGGAGTCGATGAGCTCCTTGAGCTCCAGCGGGGTGACCGTCGACCCGGCAGCGGCCTCCGCGGCGGCATCCGAGACCACGCCGCAGAAGGCCTCGTAATCGATCAACTCGGTGATCTTGGGAGTCGCCGGATCCTTGCGGATCCGGATGGTGCGGTAGGTCATGTCCAGCGCGTCATAGACCATCAGCCGGCCCAGCAGTGGCTCGCCGATACCGGTGATGAGCTTGATTGCCTCGGTCCCCATCACCGACGCGATCGAGGCGCACAGGATGCCCAGCACGCCGCCTTCGGCGCACGAAGGCACCATGCCCGGTGGCGGCGGCTCGGGATAGAGGTCGCGGTAGTTCAGACCCAGACCGTCGGGAGCGTCCTCCCAGAACACCGACACCTGGCCCTCGAAGCGGTAGATCGAACCCCACACATAGGGCTTGCCTGCCAGCACCGCGGCATCGTTGACCAGGTAGCGGGTGGCGAAGTTGTCGGTGCCGTCGAGGATCAGGTCGTACTGGCTGAACAGCTCCACCGCATTGTCGGGTTCCAACCGGAACTCGTGCAGATTCACCGTCACCAGCGGATTGATCTCCAGAACCGAATCCCTGGCGCTCTGCGCTTTGGACCGCCCGATGTCGGACTGACCGTGGATGATCTGCCGCTGCAGGTTGGACTCGTCGACCACGTCGAACTCGACGATGCCGATGGTGCCGACCCCGGCCGCGGCCAGGTACAGCAATGTCGGTGAACCGAGCCCACCGGCCCCGATCACCAGCACTTTGGCGTTCTTCAGCCGCTTCTGCCCGATCACGCCGACATCCGGAATGATCAGGTGCCGGCTGTAGCGCGTCACTTCTTCCCGCGTCAGCTCGGCGGCCGGCTCGACCAACGGCGGTAACGACACGTCCAAATTCGCGGACACCGGATGTCTCCTCAGTTTCAGATGATCAGTTCATCGTCCCAGCTGCTCGTACCCACAACGGTAATCCGGTGCCGATGCTTCCCGTGCCCCGCCCACCGCGATCGCACCCACCGCGCGTCCAGCCACCGATGTCGATGCGCGTGCCGCGCGGCGAGACCCACCACGGCGGCAGCGGTCAGGCGATCGGGTACGGCCAGGGATTGAACTTGCAGGTCAGACCATCGGCCGTGACGGTTCCGGGGTCGAACTTCGCGGCATCGTCGTTCGAGGTGGAGAACGTCTGCTGCATCATGATCGGCGCCAGCTTGCCGTTGGCTTCACAGGCCTCATGCCGCTGGTAGCCGATGGCGTGACCAACCTCATGGTTGATCAGGTACTGGCGGTAGGACCCGATGTCCCCTTGGAACGGCACCGCACCGCGCACCCAACGGGCCTCGTTGACGAAGACACGGGGCTGATGCCCGTCGTACGACGGGTTGTAGCAGGACGATTCCAGCTCGATGTCGTAGCCACAGCCCTCCCGCACCGTCATCGGAGAAGTCAGTGACACCCGGAAATCGGGTTCGACACCGCTGGTCTCGTCGACCCGGGTGAAGGCGAACAGACCGTTGTGCGTCCAGCTCTTCGGATTGGCCAGGGTCTCGCTGACCATCCGGGCAAAACCGTCGTCGCCTCCGAAGGAGGTGGTGTCCACCCCGTCCTCGACCTCGACGCTGTAGGTGAACGACTTCGTGGTGCCCTGGCCGATCTTCGGGGTGGTGCCCGGCACGATCCGCCAGGTCCGGGCGCCGGCCTCGGTGAACTGGCCGCCGGCGGGCAGGATCCCGGTGGGCAGGTTCGCGTCGAACTGGGTCAGACCCTTGGGCGGCGCGCCGATGATCGAGGTGCTGGCCACGTCGATCGTGGGTGGGCCCTGAACCGGACCCTCCTCTTCCTGCGCGGAGTGCGGCGCGCTGGTACCGGTGATCGTCTGGTACATGACCACCACGGTCAGCACGATGAGGACCGGCAGCGCATACGCGCGCCAGCCGTACGTGGACACGAAACGGCCGATCCACGTCTGCTTACGCCATTGCTGATGGTCGTCGCGGTTGGATCTGGCTCGTCCTGAATCGGAGGCAATCGGATCTCGCTGAGCGCGTAGCGGCTCCCGCCACTCGTTGCGCAGCGCCGGGACACGGCCACCCCCGCGACGTCCCGGGTCGTAGGTCACCGGACCAGAATGGCACAGAGTCCTGTGGATCGGTTCGGAGCGCAGCTATGCCGTGACCTCGCCGGTGTCATTTCGAAATCCATGCCGTTTCGCGTCGCCCGCGCGACGGCAGTGACGCGTCACGGTAGTAGTGTCGGTGCGATCAGCGGCTCGGATGAACATGTTCAAGTGCGCCAGAGCAATACAGATTGAGGACCTGATGAGCGATCTCGCCAACACCGCCGAGAGGAGAGGCGACAAGCCTGCGACCGGTGGTCGACGCGGCAACCGCCTGCCTCGTGACGAGCGGCGCGGACAGCTGTTGGCAGCCGCCAGCGAGGTGTTCGTGGAACGCGGATACCACGCGGCGGGGATGGACGAGATCGCCGAACGCGCAGGTGTGAGCAAACCCGTTCTGTATCAACACTTCTCGTCGAAGCTCGAGCTGTATCTGGCAGTGCTGCAGCGCCATGTCGACAACCTGGTGTCCGGTGTGCGCCAGGCCCTGCGCACCACGACCGACAACCGGCAGCGGCTGCGCGCCGCGGTCGAGGCGTTCTTTGATTTCATCGAGCACGACAGCCAGGGGTACCGGCTGATTTTCGAGAATGACTACGTCAGCGAGCCGCAGGTGGCGGCTCAGGTGAAGGTGGCGACCGAAGCCTGCACCGATGCGGTGTTCGATCTGATCAGCCGCGATTCGGGCCTGGAGGCACACCGCGCCAGGATGATCGCGGTCGGACTGGTCGCCATCAGCGTCGACTCGGCGCGGTACTGGCTGACCAATGAACGGCCGATCGACCGGAATACCGCCGTGGACGGCACGGTGCAGTTCGCCTGGGGCGGACTGTCACACGTGCCACTCACGCGGTCGTAGAACTCAGGCGGATTCCGCCCCCACGCCGAAACCGACCCGACGCACGTCGGCGGCGCCGATCTCCACATAGGCGATCCGGCTGTTCTGCACCAGGAATCGCCGTCCCTTCTCATCGGTCAACGCCAGCACACCCGAATCCGTGGCGAGTGCGTCGGTGACCTGCTGCTCCACCTCAGTGGGTGTCTGCGCGCTGTTGAAGGTGAGCTCGCGCGGGCTGTCCGTGACACCGATCTTGACCTCCACGCTGGACCCTTCTTTCTTTCTCACAACGTTTGTCGACTTCCCTGAGCAGGCTAGTGGACGGGCGGACCCGTCTGCCGCGAGCGGGGCCCGGCCGGAGGTACGCCGTGCGCGAAACACAGATACCGAACCGAGTCCGGACCGTGACCGACACGCACCGAGCTCAACCTCATCTGTCACTTTCGTCTCGATAGCATCAGTTTCGATATTGGACGAGACGACTGGGACAGCCGCATGACCAGGCATTATTCGCCGTATGACACCACCGCCACCGAGCGCTTCGGGGATCACCCGTACGAGCCAGGCGGGTACTCCGGCCGCACCTCCGACGGCTACAACCACAACCCAGAGTCGGACTACCCGGTCGATTACGACAACTACGACGCGGACTACGACGACGAGGTCACGTTCTACGAGGAGCCCATCGACCGGCGCTGGATCTGGGTGGCCGTCGTGGCCGGCGCAGTCCTGCTGGTCGCTGTGATCTGCACCGTGGTGATCCTGGGCGGCGGTGACAGCGGTTCGGTGTCCGCCACCCTGACCTCGCCGGCGGCCCAGCCGACACAGACCACCCAACCGGCCCAGGACGCCACTTCCAAGCCGGTCCCGCCGCGCGCAGCACCGACGGCGCCGCTCTCCCCCGAAACCGTGACCACGGTGACACCGTCGCCCAGCGCCACCGCGGCGCCTGCGCCCGTCGCCCCGCCGGCTGAGGCGGCCCCACCCGCAGCCGCGGTGAGTCCGAACACCATCACCTACCGGGTGACCGGCAACCGGCAGCTCATCGACCTGGTGACCATCGTCTACACCGACGCGCAGGGCGCCTTGCAGACCGACATCAACGTTGCCCTGCCGTGGGCCAAGACCGTGGTGCTCAACCCCGGCGTCACGCTCAAGTCGGTGACCGCGACCAGCGTCGCGGGTCAGCTCAACTGCTCGATCACCGACGCGGCGGGCGCCGTGATCATGGCGCAGAACAACAACACGATGATCACCACCTGCACGCAGTAGAGACAGAACCTCTCAGCGGCGACTGGGTCTGGCGGATGTCTACGCCAGGCCCAGTTCCTGCATCCGGGACTGGTGGGTGTTCTGCAGCCTGCCGAAGAACTCGGCCAGCTGGGTCAGACCCTCGCCGCTGGACATCACCAGGTCGACCAGTTCGTCGTGATCGGCCAGCACGAACTGCGCCTGAGTGACGGCCTCGCCGAGCAGTCGACGCGCCCACAGCGCCAGTCGGTGCCGCTGGCGATCGCTGGCAGTCACCGCCGCGCGCACCTCGGCGACCACGAACTGCGAATGCCCGGTTTCGGACAGCACCGCGCGCACCACTTTGGACACCTGTTCGGGCAACGCGTCAGCGATCTCCAGGTAGAAATCCGCGGCCAGCGCATCACCGATGTAGGTCTTGACCAACGCCTCCAGCCAGGTGCTGGGTGTGGTCATCCGGTGGTAGTTCTCCAACACCGAGGCGTATTTCGTCATCGCTGAAACGACGTCAACTCCCCTGTGCTCCAACGCATCCCGAAGCAACTCGTAGTGACCCATCTCCGCAGCGGCCATGCTCGCCATGTTGATCCGGCCGCGCAGGTTCGGCGCCATACGTGCCTCTTCGGTGAGCCGGTAGAACGCCGCGACCTCACCATAGGCCAGCACCGCGAACAACTCGTTGACCCCGGGATGATCCGCCGTCACGCCCGAATCGACCGGTTCTGCGATCCGTTCCGCGGCAGGCTGAGGCGAATTCATGAAGCCAACTCTAGACGCCGTCGGGAGACCGGGATCGGCTGGCAAATCGGTCGATATCCCGCGACCAGCTACAATGGCAGACGGTAACGGCTTCGAGCCGACTGTTTCAGCGCCCGAACCGCTACCAGGAAATGTGCGTGCACGCAGTTGGCCCGCCCTGTGGAGCTGGGCCCAGCGGATCGGCAGCGCCGATGGATACGACCCGTATCCGGGTGAACCCGACCGTTGTTTCATCGTCAAAACTCCGTGTGCGCTGGATGCCCGTGAGGTTTGACAGTGAAAGGCCACCTCTTCCAACCATGACTCATGTAAATAAAACGTTTGCCGAGCTCGGCGTTCGCGACGAAATCGTCCGTGCACTCAGCGAAACCGGTATCGAACACCCCTTTGCCATTCAAGAACTGACCCTCCCGCTGGCGCTGGCCGGCGACGACCTGATCGGTCAGGCCCGCACCGGCATGGGCAAGACCTACGCCTTCGGTGTCCCCCTGCTGCATCGCATCTCCACCGACGAGACCCGCCCGCTCAACGGCACCCCCCGCGCCCTGATCGTGGTGCCCACCCGCGAGCTCTGCATCCAGGTCTATGGAGACCTCTCCGGAGCAGCCAAATATTTGACCACGGGCGACCGCAAGTTCTCGGTGACCTCGATCTACGGCGGACGCCCGTACGAGCCCCAGATCGAAGCGCTGCGCAAGGGCGTCGACGTCGTCGTCGGCACCCCGGGCCGCCTGCTCGACCTGGCCCAGCAGGGGCACCTTCAGCTGGGCGGACTGTCCGTGCTGGTGCTCGACGAGGCCGACGAGATGCTGGACCTGGGCTTCCTGCCCGACATCGAGCGCATCCTGCGGCTGACCCCGGACGATCGCCAGTCGATGCTGTTCTCGGCGACCATGCCCGACCCGATCATCACGCTGGCCCGCACGTTCATGAACCAGCCGACCCACATCCGGGCCGAGGCCCCGCACTCGGCGGCCACCCACGACACCACCGAGCAGTTCGCCTACCGGGCCCACGCTCTGGACAAGTCGGAGCTGGTGAGCCGGATCCTGCAGGCCGAGGGCCGTGGCGCCACGATGATCTTCACCCGCACCAAGCGCACCGCGCAGAAGGTGTCCGACGAGCTCGCCGAGCGTGGGTTCAAGGTCGACGCCGTGCACGGTGACCTCGGCCAGGGCGCCCGCGAGAAGGCACTGAAGTCGTTCCGCACCGGCGCCGTGGACGTGCTGGTCGCGACGGATGTCGCCGCTCGCGGCATCGACATCGACGACGTCACGCACGTCATCAACTACCAGTGCCCCGAGGACGAGCAGGCCTACGTGCACCGCATCGGACGCACCGGCCGTGCCGGCAAGACCGGTGTCGCCATCACCCTGGTCGACTGGGACGAACTGGGCCGGTGGGAAATGATCGACAAGGCGCTGGGCCTGAACTGCCCCGATCCGGCAGAAACCTATTCCAGCTCGCCGCATATCTACGAGGAGCTGGGCATCCCGACCGACGCCACGGGCACCATCGGCGAGCCCCCCAAGGCCAAGGCCAAGCGCAGCCCCGACGAGAAGCGCATCTCCTCGGCCGACTCCGAGGGCCGGCCGGCCAAAACCCGGACCCGCACCCGTCGGCGCACCCGCGGCGGCGAGTCGGCCACCGGGCATCCCGAAGGCGCCACCCCGGCAGCCGAGGGCACCGATTCCGCACCGGTCACCGAGTCGGAGGACACCACCGGCGACGCGTCGTCCGCCGGACGACGTCGACGCAGGCGCCGCCCCCGCAAGACCGAGACCGCCACGGCCGGCTGACCGGCGCACGCCAGACAAGACCGGTCAGTGGTCAAACCCGAACGCCGCACCCGCGGCGACATGGCCGCCGCCGCGGCAATCGTCGCGATCGTCGCGCTGGCGGCCGGCCTGATCTGGTGGACGAGTGACGCCAGGGCCACCACCAGCAGGCCCGCTGCGGCGCCCGTTCCCTACCTGACGCCGGCCCGCGAGGTACCGGCCGGCCTGCAACAGTTGTGGACCGCCGACAGCCCCCGGACCACCGAGCCCGTGCTCGCCGGCGGATCGGTCGTGACCGCCGAGGGGTCCACCGTCGCCGGCCGTGACCCTGTCAGTGGCGCCGTGCTGTGGAGTTATGCCCGCGACCTCGAACTGTGCGGTGTGACGGCGGTGTACCAGTACGCCGTCGCGGTGTATCCCGATGCTCGCGGCTGCGGCCAGGTCAGCACCGTCGACGGCAAGACCGGCAGGCGCGGCCCGGCCCGCACCGCCTATGCCGACCCCGAGGTCCAGCTGTCGTCCGATGGCTCCACGGTGCTCTCGGCCGGGGACAGTCGCCTTGAGCTGTGGCGCTCGGACATGGTCCGGATGCTGTCCTACGGTGCGCTGGACGCCCGCATCAAGCCCGACGTGCCGGCATCACCGGTATGCCGCCAACTGTCGACAGCAGCGAGTTCCTCGGCGGTGTCGGTGCTGGAATCGTGCCCGAAGAGCAAGTTCATCCGGTTGACGCTGCTGCGCCCCGCCGACGAAGAAGACACTCCCGAGGTGCGCTACGTCGAACTGCAGGACATCACCGACGAGTCCGGGGCCAAGGTGATCGCGGTGTCCGGCACCACGACCGCGGTATACCTGCCCACACCGAGGCCGATGGTCAACGTCATCGACGAGACCGGAAAAACGCTTGCCAGCCTGCCGCTGGCCAAGCCGGCGGCGCCGCAGTCGACGACCACCCGCGCCGGGGACCTGATCACCTGGTGGACCGGCGACTCGGTCCTGGTGTTCGGCACCAACGGAGGCTCCGGCCTTCAGTACAAGTTCACCGTCAGCCCGTCGGGGCCGCACCTTCCCGTCGGTCCCGCCACGGTGATGGCCGGTCGGTTGTTGGTTCCGGTCAGCGACGGTTACGACGTCTTCGATCAGGAGACCGGCGCCGGCCAGCGGCACATCGCGCTGCCGCGTACCCCCAGCGTGTCGCCGGTGGTGCCGGTGGCGGCCGGCGACACCGTGCTCGAACAGCGCGGCACGCAACTGGTGGCCCTCGGCGCGAACTGATCCGGGCGTCCGGCTCAGCCGATATCGATCACAATCACCGTGGTGTTGTCGCTGCCGCCGGCGTCGTTGGCGACCTGCACCAGCCGCTGCGCAACGACCTCGGGGTCGTACTCCGCGGCGGCGTCGATGATGTCGGCATCATCGGCACCGGCGAACAACCCGTCACTGCTGATCAACAGCCGGTCTCCCGGACGACACTCCAGATCGAACAGCTCGGGCCGGATGGCGGGGCCGATACCCAGCGCCCGTGTCAGCAGATGACGGTGCGGGTGGAAGCGGGCCTCTTCGCGGGTGATCTCACCGGCCCGCACCAGTTCCCCGGAGACACTGTGATCGTTGGTCAGCTGACTCATGGCGCCCTCCCGAATCAGGTTGAGCGGCGAATCCCCGATGTTGATGGCCAGTGGCCCGCCCTGCTCGTCGCCGAAGATCGCCACCACGGTCAGGGTGGCGCCCGAACTGGTTCCCGAAGCGCTGACATGTGCGAAGACCTGCTCGTTGGCCTGCTGGACCGCCCCGATCAGGCCGTCGCGGTCGGGTGCGGCGGTGAATCCGGCGGCGAGCGCCTCCACCGCGATCCGGCTGGCGTGGTCACCTTCGGGGCCGAAACCGTCGGCCACCGCGTACAGAATGCCGTCGGCGAGCAGCGAATCCTGATTGCTCTCCCGCACCGGGCCCTGATCGGTGGCCGTCGCGGACCGTAACACCGAAGCCATGGAGATCGTCCTCTCGTCGGACCAGCGGCCCCCTGCCACTGGAGAAGGTTGGGCGAGTAGCACACTGCGGACCACTCCCAGTGCCTCGCGGCGGCGCGCATACTCATCATCGAGCTCCGTCTGCCACGCGGCCAGTTGCTGTTCGGTGGGGCCGCGCAGGAACTCTGCGATGCCTGCGACCGGTATCCGCGCTCCCCGAAGCAACCCCACTGTGCGCGCCTCGGCAACCTGGGCCCGGGAGTAGTACCGGTACCCCGTCAGCGCGTCGACCGCGGCCGGCACCAACACGCCCGATGTCGCATACGAACGCAACATCTTGGGCGACAGCCCCGTCATGGCCGCGAACTCCCCGATGCTCAGCAGGTCTTGGTTCATGTCGTCAGCATCAGGTCTGTCCACGGGGCAAGGTCAAGTAGCGCCCTAGACCACCTCGGGTGCGAAGGTCGGCAGCTTCTTGCCTGACTTCCAGTGTTTGAGCAGGGCCTGGGCGAGCTCGCGGTAGGCCAGCCCGCCTTTGCTCTTGCGGCCGGCCAGTACCGAGGATCCCGATGCGCTGGCCTCGGCGAACCGCACGGTGCGGGGAATCGGTGGGGCCAACACGGGCAGTTCGTACCGGTCGGCGACATCCAACAGCACGTCACGGCTGTGGGTGGTGCGCGAATCGTAGAGCGTCGGCAGCGCGCCGAGCAGCGCCAGCTCGGGATTGGTGATCTGCTGCACGTCGGAGATCGTGCGCAGGAACTGGCCGACGCCGCGGTGCGCCAGCGTCTCGCACTGCAACGGCACGATCACCTCGTTCGCAGCCGTCAGGCCGTTGAGCGTCAATACGCCCAGAGATGGCGGGCAATCGATGATCACCACGTCGAAATCGTCGGAAACCTTGGCCAGGGCCCGCTTGAGCGCATACTCCCGCCCGGCCCGCATCAGCAGCATGGCCTCTGAACCGGCCAGATCGATGTTGGCCGGCAGCAGCGTCATCCCCTCGGCCGTCTCGACCAGCGCCGCCCCCGGCTCGACGTCGCCGAGCAACACCTCGTGTACCGACACCGGCAGCTTGTCCGGGTCATGACCCAATGAAAATGTCAGACAGCCTTGCGGATCCAGATCGACCAGCAGCACCCGCCGACCCTGCTCGGACATCGCCGCACCCAGCGACGCCACCGTCGTCGTCTTGGCTACCCCACCCTTTTGATTGGCGACCGCTAATACTCGCGTCACACCTTCATCCAAGCACGCTCCCGGCGGCATTGCCGGAACGTGCGGCAGAATCGCCGGTGTGAGCGACCGCCTGCACCGCCTGATCCTGCTCCGACACGGCGAGACCGAGTGGTCGGCCACCGGGAGGCACACCGGCCGCACCGAGCAGGACCTGACCGAAACCGGGCGGGAGCAGGCCGTGCTGGCCCGCCCGGCACTCGCCGAGTTGCAGTTGACCGAGCCACTGGTGATCAGCAGCCCGCGGCGCCGCGCGCTGGACACCGCCGAACTGGCCGGACTGCACGTCGACGAGATCGACGCCGAGCTGTCCGAGTGGGATTACGGCGACTACGAGGGACTGACCACACCTCAGATCCGCGAGAGCGTGCCCGACTGGCTGGTGTGGACCCATGGCTGTCCCGGCGGCGAGAGCGTCGACCAGGTTTCAGCCCGTGCCGACCGGGCGGTCGGCACGGCGCTGGAGCATCTGGCCACCCGGGACGTGGTGTTCGTCGGGCACGGGCATTTCTCCCGTGCCATGTTGACCCGCTGGGCGGAACTACCCGTGTCCGAAGGGATCCGGCTGTCGATGGTGCCGGCATCGCTGGCAGTGTGCGGATTCGAGCACGGCGTGCGTCAGATCACCGCGCTCGGGCTGACCGGCCACCCCAACCCGTGTCTGTCGCAGTGAACCCGTCATTCGTGTTGGCCGGGCCGAACGGCGCCGTCCTGGCAGAGGGCGTACGAACCGGATTCGCCGATATCGCCGACGCCCAGGCCGCGCTGCGATCGGGTACGCCAATAGTGCTGGGTGCGTTGCCATTTGATCCGGCCGCACCGTCCGCCTTGTATGAACCCGATGCGGTCCGGTTCACCGATGCGCTCCCGGACTGGCCCGTCAATCCGCCCCCGGCAGTGGTGGAGCGCGAAACTCTGCCGCCGGGATCGGTGCACCGCGCGCGGGTGGCCGAGGCGATCCGGCGCCTGCGGGACCCGCAGATCCCGATCGACAAAGTGGTGCTGGCCCGCTCGCTGCGCCTGTCCGCCGATTCCGCGTGGGACGTCCGGGCCGTGTTGCGCCGACTGGCCGACGCCGACCCGGCCGCCACGGTCTACCTGGCCGATCTGTCCCCGGCGGGCGGCGCGAACGCCGGCACCGCCCTGGTGGGCGCGAGCCCCGAATTGTTGGTGGCGCGCGAGGGCGAGACGGTGATGTGCCAGCCCTTCGCCGGGTCGGCACCACGCTCGCCCGATCCTGCCGTGGACGCGGCCAACGCGACTGCGCTGGCGGCCTCGGCGAAGAACCGTCACGAGCATCAGCTGGTGGTCGACGTGATGCGCCAGGCGCTGGAGCCGTTGTGCGTCGATCTGCAGATCGCCGAGGAACCACAGTTGCACGGCACCGACGCACTGTGGCACCTGAGCACCCCCGTCATCGGCCGATTGCGCGAAAAACGCACGACGGCAATCGATCTGGCGCTCGCACTGCACCCCACCCCGGCGGTCGGCGGGGTGCCGACGGACCGCGCCGCCGCACTGATCGGCGAACTGGAGGGCGATCGCGGGTTCTACGCCGGCGCCGTCGGCTGGTGCGACAGCAGCGGCGACGGACGCTGGGTGGTGTCGATCCGGTGTGCAGTGTTGTCCGCGGATCGATACACGGCCCTGGCCAGTGCCGGCGGCGGTATTGTCGCCGAATCCGATCCCGATGACGAAGTCGACGAGACCACCACGAAATTCAGAACCATCCTGACTGGACTAGGGGCGACATGAGCGAGTTGATCCGCCGGGCGCGACCGGGCGACGAGGTCGAGATCACCGCGATGATCCGCGAGTTGGCCGAGTTCGAACGTGCTTCCGACGAGTGCACTGTCACCGAAAAGCAGATGCACACAGCACTTTTCGGCGACCGACCGGTGGCCTACGCGCACATGCTGGAGGTCGACGGGCAGGTGGCCGCGACCGCGGTGTGGTTCCTGAACTTCTCCACGTGGGACGGTGTCGCCGGGCTCTACCTGGAGGACCTCTACGTGCGTCCGGCCTTCCGGCGCCGCGGGCTGGCCCGAAAGCTGTTGTCCACCTTGGCAGCCGAATGCGTCGAACAGGGCTACACCCGGATGACCTGGGCAGTGCTGAACTGGAACGTCAACGCCATCGCGCTGTATGACGCCGTGGGCGGCAAGCCGCAGACCGAGTGGACCACCTACCGGGTGTCGGGACCAGAGCTTTCCGCCCTGGCCGCCGAGCAGCGCAGCTAGTCGCGGCGGGCGATCCAGTCCACCGAGGACGGGCTGAACAGCAGACCCAGGGTGATCAGGGCGAGCAACCCGACCAGCACGCCGTACACCACGTGGTGCGAGGTGATCACGTACCAGGCCACGGGCAGCAACAGCAGGTTGGCCAACACCGCGATCCCCCGCCCCCAGTACCGCGCGGTGATCAGCGCCCAGCCACCCGCGAGCACCCCGCCACCGATCAGCAGGAACCAGATCGCTGTGCCGTACCCGCTGACGATGTGCTGATCCGCACCGCCCAACGCCCGCACCAGCAGCACGACCGCCATGATCAGCGCGGCGATTCCTTCGGCCGCGGTCAGAAAACCTGCGTACCGGATGGCGGGAGGCTGGATCACGACTTCCGCTCCGCCAGGTACCGCACCGCGTATTCGTAGCCGGCCGGGCCCGCGCCGGCGATGACGACCTCGGCGACGGCCGACACGTACGAGTGATGCCGGAACGCCTCGCGGGTGTGGATGTTGCTCAGGTGAACCTCGACCACCGGCAGTTCGGCGGCGCTGAGCGCATCGCGGATCGCCACCGAGGTGTGGCTAAAGGCCGCCGGATTGATGATGATGCCGACGCAGTCCTGCCTGGCTGCCTGAATGGCGTCGACGAGCGCACCCTCGTGGTTGCTCTGCACGGCGCGGACCTCGAAACCGAACTCGGCCGCCAGTTCGGCCACCCGCTGCTCGATCTGAGCCAGCGTGGTGGAGCCGTAGATCTCGGGCTGGCGGGTGCCCAGCATGTTGAGATTCGGTCCGTTGACGAGCAGTAATCGGCGTGCGGTCACGTCCTGTACGGTACCGACGCCCGCGCCCCTGGCGGCAAGGCACACCGGCGCACGGACCACGCCATTGATGCTGGTTTTCGGCGTCGAGATCGACGCCAGGGTCGCGGCTGGGCAGAAAACACAACCCTCACGTCGATCTCGGCGCGCAGGGCGGCGTGCGGGACCGCGTACAGGGCGGCGCCCGGGACAGACCGGGATACTTGGCCACGTGACCGACCAACCCTGCCCGTGCGGCACCGGCCTGGCTTATGCCGACTGCTGCGGGCCGGTGCACACCGGCGCGCAGCAGGCCCCGACGGCCGTTGCCCTGATGCGGTCCCGGTTCAGCGCGTTCGCCGTCGGCGACGTCGACTACCTGTTGACCTCCTGGCATCCCGACACCCGTCCCGCCGACCTCTCCCTCGACGGGGACATCGTGTGGCGGCGGTTGCAGATCGTCGACGCAGAGTCGGGAGGCGAAGACGACACCGAAGGCGTCGTCGAGTTTCGCGCCCAGTACGTCCACGACGGCAGCCGGCACATCCTGCATGAACGCAGCCGTTTCGAGCGGTTCGGCGATCGGTGGCGCTACCTGGATGGACAGATTCACGAATAACTGCCGTACACCTTGCCCGGTTAGGCTCATGCCCCGTGCGTGCCGTGCTGATCGTCAATCCGAACGCGACCTCGACCACCCCGGCCGGGCGTGACCTGCTCGCCCACGCGCTGGAGAGTCGGGTGACGCTGACCGTCGAACACACCAATCACCGAGGTCACGCCATCGAGATCGCCCGCGATGCCGCACGTGACGGTGTAGACGTGCTGATCGTGCACGGTGGAGACGGGACGGTCAACGAAGTCGTCAACGGCCTGCTCGGTGACTGCGGAACCCGTCCCGACGCCGCCCTGGCGCCCGCGGTCGCCGTCGTGCCCGGCGGTTCGGCCAACGTCTTCGCCCGGGCGCTGGGCATCAGCCCCGATCCGATCGAGGCCACCAACCAGCTCGTCGACCTGCTCGGCGGTTACCGGATGGGACGCCCGTGGCGCCGCATCGGCCTGATGGACTGCGGTGAGCGCTGGGGCGTGTTCACCGCCGGGATGGGCGTGGACGGTGACGTGGTGGCGGCCGTGGAGGCCCAACGCGCGAAGGGACGCAAGGTCACAGCGTCGCGTTACATCCGGGTGGCGGTGCGGGAGTTCCTCACGACCGCACGCCGGGCACCGACGTTGACGTTGCATCTGCCGGGCGCCGAACCGGTTGCCGGGGTGCACTTCGCGTTCGTGTCGAACTCCAGTCCCTGGACGTATGCGAACAGCCGCCCGGTGTGGACGAACCCCGAAACCACGTTCGACACCGGCTTGGGAGTGTTCGCCACCACCAGCATGAACATCTGGTCGAATCTGCGGCTGGTCCGCCAGATGGTGTCCCGCAAGCCCCGCCTCGAAGCCAAGCACCTGATCCGCGATGACAACGTCTCATCGGTCACCGTGACGAGCACCACGCCTGCCGCCTGCCAGATTGACGGAGATTACATCGGCACGCGCGAAACCATGACGTTCACGTCGGTTCCCGAGGCGCTCTGCGTCGTCGCGCCGACGAATAAAAGTGATTGACCTGCGCAAACACACCGCCTAGGGTGGAATTAGGGCGCAGCTAGATCCAGAGTGTAGTACACAGGAGTGAGGGTTCTGGTCACCGCCCCACCCAGTGACATTGCCCACGTGTTAACTCAATGCTATTGACATCTGTTCAGCCTGTGAAAGCATCAATGCAACAGTGCAGAAACATTCGTGTGCACGCGTTAACAGCCGAAGAAAATCTGGTGCGCTTCGCCGCGCACACATGACATGTCTAACGAGGAGTTTGATCTTATGGATTGGCGCCACAAGGCCGTCTGTCGCGACGAAGATCCGGAGCTGTTCTTCCCCGTGGGAAACAGTGGCCCGGCGCTTGCTCAGATCGCCGACGCGAAGCTGGTGTGCAACCGTTGCCCCGTAACCACTGAGTGCCTCACCTGGGCCTTGGACTCCGGCCAGGACGCCGGCGTGTGGGGCGGGATGAGCGAGGATGAGCGTCGTGCGCTCAAGCGTCGCAACGCCCGCACCAAGGCCCGCACCGGAGTCTGACCTTTCGGTTCAGATCCCCGACGCAAGCTATGGCCCCGACAATGTCGGGGCCATAGCTTATTTTTTGAACAATTCGCTACAGCAAATTGCGTAATTGTCATCACATCTTCTATTGACGCAACTGGGTAATTGCTTCAGTGGTACTGGCGTCCCACTGTGAACGCCCTGTGGCCCGCGACCGGACTCACTGGATGCCGCGACTGCGCCTGCCGATCGGCACCCGCAGCACCACATCGGTTCCCCCGGACGGCACATCGTGCATACCCAACGAGCCGTCCAATTCCGCGGTGACCAGCGTTCGCACGATCTGCAGGCCGAGCCGGTCAGACTTCTCCAGGCTGAACCCGTCAGGCACGCCACGCCCATCGTCGTGCACCACGACATCCAGCCAGCGGGCCGAACGCTCGGACCTGATGGTCACGCAACCCTGGGGCGTGTCAGCGTCGAAGGCATGCTCGATGGCGTTCTGCACCAATTCGGTGATCACCATGATCAACGCCGTCGCACGGTCGGCGTCGAGCACGCCGAGGGCGCCATCGCGGTTGATCCGGATCGGGGTGTCCACCGACGCGACATCGTTCATGATCGGCAGAATCCGGTCGATCACCTCGTCGAGGTTGACCTCCTCGTCGACCGACATCGACAACGCGTCATGCACCAGCGCGATCGACGACACCCGTCGCACCGATTCGATCAGCGCCTCGCGGGCCTCCA
This sequence comes from Mycobacterium shunyiense, assembly GCF_058270035.1. Classification (NCBI taxonomy): domain Bacteria; kingdom Bacillati; phylum Actinomycetota; class Actinomycetes; order Mycobacteriales; family Mycobacteriaceae; genus Mycobacterium; species Mycobacterium shunyiense. The sequence continues at coordinate 182,070 of NZ_JBZDPT010000001.1, read as the reverse complement.
GGTTGTTGGTCCGGCGCGCCTGCAGTCGCAACAGAGCCGCTACGGTCTGCAGGTTGTTCTTCACCCGGTGGTGGATCTCCCGGATCGTGGCGTCCTTGCTCAGCAGCGCGCGGTCACGCCGTTTGACCTCGGTGACGTCGCGGATCAGGACGGCGGCTCCGACCGCGGCGCCATGCACGACCAACGGCAGGGTCCGCAACAGTACCGCCGCACCGCCGGCGTCGACCTCCATGCGCATGCTGGAGCCTCCGGCCAGCGAGTCGCGGACGTGGTTGGCCAGTTCCTGGGCCTCGAACGGGTCGGAGATCAACGGCCGGGTGACGGTGACCAGATTGTGCCCGTCAAGCTCGGACGCCAGGCCCATGCGGTGATAGGCCGAGATGGCGTTGGGACTGGCGAACACCACGTCGCCGACCTTGTCGAGGCGGATGAAACCGTCGCCCACCCGTGGGCTGGAACGCGACATGGCCAGATCGCCGACGTTCGGGAAGGTGCCCTCGGACAGCATGTGCAGCAGATCGCTCGCACAGTCCAGGTAGGCGCCCTCCAGCGGGCTGGCCATCCGACGGGCGGCCAGCGCGGTCTGGTGGGTCAACACCGCGACCACGTGATCGCGGTGCCGCACCGGAACCGCTTCCACGTTCAGACCGGGAAGGTCCGGCGAATGTCGTTGTGTGCCACCGCTTCCCCGGCCGATCGCACCTGACTGGAAGGCCGTGGTGACGACGGGAAGGTCGGCGGCCGCGGCCAGCGTGCCGACCGAGTCGGCCAACAAGACGGTGGGGGCGGTATTGGGCCGCACCTGCGCGACGCACACCAGCACGCCGTCGTCGCGGCGCACCCACATCAGATAGTCGGCGAACGACAGGTCGGCCAGCAGCTGCCACTCCCCGACCACCGCATGCAGGTGGTCCACGGCGCTGCCGGGCAGCATCGTGTGTTCGGCGAGCAGGTCACCGAGGGTAGACATCAGGCACCGCGCACGCGAGGAGCAGAGAGACCACCGTCCACCGGTAGCAGGGAAACGAACCGAGTCAGTCGATCACCGCGATGAGATCGCCGGCCTGGATCACGTCGCCCTCGGCGACGTTGACCTTGGTGACGGTCCCCGCAACCTCAGCGAGGACCGGGATCTCCATCTTCATCGACTCGAGCAGCACCAGGGTGTCCCCCGCACCGATCTGATCGCCCTCGTGAACCACGACCTCCAGCACACTGGCCACGATTTCGGCGCGAACGTCCTCGGCCATCTTCACCCCACTTCACTCCGGCGCTAACCCGACTACTTCTGCGGCCTATATCGAACCACAACCCCGGGTGGACAGCGCTGCCCCCGGGGCATGAGACACTAGGGAGCAAGTTCTTACACCATCTGGAGGATCATCATGGCCAAGCGTGGCCGCAAGAAGCGGGACCGCAAGCACTCGAAGGCGAACCACGGCAAGCGCCCCAACGCCGGTTCGAAGTCAGTGCGCTAGCCGCTTCGGCAGACTGTGACCGCCCGACTCCCTTCGGAGATCGGGCGGTTTGTCGTCGGTCCCGGCAGGGCCGAGCGCCTGGTCAGCCCCGGATGATGGTGGTCTGGCTGATCTGGATCCGCAGCCGTTCCCGCAGCCCCTCAGGGGCCTTTTCACCGCTGCACTTGGCGGCGATGAGCTTCTTGACGCGCTCCTCGACCCCGTAGTGACGCAGGCACGCCGGGCATTCTTCGAGGTGGTGCTTGAGCTTGTCACGGCTTTCGGCCGTGCACTCGCCGTCGAGCAACGTCCATACCTCGGCGATCACCGCGGCGCACTCCGGATGTTCGGGGTCGACGGGTCCCACCGGCGGGCTCCAGCGCTCGTCCTCGCGATTCGACTCACGGTCCCCGCTCATGAGGACACCTCCTCCGGCTCACCAAGCTGCTGACCTCGGATGAAGCCGCGATCCCTGGCCACATCGGCCAGCAGGTCACGTAGCTGCTTGCGGCCGCGGTGCAGGCGGGACATCACGGTCCCGATGGGAGTATCCATGATCTCGGCGATCTCCTTGTAGGGGAAGCCCTCGACGTCGGCGTAATACACCGCCATCCGGAATTCCTCGGGCAGCGCCTGCAGCGCCGCCTTGATCTCGGTGTCGGGCAGCGACTCCAGCGCTTCGACCTCCGCCGATCGCAGACCGGTCGACGAGTGCTCGGCGTTGGCAGCCAGCTGCCAGTCGGTGATCTCGTCGGTCGGGTACTCGGCAGGTTGGCGCTGCTTCTTGCGGTAGCTGTTGATATAGGTGTTGGTCAGGATGCGGTAGAGCCACGCCTTGAGGTTGGTGCCCTCACGGAATGACCGGAAGCCGGCATAGGCCTTGACCATGGTTTCCTGCAGCAGGTCCTCGGCGTCGGCGGGGTTGCGGGTCATCCGCAGGGCGCCGCCGTACAGCTGGTCCAGCAGCGGAATGGCATCACGTTCGAACCGCGCAGTCAGCTCGGCATCGGTTTCAGTCGGCTGCGGCGTGTCAGGCTCGGCCTGCTCGACGTCAGTCATCGTGGGAAACACCTTCCCTTCTGTCGCGGCGCCACCAACAGGCGCGGAATACCACTGGGTATCCGCCGGCCGTTCCAGGCATACGGTTGGCACCAGAATCCTCCTTAGATCCTAGAGCGTGCTACCGACGAGTAGCGCTGAGCAGGTGTCGAGAGCAATAACAGCATGCAATGGTCACTGTGTTCCCGCACCGTGGTCCACGCGTTGCCCGGCTACGCTGAGCGCCGTGGCACGTGCAGCGACACCCGCGATCGCAGCTCTGGTGGCGGCGGGCATCGACCACGAAGTGGTGGCCTACCAGCACGATCCTCGCAACGAATCGTTCGGCGACGAGGCCGTGGCCCAGCTGGCGGCCGACGGCATCGTCGCAGAACAGGTGTTCAAGACGCTCGTGATCGCGCTGCCCAAAGGGTTGGCGGTAGCGGTCGTGCCCGTACCGCACAAGCTGTCGCTGAAAGCCGCCGCGGCCGCATTGGGGGTTCCAAAGGCGGAAATGGCGGACCCCGTGGCAGCCCAGCGCTCCAGCGGATACGTCGTGGGCGGGATCTCCCCCCTGGGCCAGCGCAAGCCCCTGCCCACCGTCGTCGACACCTCGGCGCTGGCCTTCGACAAGGTGCTCTGCAGCGCGGGTAAGCGGGGCCTGGACGTCGCGCTGTCCCCCGAGGACCTGATCCGCGCGACATCGGCGGTGACAGCCGACATCGCCGTCACCTGAACCATCCGGCCCGTCGTCGGCATCGGCATGTCGCAATCGGAAACGTGCCGGTGTCCGAATCCGTGATTTACATCACGAGCCCCGCCGGATTGCATGGGACCCGACAAGGAAGGCGGGCGCCCATGACGATCAGTGTGGCCGAGCGAGCAGAACTGGCCGCCGCGGTCTCTGCGTTGCTGCACGACGAATGCACCGAACAGGACGTACGCCGGGTGATGGACAGCGACGACGGGTTCGACCGCGAGTTGTGGCGCAAGCTCGCCGCCCAGGGTGTGACCGGTCTGCTGGTCGACACCGAGTACGGCGGCGTCGGCCTGGGCGCCCTCGAACTCGAGGCCGTCGCGGAGGCGACCGGCGCCGCGCTGCTGCCGGCACCGTTCCTGTCCAGCGCGGTGCTGGCGTCGGCACTGATCGACGCGACAGGTTCCGACGCCGACAAGCAGCAGCTGTTGCCGGCCCTGGTCGAGGGCACGTCGGTGGGCACCGTCGCGGTGACCGGCTCCCGGGGAACCTGGGCGCCGGAGGGTGTCGCGGTGCGCGCCGCCTCGGCCACCGACGGCCCGGAAGGCACCGACCACACGCTGACCGGCAACGCCCACTACGTCATGCACGGTCAGGTTGCCGACGTGGTCCTGGTGGTGGCCCGCGTCGACGGAGACTTCGGCGTCTTCCAGATCGCACCCGACGCGGACGGTTTCGAGCGCACGGCCGCAACGGTTTTCGACACGACCGTGCCGCTGTCGACCTACACCTTCGACACCGCACCGGCCCGCCGCCTCGGCACCGCCGGGTGGGACGCGGTGCAGCACGCCCTCGACCTCGGGTTGGTCGCTCTGGCCGGTGAACAGGTGGGCGGGGCCAGGCGAATCTTCGACATCACCGTCGACTACCTCAAGACCCGGATCCAGTTCGGCCGCCCCATCGGCAGCTTCCAGGCCCTGAAACACATGGCAGCCGACCTGCTGGTTCAGGTGGAATCCGCCACCTCGGCCGCCCAGCATGCCGCGGCCGAACTTGCCGCCGGTAGCGAAAAAGCCAGTGGTGCAATCGGTCTGGCCGGGTTTGCCTGCGCCGAGGCCTACCATACGACCGCCCTGTCGGCGATCCAGATGCACGGCGGCATCGCGTTCACCTGGGAGCACCCGGCCCACCTGTTCCTGCGCCGGGCCCGTACCGGCCTGCACCTGCTCGGCGGCTCGGGGCTGCACCGCGAGCGCTACCTCTCGTCGAAAGGCGCCTGACGATGACCGCCAACGAACTGCCCGGCGCCGATCAACTGCGCACCGAGGTGCGCGACTGGCTCGCCCAGAACTGGTCAGGGTTACCGAAATCCACGAATCCGTGGGTCAGCTCCCCCGAGCGGGTGGCTTGGCTGGAGAAGGTGCTCGACGCGGGTTACGCGGTGCCGACCTACCCCGCCGAATGGTTCGGACGGGCGTACCCGAACGCACTGGCGGCGGTGATCGAGCAGGAATTCCGGGCGGTCAAAGCACCCGGTGCGCGCCAGGACAAATACAGCATCCCGGCCAACACCGCGCTCAAGTTCGGCACCGATCGACTCAAGAACGACCTGGTGCGCGAGTTCCTGACCGAGCGGGCCCGCACCTGCCTGCTCTACAGCGAGCCCGGGGCCGGATCCGATCTGGCCGCCGTGCGCACCACCGCGGTCCGCGACGGCGACGAGTGGGTGGTCAACGGCCAGAAGGTGTGGACCTCGGGTGCCACCACGTCCGAGTACGCGCTGCTGATCGCCCGCACCGACTGGGATGTGCCCAAGCACAAAGGCTTGAGCTTCTTCATGATTCCGATGCGTCAGCCCGGTATCGAGGTGCGTCCGCTGGTCCAGATCACCGGCGAATCGCATTTCAACGAGGTCTTCATCACCGACGCGCGGGTGTCCGACGCCTACCTGCTCGGCGGGGAAGGCAACGGATGGCGGGTGCTGCAGACCGCACTGGCCTACGAGCGGTCGATCATGGGCGACGGCGGGCGCGGTTCACGTAACCGCACCCGGGCCGACGACCTCATCGGCCTGGCCCGCGACCACGGCCGCCTGGAGGATCCGGCAGTCCGCAAGGAACTGGCCGACGTGCTGGCGTTGCGCGAACTCAACTCGCTCAACAACGCCCGTGCCAAGGCCGCTGCGGCCCAAGGGACTTCCAGCTCGATCATGTCGCTCGGGAAGCTGGCCATGTCGAACATCCTGCACGCCGAGGCGCGCCTCAAGACCGAGATCATCGGCGCCGAAGCACTTTTGGCCGGCCCCGAGAACCCCGAGGCCGACGACATCAACTTCCTGACCCTCAACGCGTTCTTCACCTCGATCGGCGGCGGCACCGACCAGGTCCAACGCAACATCATCGGTGAGCGCGTACTGGGCCTGGCCAAGGAACCCGAGGTCGATCGGGACATCCCGTTCCGCCAGGCCCGCCGGAGCTGAGCGATGACCAACCCCGACGACTACGACCCGCCGCTGGCGGGGGTATGCATCCTCGACCTGTCCCGCGGCCCGATGACGGCGGTCGGCCGCCTGCTGGCCGACCTCGGCGCCTCGGTGACCCAGGTGCACCTGCCCGGTGTCACCGAGGAACCAGACGATCGCCTCGCAGCGGGTGGCGGAGTCGATCCCGACTCGGTCGGCGCCGCGATCAACCGGTACGGCATGAGCACCGTCGTCGTCGATCTCTCGACCCCCGACGACCGCCGTCGCTGGGTTCACCTGCTGGCCGGGGCCGACATCCTGATCGAGGACACCCCGCCGGGCTCGGCGGCCGAGAAAGCCTTGGCGGCACGCAACATTCACGCCGAGCATCCGGGCCTGGTGATCCTGTCCATCAGTGATTTCGGCCGCGACACCAGCTACCGCGGTTGGCACGCCACCACCCCGGTGCTGCACGCGCTGACCAGCGAGCTGTCGCGCTCGGGCATCCCGGGGCGGGAGCCCCTGGTGCCGCCGGCGGCGCAGCTGCCCTATCACGTGGCGGCAGCTCAGGCCGCGGTGATGACCGTCAGTGTGTACCTGGACCGATTGCGTACCGGCGAAGGCGATCTCATCGATTTCTCGATCCTCGACGGCGCCATGCAGACCCTCGATCCGCCGCACGGGACGGTGGGGACGGCCTCGGCCGGAGTGGCGTTGAGCCGCCAACGACGCAACTGGAACGCCGAACGACTGCGGTACCCGATCATCGCGTGCAAGGACGGACACGTGCGAATCTGCCTCCTGGCAAAACGCCAGTGGCACGGCATGTTCGAGTGGATGGGACGACCCGAGGAGTTCGCCGATCCCTCGTTCGACAGGCTCAAGGTGCGGCTCAGCTCGCCCGAGCTGCTGGCCGGTGTCGGCCGGTTCTGCGCCGGGCAGACCCGGGCCGAGTTGGAGGTCGCCGGCCAGCGCCACGGGGTGCCGACGGCGGCGGTGCTGACGCTGGCCGAAACCCTCGGCACCGATCAGGTCATGAGCCGCGGCTACTTCCACGAAGTGGAGCTGGCCCGGGGAATATCGGCGCCCGTGCCGGCCGGCGTCGTCGAGATCGACGGGCACCGGGCCAACGCGCTGACCCGGTCCGACCAGAGCCCTCGACACATCGATGTGGCACCGCTGCTCGCCGGCCGCGACCGCCGCAACGAAGGCCTTCCGTTGGAAGGCGTGCGGGTGCTGGATCTCGGCGTGATCGTCGTCGGGTCCGACACCGGGCGACTCTTCGGCGATCTCGGCGCCGACGTCATCAAGATCGAGAACTCCGCGTTCCCGGACGGCCTGCGGGGCAACCTCTCGTCGATGTCGCCGACGTACGCTGCCGGCCACCGCAACAAGCGCTCGATCGGCATCGATCTGCGGACGCCGCGGGGCCGGGCGTTGGCGCACCAGTTGGTCGCGATGTCCGACGTCGTGCTGACCAACTTCAAGCCCGGCGTGGCGGAGACGCTCGGAATGGACTACCAGACGTTGCGGGACGTCAACCCCGGCATCGTGGTGGTGGACAGTTCGGCCTTCGGGCCCACCGGACCTTGGGCCAAGCGAATGGGCTACGGCCCGCTGGTACGGGCGGCCGCCGGGTTCACCGATCTGTGGGTGTATCCGGATGAGCCAGAGTCGTTCTGCGACACGGTCACCGTTTACCCCGATCACGTGGCCGCCCGGATCGGCGCGCTCGGAGCGCTGGCGCTGCTGCTGCGCCGTGAACGCACCGGAACCGGGGGGTCGGCCAGCGTTGCGCAGTCCGAGGTGATGCTGAGCCATCTGGCCGGCGAGATCGCGGCGGAGGTCCTGGTGCGCCGCGGCCACGAATCCTCGGCCCGGCCGATCCACGATGCCCCGTGGGGCCTGTTCCCGGCTGCCGGTGAGGACACCTGGCTGGCGGTCACCGTCCGGGATGACGCTGATTGGCAGGCCCTGTGCGGAGTGATCGGCCGTCCCGACCTCGTCGCCGACGCGCAACTGGGCACCCGCAATGGCCGGGACACTCACCGTGGCCGCATCGACGAGGCGGTGCGGTCCTGGACCTCACAGCGCCCGGCGACCGAGGCGATGGAGCAGCTGCAACGTGCCGGTGTGCCTGCCGGCGCCGCGCTGCATGCCGACGACATCGCCGGCTGGGACTACTACGTGCAGCGCCGCGCCTTCCGCGAGGAGTTGCACCCCCACGCCGACGAGCCGTTCACGATGGAGAACGTGCAGATCCATTCGGATCGCGTCGCTGATCCACCGCTGATCCAGGCACCTTTGCTCGGCGAGCAGACCCGCGACATCGCCGTCGAACTGTTGGGCCTCGACGACGCCGACATCGACGAGCTGATCGAAACCGGCGTGCTCGAAGTGCCGCAGAGCGCCGTGCCGGCAAGCTGAACACCACGCCCACGGGCGACTGATCGGGCGTCCCTCGTACGATTCGTGGGTCCCCTCGCCCTCACGCCGGAAAAGACCGCATGGACTTCACCAGACTCAGGTACTTCGTGGCGGTCGCCGAGGAATTGCACTTCAAGCGGGCCGCCGACCGGTTGATGATCACGCCGCCCCCGCTGAGCAAGCAGATCAAGCTGCTGGAGTCAGAACTCGGCGGGCAGCTGTTCGAGCGCAATTACCACGAGGTCCGACTGACGCCACTGGGCGCCAAACTGCTCGGCCCCGCGCGCGAAATCCTGCGCCAGGTCGAGGAATTGAAGGCCACCGCGACCCGGCTCACCGAGGGAGCCGCCACTGTCCGGGTCGGTGCCACCGCCTACGCGCCGTCGGATTTCGTGGCGCAGGTCCAGACGGCCGTCGCCAACTTGCCGGCACCGACCGAGTTCAGCGTTCCGGGGTCGGCCGCCGAGGTGACCGCCAAGTTGGTGTCCGGCCACCTCGACCTCGGCCTGATCCATCTGCCCACCGCCGACAAGCGGCTGCACTACCGCGTGGTGGCCACCTTCCAGGGCGCCGTGGCGGTCCGTTTCGACGATCCACTGGCCACCAGGGACCTGGTGTCCATCGAGGAGCTCCGCGATCGCGACGTGGTCATCGACTTCGCCCGACCCAATCCCGTCATGCTGGCCGGCCTGACCCGTGCGCTCAACGCCCGGGGGGTGACCCGCATCGTGCGGACCACCAACCAGTTCGGCGGTGAACTGGAGATGGCCGCCCAGGTGTTCAATCGCCACCTCGTCGCGGTGGTGCCCTACGCACCCGAGTCACTGATCGGCAAGATCTTCTCGCCACCGGAATTCACGCTGGTGCCGATCGACGAGAGCACCTGGTCGCCGGCCTGGATCGCTCTGGCCTGGGTGCCTGATCGCCTGAAGGACCCCGCCGAGATCGAGGCGCTGGTGGAGGTCCTGGCGGTCGGCCTGGCCCAGGGGCGGGCGCAGTAGTGTGGGCACAGTGATACCGAAGCTGGTGGGCGCCACTGTGGCCTCGAGCGTCGCCGCCCTGGCGGCCCTGCTCGGCCAGCCTGCGCCGGCACCGGCCGGACCGCAGATCCGGCTGGTCGACAACCCCGTCCCGATGACCCAGGGGGACGGCTCGCTGCCCGACGGGCAGGTCCTGACCCCGTACGACGTGCAGAATCCCGCGATCGGCCGGTTGGACCCGCGCCTGCTGGCCGCCATTCAGAACGCCGCCGATGCCGCGGCCGCCGACGGCGTGACCATGACGATCAACTCGGGGTGGCGCTCGGCCGACTTCCAGCAGTCACTGCTCGATCAGGCGGTGCAGACGTACGGCAGCCTGGCGGCGGCCCGTCAGTACGTGCAGACACCGACCGCGTCCCGGCACGTGACCGGCGAGGCGGTCGATGTCGGCGGTCCGCAGGCCGACCACTGGCTGATCGCCAACGGTTCCCGCTTCGGGCTCTGCCAGATCTACGCCAACGAGCTGTGGCATTTCGAACTCGTCGCCGATCCGGCCGGCAACTGCCCGCCGCTGCAACCCAACGCGGCAGGCTGAGCTATTCGGTGACCGGCACCATGTCGGCTCCGCACGTGCACTTGTAACTGCTTTCAGGGCCCTTGCAGTGGCACTCGGACTCGACGCGGATCCGGCATCCACAGCCTTCGTGGGCACAGGTCAGGACGGACCCTGCAGGGACAACACTCATGTCTCCTCCAATTTGTCGACACGTCCATCGTCCCCCTCCCGGAGGCTGAACCGGGCAGATCAATACAACTGGGTCGGCCTATCGTGTCCCTATGACTCTGTCCGGGAAGACCATGTTCATCTCCGGCGCCAGCCGTGGCATCGGCCTGGCGATCGCCAAGAAGGCCGCCGCCGACGGCGCCAACATCGCGCTGGTCGCCAAGACCGCCGAACCGCATCCCAAGCTCGAAGGCACCGTCTACACGGCCGCCAAGGAGATCGAAGAGGCCGGCGGGCAGGCCCTGCCGATCGTCGGAGACGTGCGTGACGGCGACTCGGTGGCCTCAGCAGTAGAACAAGCAGTCGCCCAATTCGGCGGTATCGACCTCTGCGTCAACAACGCCTCGGCGATCAATCTCGGCTCCATCGAGGAAGTTCCGCTCAAGCGCTTCGACCTGATGAACGGGATCCAGATCCGCGGCACCTACGCCGTGTCGCAGGCCTGTATCCCGCACATGAAGGGCCGGGACAACCCCCACATCCTGACGCTGTCCCCGCCGATCCGACTGGAGTCGGAGTGGCTCAAACCGACCGCGTACATGATGGCCAAGTACGGAATGACATTGTGTGCCTTGGGTATCGCCGAGGAGATGCGCGAGGCCGGCATCGCGTCGAACACGCTGTGGCCGCGCACCCTGGTGGCCACCGCAGCGGTGCAGAATCTGCTCGGCGGTGACGAGGCCATGGGCCGTGCCCGCAAGCCCGACGTCTACGCCGACGCGGCCTACGCGATCTTCAACAAACCCGCACGCGAGTACACCGGCCAGAGCCTGTTGTGCGAGGACGTGCTGCTCGCGAACGGCGTCACCGATCTGTCGGTGTACGACTGCGTGCCCGGGTCCGAACTCGGCGTCGACTTGTGGGTGGACACCCCCAACCCACCGGGATACGTCCAGCCGTGATGCCCGCCGTTGATGTCGAATGGCCAGTTATCGCACACCGATACGCGCGCACCGTGCAATAACTGGCCACTCGACGCGCGGCGTACCCCATCTAGGCTCGTCGGCATGCCAGACCCACAACTCCCTGACCCGCGGCCTACCAACTGGGCCGCCGGCCGCTATCAGGCCGTCGCCGAACAGATCGCCGTCATCGCCGGTGAGGTCGTCACCAGCGCCGACCGGCTGCGGCCGGTCCGTGACACCCCCCTGGCCGACCTGGCGTGCGGCACCGGAAGCGCTGCGCTGGCCGCCGCCGAGGCCGGGGCCCACGTCACCGGCGTCGATCTCACCGCTGAGCTGATCACCATCGCCTCAGAGCGCCCGGGGGCCGACGCCGTGCAGTGGGTGGTCGCCGACGCAGCCCACACCGGTTTGCCCGACGGCGGATTCGGCACCGTGGTGTCGAACATGGGGATCATCTTCGTCGAGCCCACCAGCCTGGTCGCCGAGGTCACCCGGCTGTTGACCCCGGGCGGGATCTTCGCGTTCTCCACCTGGATCCGAGACGAAGCCGGCAGCCCGTTCTTCACGCCGATCGTGGAAACCCTCGGTGCGCCGCCGGCGGCCGGCTACTCGCCCGATCAGTGGGGTGATCCCGATGTCGTGCATTCGCGCCTCGATGTCGGATTCGACGATGTCCATTTCGAAACCGACTCACACACATGGCGATTCGACTCTGTCGAATCGGCGGTCCGATTCATCTCGGACGAATCGCCGATGCACGTCAACCTGCTCAGCCAGCTGGATGACGCGACGCGGACCCGGCTGCTCGACGCCTTCACCGCGGCGCTGAGCGCACAGACCGACGACGACGGCCGAGTCGCCTTCGACGCGCCCTATGCGGTGGTGACCGCACGCAAGATCAGAAACACCTAGCGCGCACGCGTCCCGCCGGACAGCATGGTCTCGACGCTGTCGGCGAAAGCCGCGGTGGTGAAACAGGTCGGTTCGGCGAACTCTTCGAGCATGAGCGCGTCGTTCCAACTGGCGTCGGCCGCGGTCCGCAACAGGGGTTTGGTCATCGCGACCGCGTGCGGCGGCAGCGCGGCGACCCGGGAACACCATTCGTCGGCGGTGGCGAGCAGCTGTTCGTGGGCGACGACCTCGTGCACCAGGCCCAGCCGCTGCGCGGTTTCGGCGTCGATGTGCTCGCCTTTGAGGTAGTAGGCCAGCGCACCCTGATAGCCGAGTCGCCGGGTGAGCGCCCAACTGGTGCCGACCTCCGGGATCAATCCGAGGCGGGCGAAGGCAGGCACGATGACCGCCCGCTCACTGGCGATGGTCAGATCGCACGTCAGCGCCCAGGCCAGGCCGACACCGGCGGCCGGACCGTTCAGGGCGGCCACGAAGACGGTGTCCGAACCCGCGATGAGCCGGGCGATACCTCCGAATTCGCGTCGTATCCAGCGCCATACGTCCGCAGTGCCCTCGGCCTGGTACCGATTCTCGATGGCCGCACGCATCATGCGCAGGTCGCCGCCCGCACTGAAGCCCGGGTCCGCGCCCGTCAACACGACAGCGCGAATATCGTTGTCGGCCACCAGCTCCTCCAGAGCCCGGCGGAGCTGCCGGACCAGCGGTGCGGACAGGACGTTCAGCCGATCAGGTTCGTCGAGGGTCACCACCGCGCGATCGCCGCGGCGCTCGACCACAATTCGTTGTGGCGCAGCCGGATCGTCACCTTCGGCCACCATGCCGCGATACAAGGGCTCGTCCATCAAAAATCCTCCTCAATCGGTTTGGCCTGCAATGCATTCCATGCCGCGTCGGCAAATATCTCGACAACCTCGGTGTCCAGCTCCGCAACATCGCCGGCCACCCAGTGGCGGGCGTACTCCTGCGCGGGGCCGAACCACAGCGCGGCCGTGACGCCGAGATGGATGGCAGAAAGCACGCCGTAGGCGCGGTGTGGCCGCCACCAGGCCTGGATGGCTGCGAAGAAGTCCTGGTTGGCCGCCTGCAGTTCGCTGCTGTCGAGCCGGTCGCCCAGCAGGAGTGCGGCTTCGCCGCGGTGCGCCGCGATCCAGTTCAGGTGATGCCGCACCCCGGCGCGGATTCCCTCTTCGGCGGTGTCCTGCCCGCGCAGCATCTCCACGAAACCGGCCTGGTACTCGGCCATGACCTGGGCGTAGACCGCCGCCGCCAGCGCCGGCTTGTCGGGAAAGTGGTGGTAGAGCGATCCGACGCTCACCTCGGCCTCACGCCGCATCTCGTCGAGCGTCGGGGCGATGGTCCCCTCCGACGCGAACCGTCGTCGCGCGACCGCCAGTAGTCGGTCCCGCGCGCCCCTACCCTTTGACGGCGCCACGAGGATTACTCTAACAAAACCGAGCAATCCTCTAAAGAGCTGTCATTCTGCCTGGTAGAGGATTCCGCGGCCGATCGCCTCCCGCACCTCCGGCAGCGCGGCCTGCGCCAGCGCGTCGGCATCCACGCCGTGATGCGTGGCCAGCAGCTGGATCAAGGCACCCAAGGGCACCTCGCCGCGGCAGCCCGCCAGAAGCGCTCGCATCACCTCGTCGACCCCGATGACGGCGGCCGGGCCGCCCGGGCGGCGCACTGCGGCGCCCACCTCCTGCCAGCCATCCGGCCCGGGCAGCGCCTGCGCCTCCAGGAATACCGGCGCCGTGGAGAGCCGGGCTGCGAGCAGCATGTCGTCGGAGGTGTCGCGCAGGAATGCCCGCCGGGCGAAGAACGCGTCCGCCTCGGCTCCGGTGATCGCCTCGTCGGCGCCGGTGATCTCCTCGAGGATCTGCTCGGGCAGTTCCCCGTCCCGCGGGACCCGCAGCGAGATCATGCCCATCCCGACGCCGGCGATCCCCTGCTCGGTGAACCAGTCGAGCCATTCACCACCGCGCTGCGCCTGTCGATCGAGGTCTTCTCCGGCGTCGGCCAGCCACAACGAGACATAGCTGACCGGGTCGGCCAGCTCGCGCTGTACCACCCAGGCGTGCAGGCCGGTGCCGGCCAGCCAACCAGAAACACGTTGGCGCCAGGTCTCGCCTTCTTTACCCTCGCGCACAATCCAGTTCGCCATGATGTGGGCGGTGCCACCCGGGGAAAGATGATCACCGATCTGCTCGATCAGGCTCTGGCACAAGGCATCTCCGGCCACACCCGAATCGCGGTAGATGTAATCGCGGGCACCCGAACCCACCACGAACGGTGGATTGGAGACGATCAGATCGAATCGCTCTCCCGCCACCGGCTCGAAGAGGCTCCCCTGACGCAGATCCCACGACATGCCGTTCAGCCGCGCAGTGATCGCTGCCAGTGCCAGCGCCCGCTCGTTGGTGTCGGTCGCGACGATCTCGTCGCAGTGTGCGTCCAGATGCAGCGCCTGGATACCGCATCCGGTTCCGAGGTCAAGGGCGCGGCGCACCGGGTTACGGGTGACCGCCCGCGCCAATGACACCGACGCCCCGCCGATCCCGAGCACATGATCGTGTCGCAACGGCCCCCGGCGCACCGCGGCGTCCTGATCGGACACGACGTAAAAATCCCGGGCTCCGTCGCTGTGCGGGCGGATGTCGAGGGCGGCCCGAACCTTGTCGCCGGTGAACTCCAGGACGCCGTTGGCAGCCATGGTCTCCAGGCTGGTCGACGGGAGGGCCGCCCCGACCAGATCGCGTGCCTCCTCGGTCCCGAGCAGCAGCAGACGCACCAGCACTGCCAGTCGTTGCCGGTCTGCCGGGGCGGCATGGGTAACCCGCAGGACCGGCCACCACACGCCCCGGCCCAGCGCGGCGTTGGCGTCGGCGCCGAGCAGCTCGGCCACGCGAGAGGTGGTGAATCCGGCCGATCGCAGGTCGGCACCGATTGCGTCGATTAGGTCAGGGTCGACACCACCGGCATCGATGCCGCTCAAAACAACCCCATCTCTTCGGGCTCGGCCGGCTCGATGAGCTCGGGGCCGTTGTTCCGGACACTGTTGACCAGTCGTGACACCTCACGGACGGCGATCCGGTCGAGATCCCCGTGACCGCGCAGCAGGCCCTCATCGATGGGGGCGTCGGGATCCATCCAGCGGTCCCAGTCGGGCGCGCTGATGGTCAGCGGCATCCGGTCATGGATCTCGGCGAGCGGGCCGGCGGAGTCGGTGGTGATGATCGTGCAACTGAGCAGGGGCGGCGCGTCCTTTGGTGCGCCCTGCGGACGCCACGTCGTCCACAGCCCCGCCATGAACAGCAGCTCGCCGTCGGCACCGTACATGTAGAACGGCGTCTTGGCTGCTTTTTTGCCGGCCGTGTCCGCGTTCGGCTTCCACTCGTACCAACCGTCCATCGGGATCAGACACCGCTTGCTCTTGGCGGAGTTGCGGAATGCCGGTGATGTGGTGACCTTCTCCGCGCGCGCGTTGATCAGCAGCGGCCCCTTGGTGTCGGGGCCGCCACCCTCGGCCGTCTTCACCCACGGCGGGATCAGCCCCCAGCGCATGGACCGGATCCGGCGGGTCGATTCGTCCTCGGGCTCGCTGTGCCGTTTGACGACGCTGGAGATGGTCGTCGTCGGAGCCACGTTGTAGTTGGGACCGGCACTGTAATTCGCACCCGCGACGTCCTTGTCGCCCTTGTCCCCGGAGCTCGACGTGCTTTCATCAATCGCTTGGATCTTCTGCGCCAGCAGCGCCGGGTCGGTGGTCACCGCGAAACGTCCACACATAGTGCCCATGGTTGCAGAGTCCGCGGACAAGGCAGGATGTAGTGCGTGAGTGCACGTGAGGAGCAAACAGAACACTGGCAGGCCCCGTCGACGGCGGTGCCGGTCGACGCCACCGTCACGGTGCCGGGTTCGAAGTCTCTGACCAATCGTGCACTCGTACTGGCCGCGCTGGCCACCGCCCAGGGGCCCTCCACTGTCAGCGGCGCACTGCGCAGCCGCGACACCGACCTGATGATCGACGCGATCCGCACCCTCGGCGTCAGCGTCACGGCAGCCGACCACGACGACACCGAGCTGACCGTCAGCGGCCGCATCGCGCCGGCCCCGGATGCGCGCGTCGACTGTGGACTGGCCGGCACCGTGCTGCGGTTCGTGCCCCCGGTCGCCGCGTTGGGCACGGCCTCGGTCACCTTCGACGGCGACGAGCAGGCCAGGTCCCGGCCGATCTCCCCGTTGCTCAACGGGCTACGTGGGCTCGGAGTCGAGGTGGACGGCGACAGTCTGCCGTTCGCGGTACTCGGCCGGGGCGCCGTGGCCGGCGGCACCGTCGAGATCGACGCGTCGGGTTCCTCGCAGTTCGTCTCCGGGCTGTTGTTGTCGGGTGCGACCTTCACCGACGGGCTCACCATCGTGCACACCGGAGCCTCGGTGCCGTCGGCTCCGCACGTCGCGATGACGGTGGCGATGCTGCGCGACGCCGGTGTTCAGGTCGATGACTCGGTTCCCAACCGCTGGCGGGTCTCCCCCGGGCCGGTCGCCGCGCGGGCCTGGCACATCGAACCGGATCTGTCGAACTCCACGCCCTTTCTGGCCGCTGCGATCGTCACCGGCGGAACAGTGCGGATCGCCGGTTGGCCGTCGGCCAGCATCCAACCCGCCGACACGATCCTCGACCTGCTGACGAAGGTGAATGCGACTGTCCACCAACGTGATACCCACTTGGAGGTCAGTGGCGCCGAAGGATATGGCGGGTTTGACGCCGACCTACACGACGTCGGCGAGCTCGCTCCCACGGTGGCCGCGCTGGCCGCATTGGCCGCTGACGGCTCGACGTCGCGGCTACGGGGTATCGCGCACCTGCGCGGACATGAGACCGACCGGCTGGCCGCACTGACCACCGAGATCAACGGACTCGGCGGCGACTGCTCGGAGACCGAGGACGGCCTGCTCATCACCGCGCGGCCGCTGCACGGCGGGACCTGGCGCTCCTACGCCGACCACCGGATGGCCACCGCAGGGGCGATCATCGGCCTGCGGGTAGCCGGTGTGGCGGTGGAGAACATCGAGACCACCGCCAAGACCCTGCCCGACTTCCCGCTCATGTGGGAGCAGATGCTGGCGGGCGACCCGTCGACTGGCCCGCACAAAAAGGGGAAGTAAACCACCTTGGGAGCGCGGGATTACGACGAGTCCGATGTCCGGATCAGGCCGGGCCGGGGTACCCGTCCGCGCACCAAGATCCGCCCCGACCACGCCGATGCCCAGTCCGCGATGGTGGTCACCGTCGACCGCGGCCGCTGGGGCTGCGCCCTGGATCGCGATCCGCATCACCGCGTGGTCGCGATGCGGGCCCGTGAACTGGGCCGCACCCCGATCGTCGTCGGCGACGACGTCGACATCGTGGGCGACCTATCCGGCCGCCCGGACACCCTGGCCCGGATCGTCCGCCGTGGTGAGCGCCGAACAGTGTTGCGCCGCACCGCCGATGACACCGATCCGACGGAACGGGTGGTGGTCGCCAACGCCGACCAGCTGTTGATCGTGGTGGCCCTGGCCGACCCACCGCCGCGCACCGGTTTCGTCGAACGCGCACTGATCGCCGCCTACGCCGGCGGGCTGAAACCAGTGCTGTGCCTGACGAAATCCGATCTGGCCGCCCCAGAGCCGTTCGCCGCGCAGTTCGCGGATCTGGACCTGACCATCGTCACGGCGGGCCGCGAGGATCCACTCGATGCGGTCGCACCGCTGCTGACCGATCAAGTCACCGTGTTCCTCGGGCATTCCGGGGTGGGCAAGTCGACGCTGGTGAATCGCCTTGTCCCGGAGGCGGATCGGGCCACGGGCGAAGTCTCCGGAGTGGGCAAGGGCAAGCACACCTCCACCCAGTCGGTGGCGCTCCCGCTCGACGGCCAGGGCTGGGTGATCGACACTCCCGGCATCAGGTCGTTCGGGCTGGCACACATTCAACCGGACGACGTGATCAGGGCGTTCTCGGATCTGGCCGACACCATCGAGGACTGCCCGCGCGGCTGCGGCCATATGGGCCCACCCGCCGATCCCGAATGTGCGCTCGACACCCTGACCGGGCCGGCGGCGGGCCGCGTCGCGGCGACCCGTCACCTGTTGACCGCTCTGCGGGAAGCCTGACCTGCCCCGACGTCTCGGCGACTATGGTCGCTGAACGTGGCTACTTACGTTCTCACCGGCAGCGCCTCTGGTCTTGGGGCGGCAACCAAGAAACGGCTGGAATCCGACGGGCATCGGGTGATCGGCGTCGACCTGCGCGGGGCCGACGTGAACGTGGACTTGAGCACCCCGGACGGACGTGCGGAGGCGATCGTCAAGGTCACCGAGCTGGCCGACGGCGGCATCGACGGGTTCGTCCCGTTCGCCGGTCTGGCCGCCGCAACCGGCCGTCCGGCGGACCTGCTCATCGCCGTCAACTACTTCGGCGCCATCGAGCTGCTGGAAGGTCTGCGTCCACTGCTGGCCGGCCGGGAGAACGCGTCGGTGGTGCTGATCAGTTCGAATTCGACTACCACTCAGCCCAATTGGCCGGTGGAGCTGGCCGAAGCCTGCCTGGCCGGTGATGAGACGGGCGCCAATACCGTCGCCTCCACCTACGGCGATTTCGCGGCCCTGCAGGCCTACCCGGCGACCAAGGCCGCCCTGGCGTACTACGCCCGCACCAAGTCCGCGGAGTACATCGCCGACGGCATCCGGCTCAACGCGATCGCACCGGGGCTCATCGACACTCCGATGACCCAGGAGGGCCGCAAGGATCCGCTGACCGGTGCGGGAATGGAGCAGTTCCTCAAGACGATCCCAGCGGGGCGCGGCGGACGGCCCGAAGAGGTGGCTGCGCTGGTGGCGTTCCTACTGGGTCCCGATTCGGGTTACTTCGTCGGGTCGGTCATCTTCGTCGATGGCGGTATCGACGCCGCCTTCCGGGGCAAGGACTGGCCGAAGGTCTGGGAACTCAACATGTAACGGGGTCAGTGCTTGGTCTTGGCCTGGTCGGCCGCAGCCTGCTGCTGTTCCTGCTCGGCCTGCTGCTTGGCCGCCGCGATGGCGGCGCGCCCCTCCGGGCTCGCCGCCGAGTTGCCCGGCGTCTTGGCCGAGGCCACCCCGGCGTTGCAGTTCAGGTTGAGCAGCACGGTGTCGGTGACGGGCGCGAAGTTGTCGCCCTTGTGCCAGGATGCCTTTTCCGAGCTCGCCACCACGCAGTCGTCGTCGGCCTCGGAATCACCCGAACGGGTCGCAACGACACCCTTCATCCCGGCATCGGACAGCTCGGACTGCACGTCGGAGTATTTCTGCCCGGCGTAGTCGTCGGCCGCGGCGATACCGGTGGCCAGTGCACCGACCGGAACGGCCGAGGCGCCCAGCACCATGGCAGCCGCAAGTAGCTTCCTCACGAACGCAGAATATGAACGACGACTGCGAGGACCCTGGGAGTGCGTCGGGCAATTGCTTGGAATTCGAGCGCAACGTGAAGAAGGTGTCGAGAAATCAGCGATTTCTCGACACCTTCTTCACATTCGACCAGCTCAGCGGCGGCGCCAGCCCCGCACGGTCGCGATGGCCGTCTTCAGACCACGACGACGTCCCGTCGTCGGATCGGTGACGCCGTACCCGTCGAGCTCGGTGAACATCCGCTCACTGCGCGTTTCCGGGGCATTGTCGGCCGTGTCCTTCAGGAACCGGTCCGGCAGCGACAATTTGGCGATCGTGCGCCAGGTCTTGCCGTACTGCACCAGGAACGGTCCCGTGGTGTAGGGCAGGTCGTACTTGTCGCACAGCGCCCGTACCCGGACCGCGATCTCGGCGTACCGATTGCTCGGCAGATCCGGGAACAGGTGGTGCTCGATCTGGTAGCTCAGATTGCCGCTCATGAAGGCCAGCACCGGACCTGAGTTGAAGTTGGCGCTACCCAGCATCTGGCGCAGGTACCACTGGCCGCGGCTTTCACCGACCATGTCGGTCTTGGTGAATTTCTCTGCGCCATCGGGGAAGTGGCCGCAGAAGATCACCGCGTTGGCCCAGACGTTGCGGATGACGTTGGCCACCGCATTGGCCTTCAAGGTGGACTTGAAGGTGGCGCCGGGCGACAACGACGTGAGCGCGGGCCAGACCACGTAGTCCTTGGCCAGCTGGTGGCCGGCCTTGACGCCGAACTCACGTACCCGGACGAGCGTCGCGTTGCGATTGTCGCGACCCTTGAAGATCTTGCCGAGCTCCAGGTGCTGCAACCCGACGCCCCACTCGAAGCCGATCGCGAGAAGGGTGTTGAAGAGCAGGTTGCCGTAGAGGTTGAACGGCTTCCACTTGGCATCCCGGGTCACGCGGATGACGCCGTAGCCCACGTCGTCGTCCATGCCGAGGATGTTCGTGTACTTGTGATGCATGAAGTTGTGGGTGAACCGCCAGTGCTTGGACGCCCCGCTCATGTCCCACTCCCACGACGAGGAGTGAATCTCGGGATCGTTCATCCAGTCCCACTGGCCGTGCATGGTGTTGTGGCCGATCTCCATGTTCTCGATGATCTTGGCCACGCCCAGGGTGATGGTGCCCGCCCACCAGGCGGAACGCTTCGAGCTCGCCGCGAGCATGACGCGGGCGGCGACGTCGAGCGCACGTTGCGCCGCGATGGTGCGGCGGATGTAGCGGGCGTCCCGCTCACCACGGGAGTCTTCGATGTCTTGTCGGATCGCGTCGAGTTCGATGCCCAGATTCTCGATGTCGGCTTCGGTCAGATGCGCGAATGCGGGAACGTCGGTTACTGCCATCGTCAGCCTCCTCTCAATTACCTACGGTAGCGTAACCTACGACCCCGTAGGTTACTAGCCAGTAAAGCTTAGACATCCAGGACGCAGTCGCCGGAAGCGGCGGAAACACACGTCTGGATCCTGGTACCCGGGTCATGCTCGACGCCGGTGCGTAGATCGCGGACATGCCCTTCGACCAGGCCCACCACACAGGACTGGCAGATCCCCATCCGACAGCCGAACGGCATCTGGATCCCGACCTGCTCCCCCGCGTCCATCAACGGCGTCGCGCCGTCGATCGTGACCTCCTTGCCGCTGCGCTCGAACGTCACCGTGCCCCCGGCGCCGTGCGGAGCCGCCCGCGACACCGCGAACCGTTCCAGGTGCAGGTGCTCGGCGATACCGGCGGCCTCCCACACCTGTTCGGCGTCGTTGAGCATGCCTTCGGGCCCGCACGCCCACGCTTGACGCTCACGCCAATCGGGAACCAACTCACCGAGTTGCGCCAGATCAAGCCTGCCTTCGGTCCGGGTGCTGCGCAACAACAGCCGGTAGCCGGGATGCGCATCGTGCAGCTCCGCCAACTCCTGGCCGAACATCACATCGGATTCGGTTGGCGCGGAATGCACGTGCACGATGTCGGTGATCTGGCCCCGTCGCACCAGGGTGCGCAGCATCGACATCACCGGAGTGATGCCCGAGCCCGCCGTCACGAACAGGACCGTGGCCGGCGCCGGTTGCGGCATGACGAAGTTGCCCTGCGGCGCGGCCAGCCGCACCACGGTTCCCGGACGCAGCCCGTCGACCAGGTGAGTCGACAGGAACCCCTCGGGCATCGCCTTGACGGTAATCGCGATGGTGCGCGCGGATTTCTCCGGCGTCGAGGTCAGCGAATACGACCGCCAACGCCAGCGCCCGTCGATCAGCACACCGATGCCGATGTACTGACCGGGCTCATAGTCGAACGAGAAACCCCAGCCCGGCTTGATCACCAAAGTCGCCGAGTCAGCGGTTTCCCGCCGCACCTCGACCACCCGGCCGCGCAACTCCCGGGCCGACCACAACGGGTTGGCCAGCTTGAGGTAATCGTCGGGCAACAGCGGCGTGGTCACCTGACCCAAGATGCGGCGAAGCGCGTTCCACGCGGGACGGTGCTCGGCGCCGGCAACGGTAGGGCGAACCGTGTCGGCCACATTGGCCGAGACCTTGATCGAGTTCTTGGCCATGAACCTACGGTACCGTAGGTTACTGCCCCGTAGCTAGTCGTACGCCGGCTCTCACAGGTCAGGACGCCAAAGTGTTCTTGTACGTTTTCCCGTCCTTCATGATCACTTTGAAATTCCGTTCCGGGTCGGCAACCAGGTCCAACTGAGCCAGCGGGTCACCGTCGACCAGCAGGAGATCCGCCAACGCACCCTCCTGCACCACGCCCAGCTTTCCGGCGTACGGGCTGCGCTTGCCTGACATCGCCAGCAGTTCGGCGTTGGTTCCGGTGGCCATCGTCAACGTCTCGGCGGGCGAGAACCACTTGCCGAGCCCGGCCAACAGCGCGCCCTGTTTCGGCGCCAGCTGCGGCGAGAACAGGATGTCGGTGCCGAAGGCCGTCTTGAGCTTGTACTTGCGGGCCAACTGATAGACGTTGCTGACGCCGTCGACGATCTCCTTGGCCTTGGCGGCCTCGTCGGAGCCCGGCGGAAACGCACCGATCATCTCGGCCGGGATGGGCTGCGTGCTCAGCCAGATGTTCTTGTCCGCCATCTCTTTTGCCGTCGCCTCATCCATCAGATGGGCGTGCTCGATGCAACTGACGCCGGCGCGGATCGCCTGCTGGATGGTCTGCGGGGTGTAGGCGTGTACAGCGACATAGGTGCCCCAGTTGCCGGCCGCTTCGGTGGCCGCCCGAAGTTCGGGTTCGGTGAAGGTGGTGACGTCGAGCGGGCTGTGTGGGGACGACACCCCGCCCCCAGCGGTCAGCTTGATCTGTGAGGCACCCTGGAACAGCTGCTCGCGGGCACGCATCCGCACCTCGTCGGGGCTGTCGGCCACCATGGCGGCGCCGAGTTCCTCCTGACGCGACTGCGGGTCACCGGAATTGCGGGGTAAGTCCGCGGACGTACGGAAGTCACCGTGGCCGCTGGTGACGGTGATGATCGCGCCCGACGGGAAGATGCGCGGTCCGTCGATGACACCTTCGTCGATGGCTTTCTTCAGCCCGAAGCTCGGGCCACCGAGATCGCGCACCGTGGTGAATCCACGCATCAAGGTGTCGCCGGCCTCGGCGCCGGCCAACAGGTTGAGGTACCCCGGATCCAAGGTCGTCAGCTGTGTCACCGGCGGCCGCACGAGCATCGTGTGCCAGTGGTTGTCGATCAGGCCGGGCATCAACGTGCGCCCGTCGCCGTCGATCACCGTGGCGGCCGGATCAGCCGGGAGCTCCTCGGTGGAGATCCGTTCGATCCGGTTGCCTTTCACCCGCACATTCGACGGCGCCGACAGCCGATCACTATGGCCGTCAAAGATTTTCACGTTCCGGAAGTCCGTCGTGGCCACCTCGGCGTCCGTGGCCGGCGGCGCCAGAGGCTGCCGGGACTCCGTCGGGGCCGCCGACTCGGTCGGGCCTGCCGACGGGGCGTCACCCCCGCCGGTCGAACACGCCGCACTCGCCAAGACCACGGCCAGCACCGCCAACAGTCCGAATCCGCGCATCGAAATCCCCGTCTCGTCGATCAGAGCAGTTCGAGCAGGAACGGCAATTCCTGCGGGGCGTACCACGCCAGGTCGTGATCCTGGGCGTCTCCCACCGTGAGTTCGGCGTCCTCGTCGCCCATGTCCGCCTCGTCGATGACGTCGACCGCGGCCAGCACCGCCGACTCCGCATCGGCATTGTCGACGTACACCGCGACCACGGCATCGATCGGCAACGGCCCGGACAGCCGCACCACGGCGTCATCGAGATCAGGGCGAATCGTGACCTCCACGTCCGCCCCGGGGTCGGCCACCACGACGGCCCGCCGCGGCGGCAGGCCCGAATCGGACGGGCCGCCGGCCAGCAACCGCAGCGAGGCCAGCGCGGCCTCACGCAAGGCCACCTCGGCGAGTTCGTCGTCGTCGCCCTCGGCATAGGCCTCCCGCAACGTCGGGGTGACCGCGAAGGCGGTCCCGTTCACGACGAGCAGGTGACGGTCGGCGACCAGCTTCTGCAGGGCGACCAGGGTCGTCGGGATGTAGACGCGCACACCGCGAGGTTAATCGTCGACGGCGTCTCTGCGGTCGTCGGCTTGCGGGTCTTTCTCCACCGAAATCACGAAATCGTCGCCGTGCTGGGTGACACCGGAGACCACCGCATCGTTGACCGCCTCCAGCGCGTACTCGCGGCGCACCACCAGTGGGTCCTGGCGGAGGTCTCGCACCAGCGCCACCGCGAGACCGATCATCACCAGGACGAACGGGACCGCGACGATGATGGTGATCGACTGCAGACCGTTCAGGGCGTCGGCCCCGCCGACCAGCAGCATCACCGCCGCCACCGCGCCGGTGGCGACACCCCAGAAGATGACCGTCGGGCGGGTGGGTTTGATGGTGCCCCGCTCGGACAGCGAACCCATCACGATCGACGCGGCGTCGGCGCCCGACACGAAGAAGATGGCGACCAGCACCATCACCACGACACTGGTGACCGTCGCGATCGGATATTCACCGAGCAGGCTGAACAGCTGCCGCTCCTGGCTGCCCATTCCGGCCAGATCCACGCCGTTCTCCTGCTCGAAGATCGCCGCACCGCCGAACACGCAGAACCACACCACCGACACCACGCTCGGTACCAACAGGACCCCGGTCACGAACTGCCGGATGGTTCGACCGCGGGAGATCCGGGCGATGAACATGCCGACGAACGGAGTCCACGAGATCCACCACGCCCAGTAGAAGATCGTCCACTTCTGCAGCCAGGTGCTGACCACTTCACCTTCGGCGCCGGTCCGGGCAGCCATCTGCGCCAGCTGATCCACATAGCTGCCGATGGAGGTCGGGATCATGTTCAACATGAACATCGTCGGGCCGACCAGGAAGATGAACAGGGCTATCCCGACTGCCAGCACCATGTTGATGTTCGACAGCCATTGAATGCCACGGGCGACACCGGACACCGCCGACAGCACGAACGCCACGGTGAGGATCGCGATGATGCCGACCAGGATGGCGTTACCGGTTTCGCCGATCCCGGCGACGATGTGCAACCCGCTGCGGATCTGTAGCGCACCGAGCCCCAGCGAGGCGGCCGATCCGAACAGCGTGGCGAAGATCGCCAGCATGTCGATCACCTTGCCCCACGGCCCGTTGGCGTGTTTGCCCAGCAGCGGCTCGAATGCCGCCGACACCAGCTGCAACCGGCCCTTGCGGTAGACGCCGTAGGCGATGGTCAGGCCGACGACGGCGTAGATCGCCCACGGATGCAACGTCCAGTGGAACATCGTGGTCGCCATCGCGGTCTCGGCTGCCCGGGGATTGCCCGGGCCGCCGGTCCCCGGCGGCGGGGAGGCGAAATGCGACAGCGGCTCGGACACCCCGAAGAACATCAGACCGATACCCATGCCGGCGCTGAACATCATCGCCACCCAGGACACGGTGCGGAACTCCGGCTCGTCGTCGTCACGGCCCAGCGGAATGTTGCCGTAGCGACTCATCGCCAACCAGATCACGAAGATCACGAACCCGGACGCGGTCAGGACGAACAACCAACCGACATCGGCCATCACCCAGCCGAGGGCGTTCTTCGAGGCGCTGGCAAGCGAATCCGTGCTGACGAATCCCCAGACCAGGAATGCGAGCGCGATGACGGCGGTGACCCCGAAAACCACCCAGTCCACGCCGGCACGGCGGGTGTAGGCCTTCTGCTCTACCGGGACGTCGAGTACCGGGTGGTGGGGCACCACCTCGGCAACCGACTTGAGCGCATCTTCGGTCTTCTTGACGACTGATCTCTTGGCTTCGTGCGTGTTCTTGTCGGGTCTACTGTTTCGTATCTCAGCTGGCATGATCAATTCATCAGACCGCGAATTGCAGCTCAGGTCAAACAGCCCACGCGCTTCGCCACGATTATCTTGCTGCCTCCAGCAACTCTTCGAGGGATTCGCGGAACAGGCTCGGCAAGACGTCGACGTCGCTCATCGCGTCCCGGTCGGCGTTGATCCCGAAGTACAGCATGCCGTTGTACGACGTGACCCCGATGGCCAGCACCTGGTTGTGCAGCAGCGGCGGCACCGCGTAGGTCTCCAGCAGCTTGGTGCCCGCGACATACATCTGCTTCTGAGCCCCGGGCACATTGGTGATCAGCAGGTTGAACAGCCGAGCCGAGAAACCTGTCGCCACCCGAATGCCCATGGCGTGCAAGGTCGGCGGCGCGAACCCGGACAGGGTGACGATGGTGCGCGCATCGACCAGGCTGGCGGCGGTGGAATGCGATTCGGTGGCGTGGGCGATCTGCGACAGCCGTACCACCGCATTGCCCTCGCCGACCGGGAGGTCGACCAGGAACGGCGATACCTCGCTGATGGCCTGGCCCGGTCCCGTGGAGTCCAGCTCGGCATCCGGGTACACCGACATCGGCGCCATCGCCCGGACCGTGGTGGTCGGGTTGACCGGTTCCCCGCGCGACAGCAGCCAGTTGCGCAGCGCGCCGGCCACCACCGCCAGGACGACGTCGTTGATGTCGCAGTTGTAGCGGGCGCGCACCAGCCGGTAATCCTCCAGCCGGTGCTCGTCCACCGAGAATCTGCGGTTGCGCGAGACCGTGGTGTTGAGCGGACTGCTCGGGGCCGTGCCGCGCGCCACCGTGCGGGCCACATCGGCCACCCGACGGCCCACCGCCGCCAGTTCGCTGGCACTGGTGGCCACCTCGGTCACCGTGTCGCGCAAGGCGGCGAGCTGGGTGGTGGGGCGGGTGATCCACTCCCCGATCGCACCGAGCATCAACTGGCGGTCGCTGGGTTCGCGGGCCGGGATCCAGATGTCCTCGCCGAACTCCGGCGGCTTCTGCGCCCGATCGACGATGACGTGCCCGATCTCAAGCGCGGTCATCCCGTTGACCAAGGCCTGGTGCGTCTTGGTGTAGATGGCGATGCGGTTCTTGGTCAGCCCTTCGACCAGGTACATCTCCCATAGCGGACGGGTCCGGTCCAACGGCCGCGAGCCGAGCCGGGCGATCAGGTCGTGCAGCTGCGCGTCGCTCCCCGGAGACGGCAGCGCCGAGCGCCGAATGTGGTAGGTGATGTCGAAATCCCGGTCGTCCACCCACACCGGACGGGCGAGGCCCAGCGTCACCTCACGCACCTTCTGCCGGTAGCGAGGGATCTGCGGCAGCCGGTGCTCGACGGTCTCCAGCAGGGTCTCGTAACTCAAGCCGGCCCGCGGCTTGCGGAGGATCGACAAGGACCCCACATACATCGGCGTAGCGGTGTTCTCCAGGTGGAAGAACGCTGCGTCGGACGCCGACAGCCTGTTCACCATGCGGCGCCAACCTCCCCTTCTCGCTCCCCTTGAACCCGTCACGTTAACCGGCGAATCTGCTGCTCCGCATCACGGGTGCTACCGCGCGTCAATTTCACGCCGGAGCTACCGAGCGTTCATCCCGGGATCACCGAGAGCTCCCAGCGGCCACTGCCCTCCAACTGCAAACGTGACCGGTGATGCCGGTCGATGGTGGACCGGTGCCCCACACTGACCACCACACAGTCGGGTAACCGTTCCCGCACCAGCCCATACATGGCGTCCTCGAGTCCCTCGTCCAACGCGGAGGTCGACTCGTCGAGGAACACCACCCGTGGACGGACCAGCAGCACCCGCGCGAAGGACACCCGCTGTTGCTCGCCCAGGGACAGCACCGACGCCCAGTCGGCCTCCTCGTCCAGACGCTCGGTCAGATGCCCGAGGGCCACCGCCCGCAAGGTGTCCCGCAGTTCGCTGTCGCCCACATCGGCAATCGGCAGCGGGTACACCACCGAGGCCCGCAGGTCACCCAGCGGCAGATACGGCAGTTGGGGCAGGAACAGTGTCGACCATCCGGACGGATACTCCGCCAGTCCCCGGGCCCTCGGCCACAACTCGGCCAGACTGCGCAGCAGGGTGGTCTTACCGCACCCGGACGGCCCCTTGACCACCACGCTGTCCCCCGGGTTCAGCACCATCGACAGATCCGCGATCAGCGGACTCCCCTGCAGGTCGTCGACCTGCACCTCCGTGAGCGCCAGCGAATCGCGGGTGGCAGCGACCGAGATCCGGGGCAGCTCCCGGGCCTGGCGATCGTGAGCGAGCATCTGATCGATGCGCATCAGGGCGGCCCGGTAGACGGTGAACTCGTCATAGCTGTCCCGGAAGAACGACATTGCGCCACAGACATTTCCGAACGCCGCAACGGTCTGCAGCAGACCGCCGAGCGTGATCTGCCCGGCGAAGAACCGTGGCGCCTGCACGATGTAGGGGATCATGCCCGTCGTCACGTCACCGACCCCGCGGTTCCAGCCGTTGAGGCGCAACTGCGCGAACACGATCCGCCACATGTTGGCGATGATCTCGGCGAACCGGGAGTGCAGCAGTGTCCGTTCACGCTCCCCACCGCGGTAGAACGCAACGCGCTCGGCGCTGTCGCGCAACCGCACCAGCGCGTAGCGGAAACTGGCGCTGAACCGTTCGTTGAGGAAGTTCAACCGGACCAGGGGGCGGCCGATCCAGAACGCGATGACCGTCACCGTGATCGAAAAGATGAACGCCACGAAGACCATCGCCCGCGGAATCACCCAGCCGCCCAACTGCAATGGCCCCGATAGTTGCCACAGCACCCCGGTGAACATGACGATCAACAAAGACTTGCTCACCGCCCCGATGCTCAGGTCGACCGACTTGGTGGTGAAGGTCTCGACGTCGGTCTGGATGCGCTGATCAGGGTTTTCCACCGGCGCATCCAGAAAGCGGTTGCGGTAGAACGCATCGCCGGCCATCCAGTCGTCGACCAGCCGCGCATTGAGCCAGACCCGCCAATGGATCGAGAAGACGCGACGCAGGAAGAGGTCCACCACGGTGTAGATGACGGTGAGTGCCACCAGAATCCCGCTGATCGCAAACGACGTCATGAACGCCTGTCGCGCGGCATCGAGTTTCGCGTCGTCGTGGGTGGCCAGTGCCTCCGAACCGGCCTGCACCGCATTCATCAGGTCCGCGTACTGGTAGGTGAAAATGACCACCACCCGCGCCGCGTACACGGTGTGCCACAGGATGAACGCCAGCAGCACCCAGGTGCGCCAACTGCCGGCGCCGGTGAAGAACGGTGCGTTGACCCGCCAGAACTGTTGTCCCCACCGGGTGAACCTCGCGATCAGCACCGCCACGGCGAGGAACACCACGAACGTGATCACCCACGCCTGCAGCGTCCACACCAGCGAGCGCAGCGGCTCGGCCGGCCAATCGATGCTGGGCTGAACCATTCTGTTCCCCCTGGTTCGACGACTCTCGTCACGCTAACCGGAGAAACCGAGCGCCGGATTATCCGTGCTTCCGGCACGCCGAACCCATGCGATCATGGGTAGGTCTGCACCTCTCCAGCAGATGTCGTCCGTGATGCCGACCGCTGGAGGTTGCCTGTGACCACCCCGAAACGCGCTGCGCAGCCGCTGACCGCACCCGTCATCGACTGCGAGCCGCCGGCGCTGCCGCTGGGCGGCCCACCGCCTGACGTGCCCGCCGCCCCTTGTCCGACCCCGACCGTGCTGCACGGGCACAGCCCGCGCCGGCTACGGCTTGTGAGTCCCGAACCCGAACGCCAATTGCAGCCTGGTGCGGCACAATTCGCCGACATGGCCCTGCGCCGGGTCCTTGAGGTCGTCGACCGGCGCAGACCGCCGTCCCAGCTGAGATCACTGATGAGCCAACTGCTGCTCGACGCGGTCGTCGCCTCCACCGCATCCCGGCACGTCACCACCGCCAGCCTGCGACGGGTGGGGTTACGCCCGGCAGCCTCACCCGAGGCCGCCGAGCTGTTCGCCACCTACACCCGCGGGGCGCGCGTACGCGCCATCGCCGGACGTATCGAATTGCGCAGTGGCCGTTGGCAACTCACCGCGCTGCAGTTGGGTTAACCCTTGCGGTGCGACTTCGACGGCCGGCCGGTCTTGGCCTGCTTGCGGGCTGCTTCGCGCCGCTCACGACGCGTGCCACCACCGGCGGGCGCGGAATGCTTCCCGCCACCGCCGGACCGCTGGACCTCCGCGGTTCCGTCCTCGGACGGTCCGGTGTAGGTCAGCGGCGGAGCGTCGTTCTCGATCCCCTTGGCCCGCAATGCAGGTGCCGGGCGCTCCTTGGTGGCCACCGCACCGGAGTCGGCCTCGGCGGCTGCAGCCTCATTGGCCTCACCGGCCTTCGCCGCCGCGGCCGCAGCGAACTCGGCCAGCCCGCTGGGCGCGGCCACAGGTGCCACCTGGGCGCTCGGCTGCGAAGGCACAGCCTCGACCTGAACGTTGAACAGGAATCCGACCGACTCCTCCTTCAGCGCGTCGAGCATGCCGACGAACATGTCATAGCCCTCGCGCTGGTACTCGACCAGCGGATCGCGCTGCGCCATCGCGCGCAGACCGATGCCCTCCTTGAGGTAGTCCATCTCGTAGAGGTGCTCGCGCCACTTGCGGTCGATCACGTTGAGCAGGACGTTGCGCTCCAGCTGGCGCATGGCGCCCTCGCCCGCCAGTTCCTCGAGCTGCTTCTCGCGCTCGGCATAGGCGCGGTCGGCGTCGGCGACCAGCGCTTCGAGCAACTCGTCACGGGTCAGCTCACCGGGCTCGCCCACTGCATCGGAATCGACCAGATCGTGGTGGTCGATGCCCACCGGGTACAGCGTCTTGAGCGCCTCCCACAGCTTGGCCAGATCCCAGTCCTCGGCGTAACCCTCGGCCGTGGCGCCGTCGACGTAGGCGGTGATCACGTCGACGAGCATGTCGTGGGCCTGTTCCTGGAGGTTCTCGCCCTCCAGGAGCATCCGCCGCTCTTTGTAGATGACCTTGCGCTGCTGGTTCATCACCTCGTCGTACTTGAGGACGTTCTTGCGGACCTCGAAGTTCTGCTGCTCGACCTGGGTCTGCGCGCTCTTGATCGCGCGGGTCACCATCTTGGCCTCGATCGGCACATCGTCGGGCAGGTTCAGCCTGGTCAGCAGCGACTCCAGCGTCGCACCGTTGAACCGTCGCATCAACTCGTCACCCAGCGACAGGTAGAACCGGGACTCGCCCGGGTCACCCTGGCGGCCCGAGCGGCCGCGCAGCTGGTTGTCGATACGCCGGGACTCATGACGCTCGGTGCCCAGCACATACAGCCCACCGGCCTCGGTGACCTTCTCGGCCTCCTTGTTGGCCTCTTCCTTGATGGCCGTGAGGGTGTCGTCCCAGGCGGCCTCGTACTCCTCCGGGGTCTCCACCGGATCCAGGCCCTTTTCCCGCAGCCGCTTGTCGGCCAGGAAGTCGGCGTTGCCGCCGAGCACGATGTCGGTACCACGACCGGCCATGTTGGTGGCGACGGTGATGGCGCCGAGCCGACCGGCCTCGGCGATGATGTTCGCCTCCTGCTCGTGGTACTTCGCGTTCAGGACGTTGTGCGGAATCTTGCGCTTGGTGAACTGCCGCGACAGGTACTCGGAGCGCTCGACGCTGGTGGTACCGATCAGCACCGGCTGTCCCTTTTCATAGCGCTCGGACACGTCGTCGACGACCGCGATGTACTTGGCTTCCTCGGTCTTGTAGATCAAATCGCCCTGATCGGCGCGGACCATCGGCTTGTTGGTGGGGATCGGCACCACACCCAGCTTGTAGATCTCGTGCAGCTCGGCGGCCTCGGTCTCGGCCGTGCCGGTCATGCCGGACAGCTTGTCGTAGAGCCGGAAGTAGTTCTGCAGCGTGATCGTGGCCAGCGTCTGGTTCTCGGCCTTGATCTCGACGTGCTCCTTGGCCTCGATGGCCTGGTGCATGCCCTCGTTGTAGCGGCGTCCCAGCAGCACACGGCCGGTGAACTCGTCGACGATGAGTACCTCGCCGTCGCGGACGATGTAGTCCTTGTCGCGCTGGAACAGCTCCTTGGCCTTGATGGCGTTGTTCAGGTAGCTGACCAGCGGCGAATTGGCTGCCTCGTAGAGGTTCTCGATGCCCAGCTGGTCCTCGACGAACTCCACGCCCAGCTCGTGCACACCGATGGTGCGCTTGCGGATGTCGACCTCGTAGTGGGTGTCCTTCTCCATCATCGGGGCCAGTCGGGCGAACTCGCTGTACCAGTTGGAGGCGCCGTCGGCGGGACCCGAGATGATCAGCGGGGTACGGGCCTCGTCGATGAGGATCGAGTCGACCTCGTCCACGATCGCGAAGTTGTGGCCACGCTGGACCATGTCCTCGACCGAGTGCGCCATGTTGTCGCGCAGGTAGTCGAACCCGAACTCGTTGTTGGTGCCGTAGGTGATGTCGGCGTGGTACGCCGTCCTGCGCTCCTCCGGGGTCAGGCCCGAAAGGATCACGCCGACCTCCAGGCCCAGGAACCGGTGCACGCGGCCCATCCACTCGCTGTCGCGTTTGGCCAGGTAGTCGTTGACCGTCACCACGTGCACGCCCTCGCCGGACAGCGCGTTGAGGTAGGCCGGCAGCACCGCGGTCAGGGTCTTGCCCTCACCGGTCTTCATCTCGGCGACGTTGCCGAAGTGCAGCGCCGCGCCGCCCATGATCTGGACCTCGAAGTGCTTCTGGGACAGCACCCGCCACGCCGCCTCACGGGCCACCGCGAACGCCTCGGGCAGCAGGTCGTCGAGGTCCTCGCCGTCGGCGATCCGCTTCTTGAACTCGTCGGTCTTGCCTCGCAGCTCGGCGTCCGAGAGCTTCTCCATGTCGTCGGACAAGGTGTCGACATAATCGGCCACCTTCTTGAGGCGCTTGACCATGCGGCCTTCACCGAGACGGAGCAACTTCGACAGCACGCTATTTCCCCTGTGGGTTCGATGGATCCCGTGGGCGGGATCGCACGGGCTTAGTTGACGTCCATCGTAGGTGACCGGTCGAAGTCGCTGGTTCTGCTGGCGCCAAGAGACAAAATCGCACCCCGGAATGCTCCGAGGTGCGATTCTGCGCCTTCTGGCGGTCAGGCCAGACGGATCAGCCCGTAGTCGTAGGCGTGGCGGCGGTATACCACCGACGGGCGATCACTCTCCTTGTCATGGAACAGAAAGAAATCGTGGCCGACCAGCTCCATCTCATAGAGGGCGTCATCGACGGTCATCGGCTTCGCCGGGTGTTCCTTGGTCCGTACGATCCGGCCCGGCTCATGGTCGTCGAGGCCATCCGCCAATCCGCCATCGACCGTCGCCGTCGGCTGCTGTTCGAACAGCGTCTCGTGCGCGGTCGCTTCGGCCAGTGAGACCGGGGTCTTGTCGCCGTAGTGGATCTTGCGGCGGTCCTTGCTCTTGCGGAGCCTGCTTTCGAGTTTGCCGGCCGCTGATTCCAGGGCCGCATAGAAGCTGTCTGCGCAGGCCTCGCCGCGCACCACCGGGCCACGGCCGCGGGCCGTGATCTCGACGTGCTGGCAGTTTTTGCGCTGACGGCGGTTACGTTCGTGGTCGAGTTCGACGTCGAACAGGTAGATGGTGCGGTCGAACCGCTCCAGGCGCGACAACTTCTCCGAGACGTAGATACGGAAGTGATCGGGAACTTCGACGTTTCGACCTTTGACCACAACCTCTGCGTTCGGCTCCGGGGTGGTGTCGCCGACCTGCTCGTCGGGGTCGACCACCATGGTGGCGCTTGTGTCCGGGGAATGGGTTGACATACTCGGCAACTCGTTTCTCTCAGTTGTCACACGCGTTCACGCGTGCCCTACTTCTCAACGAATCGAGATGGTGCCGATGGGCCGAATAGTTTGCTCCACCCATCGGCGAAAGGTGTCGGGTACTCACCTCCTACCGTTTGGCAGTGAAGTGGCGCCGCGTTCGGGGGGCGCCGCCGTGAGTCGTTCACGGGTGGTTGCTGCCGACGGTAGTCCGTGTTCACCCACTCGTGCCACCAATTTCAAATACGTGTTCTCAGTTCTTCATGTGGGTTTGATCTCAGCGAAATGACGCGCGCGTCAGGCATGCGAAATCGCCAGTACAGCAGCCACGTCGGCCCCCGAAGTGGTAAGCATCCGCACCGATTCGGCCGCCGTGGCTCCGGTGGTGACGATGTCGTCGACCAGCACCACTTCACCCACGACCGGCCTGATCAGACGCACGCGGCCGGCGATGTTGCGCTCGCGGGCGGCGCCCGACAGGCCCACCGAATCACGCACCCACGGCCGCAGGCGCAGCGCGGGCACCACGCCGACACCCGGCAGTCCGGCAACCGCCGCCGTCGCGATCCGGCGGACCGGATCACCACCGCGCCGACGAGCCGCGACGAAGCGGGTCGGTGCCGGCACCAGTGTCACCGGAGTGCCGACGACGCCCCAGGTCAGCAGATGCTGCAGGCCGGCACTCAGCGCATCGGCCAGCGGGACGATCAGGTCGCTGCGGCCGTGTTCCTTGGCCGCCACAATTACGCGCCGGCGGATACCGGCGTGGCGGCCCAGGGCAAACACCGGCACCCCCGGATCGGTGCGCGGAGTGACCAGGTGCGGCTCGTCATCGGCGACGCTCAGCTGCGCGGCACACGTCGCACACCACCTGGTCGACGGTGCCCCACAGCCGCCGCACTCCAGCGGCAGGATGAGGTCGAGCATGCCGGCAGTCTGCGCGCCGGCACCGACACGGCGCGGGGGTCGGTCAGCCGGGCAGCACCGGCAGCGAGCCGGGAACCATCAGCGGACGCACTTCGACCCAGCCGGGGTTGTCCTCACTGACCGATGCGGACAGCTGCATCACCCCGCGCTGATCGGCGACATAGACCGTCGACGGATTCGCGGCCACCGTGCCCACCGGGATCTGCAGATTGCGGCTGGGACCGTCCGAGTTCACCCCGTCGAGATTGACGTAGGACACCGGGTGCGCCGGATCGGTCCGGCTGACCACGATGTCGTCGCCGGTACGCCAGGACAACGACACCACCGTGTTGCCCAGTCCGAAGCCGAGACGCCGCGGATAGGTCAGCAGGAACTGGCCTTCCGGGGTCCGCTCGATTCCGGCCAGGATCACCTGCCCACCGATCACCATCGCCGCGCGGGTGCCGTCCCGGGACAGCTGCAGTTCGGTGATCGGGCCGGGATATCGGGTGACCACGGCCGCCGCGTCGACGGGGATACGCGCCGGCACACCGGACGCGTCGCGGATGGCGCGGACCACATTGACGTCGTCGACCACCACCCACACGGCTTGGTCCAGCGACCAACTTGGGCGGCTCAGGGTCCGGCCCTCGATGGCCATCGCGGTGGGGCCGCCCAGCGGGCCCATCCACAGCGAGGCGGCAGTCGCCTCCGGGGCATCGGGCAACACAACGACAGACGCCGCATCCTGACCATTGCGTGACACCGCTGCCGACTTTTGATTGGGTGCCGAACCGAACGCGCCAGGCACGCGGGTGGTGCTCTGCCCGTCCAACGCCACCAGCGATCCACCGACCAGTGCGTGCAGGCCTGCGGCCGCGCCAGGCACCGCACCAGGGTCCGTGGCCGCGACGTCGGAGGTCTCCCAACCGTCGGCGAACCGGTCGTCCAGCGGGGCACCGTCGACGTTGATCACGTACGGCCCACTGATCCCGGCCCGCGACAGGGTCCAGATGATCTGCGCGGCAAGCAGTTGCCGGCTGTGCGGATCGGTGGTCGAGAGATTCTCGAGGTCGATTCGGGCGCCGCCGTAGCCGCGCCCCACTCCGGTCTTTCCGCCGTCGGCCCGGGTGACCGGACCGCGCAGCCGCAATGGTGCGTCGAGCAGGTTACGCACGGCCCTGGCGATCTCCGGGCGGGGCCCGGAGACCAGTTTGGAGATCAGTTCGGTGGCCAACTGGTCGGGATCGGACACCGCGACATAACGGGGATCGGGCACGACCGTGGTCCCGGTCGGGTCGACGAAGTAGAGCGTGTTGCGCTTGTAGGTGGACTGAAACTGTTGCCAGTCAAGGAAAACGCCGTTGGGCAGCCGGTCGATGCGCCAGCCGGCCGGAGTCTGGACGAGCTCGATCGGACCGGGATCGGGCAGTGCCCCCTCCCCGGTCTCGAACACCCCCATGTCGGAAAGGGACCCCAGGATGTCTGCCCGCATGCTCACCGAAACCCGGTCTGCGCCGCGGGTTTCGACGAACACCACCCGGTCGAGCAGCAGTGCGCTGCCGGCGTCGTCCCACGAGCTGGACGCCGACTCGGTGAGGAACTGCCGGGCCGCCAGGTGCCGGTTTGCGGGATCGGCGGTGGCCTTGAGGAATTCGCGCAGGAGAACATCGGGGTCCATGCCCGGCGCCGGTTTGGGCAGGTTCGGTGGTGCCGGCCTGTCGACGGTACCGATCGCTTGCGGGGACGACGAATTCGGAATTCCCGCGCATCCGGACACCAGAACTACCAGACCGACGACCACCACCGTCAGTAGGCGCTTCACACGTTCTCCTCCGCATGCTCCCGGTCGCGGTTGGGGCGCTGCCGCGACTTTTGCTGTTGCGAAGCAGGTTTCAACGGCAGCGGACTGGTGGTCACCTTGTGGCCGCGCACCAGGGGCAGCGTCAGACGGAAGCAGGCTCCCTTGCCCGGCTCACCCCAGGCCTCCAACCGGCCCTGGTGCAGGCGCGCGTCCTCGATGCTGATGGCCAGGCCCAGGCCGGTGCCGCCGGAGCGGCGTACGCGGGACGGATCGGACCGCCAGAACCGGCTGAACACCAGCTTCTCCTCGCCAGGACGCAGGCCGACACCGTAATCGCGCACGGTGACGGCGACGGTGTCCTCGTCGGCAGCCATCCGGATGCGCACCGGTTTGCGCTCGGCGTGATCGATGGCGTTGGCGATGAGGTTGCGCAGGATGCGTTCCACCCGACGCGGATCCACCTCGGCGATCACCTCGTCGCCCGGCATGTTGACGTCGAGCTCGACCTCGGCATCGGCCGCCAGGTGCCCGACGTTGTCCAGCGCACTCTGCACCGTCGTCCGCAGATCCACCGACTCCACCGACAGCTCGGCCACACCGGCGTCGTGGCGGGAGATCTCCAGCAGATCGGCCAGCAGTGTCTCGAACCGGTCCAGCTCGTTGACCATCAGCTCGGTTGACCGGCGCAGCGCGGGGTCGAGGTCCTCGCTGTGATCGTGGATGAGGTCGGCGGCCATGCGCACGGTGGTCAGCGGGGTCCGCAGTTCATGGCTGACATCAGAGGTGAAGCGGCGCTGCAGGTTTCCGAATTCCTCGAGCTGTTGGATCTGGCGCGACAGACTCTCGGCCATGTCGTTGAACGACACCGCGAGCCGGGCCATGTCGTCCTCGCCGCGCACCGGCATCCGCTCGGTCAGGTGGCCTTCGGCGAACCGCTCGGCGATCCGTGAGGCGGACCGGACCGGCTGCACGATCTGACGGGCCACCACGAGAGCGATCGCCGCCAGCAGACCCAGCAGCACCACGCCGCCGGTCGCCATGGTGCCGCGCACCAGGGAGATGGTGCTTTCCTCGTTGTTCAGCGGAAAGATCAGGTACAGCTCAAGATTGGGCACCGATGAGGACGCCGGGCTGCCGACGATCAGCGCAGGGCCGGAGAACGCATCGGTGGCGACCGGGGTGTACTGGTAGCTGACCTGTCCGGCCTTGACGAAGTCACGTAGCGCCTTGGGCACCTGTTGCACCGGCCCGGCCGCAGCGGCTTCGCGCGGCCCGTCGCCGGGGACCATGAGCACCGCGTCGAACGCGCCGGCCACATCCGCTCGGGCGTCGGCCTTGCGATCGATCAGGGTGTTCCGGGCCAACTGGAGGCTGCTGTCGAGCGACCTGCTCTCCTCACCGCCGACGATGCCGCCGACTGTGACGCGGGCCCGTTCCACCTCTTCGGTGGCGGCCTTGACCTTGACCTCGAGGATCCGGTCGGTGATCTGGCTGGTCAGCACGAAGCCGAGCACCAGGATGACGGCGAGCGAGAGCCCCAGGGTCAGCGTCACGACCCGTAGTTGCAGCGAGCGACGCCAGACCAGGCTCACCGCCCGTCCGAGCGTCCCCAATCCGCGCAACAGCGGACCAGAACCTCCCCAGCGACCACGAATGCGACGTCTGGAGCTGAAGATCACGGCCACCGCCGGGCGGTGAGTGTCACGGCGACGGCGAGCCGTCCGATCACGGTGGTCCGGCCTTGTATCCCACTCCTCGAACGGTCAACACCACCTGCGGGTTCTCCGGGTCTTTCTCGACCTTGGCCCGCAACCGCTGGACATGCACGTTCACCAAACGGGTGTCAGCGGGGTGGCGATATCCCCACACCTGTTCGAGCAGCACATCACGAGTAAACACCTGGCGTGGTTTACGTGCCAGCGCCACCAGCAGGTCGAACTCCAGCGGCGTCAGCGAAATCTGCTCGCCCTGCCGGGTCACCTTGTGGGCGGGCACGTCGATCTCGACATCGTTGATCGAGAGCAGCTCGGCAGGCTCGTCCTCGTTGCGGCGCAGCCGCGCGCGCACCCGGGCCACCAGCTCCTTCGGCTTGAAAGGCTTCATCACGTAGTCGTCGGCGCCGGACTCCAGGCCGAGTACCACGTCAACCGTGTCGGTCTTGGCCGTCAGCATGACGATCGGCACGCCGGAGTCGGCACGCAGCACCCGGCACACGTCGATCCCGTTCATGCCGGGCAACATCAGATCCAACAGGACCAGGTCAGGCCGCAATTCGCGGACCGCTGTGAGCGCCTGGCTGCCATCGCCGATGACCGCGGTGTCGAATCCTTCACCACGCAAGACGATGGTGAGCATCTCGGCCAGCGATGGGTCGTCGTCGACGACAAGGATCCTTTGCCTCATGGTGTCCATGGTGTCACCCGACAGCGATAAAACCGGGGTACCACACGCGGGTTTCTCCGCTTTATCTGCTGCTTAGCCGCCCCGCCAGGGCTGCCGGGTCCACATCCGGGCCCGCGACCGCCCATCGGCCGCACCAGTCGGCGGCTGCCAGCGCGGCATACACCGCACCGGTGCGCTGTTGCAGCCCGCCGTCGCGCTCGTAGGCGTCCTTGGCGCGGTCGGCCTCGGTGTTGGCGCGATGCTCGGCCCGCGCAGCAGCCAGCTCGGTGGGGACATCGAGCAGAATCTGCCAATCCGGGCTGGGGAGTTTGAGACGGTCGAACTCGAGCTCACGCACCCAGGCCACCGCTTCCCCGTCGGCGCCCTGGTGGAGCCGGGCCGCGCTGTAGGCGGCGTTGGACGCCACGTAGCGATCCAGGATGACGACGTCATAGGCGGCCTGCAGGTGTTCGATCTCCTCCCGGGCACCGGCACGGTCGAGCGCGAACAGGGTGGCCATCGCGTAGACGGATCCGGCCAGATCGCCGTGGGCGCCGTGCAGCGCCTCGGCGGCCAGGTCCGCGGGCACCGAGCGGTGATAGCGCGGGAACGCCAGACTGCCGACGGAGAGGTGGTCGGCCTCGAACGCCGCCCGCAGGCCGCCCGTCAGCGTACGTTTGCCTGCGCCGTCGACACCCTCGATCGCAATGAGCACCCCGCGAGCCTAGCTCTGCGGCGGCCGTCGCCCCCCAATGTCACACCAGAGTGGCGCCAGCCCTCGAGCGTCACGCTGGAGTGGCGGCCGCGCGTCAGCTCGGCCGCTGCGCGGGCGGCACATAACCCGGCGTGAATCCGCGTTCCTGCACAATGAGATTCAGTCCGCCGAGCGAGCACTCCTCGATGTCGTCGAAGGCGATGTCGGGTTTCAGGTCGGTGTGGAAGATGGGATGGCCGTCGGCGTCGTAGCCGCCGTAGCCCTTGTCGGCGTAGACGTCGACGTACTTCACGAGGCCCATGGCGTCGGCAGCCCGACGGGCGTAACCCTCACCGCCCCCGGACCAGAGCATGATCCGCGTGTTCCTCATGCACGCCAAGGTGATCAGCAGCGTGCGGATGCGTTCGTTGGCCACGTAGCCATCGGTGATCGTGTTGTCCCGCAACGTCCCGTCGATGTCGAAAGCGATCGTCACCTGCTTCATTTCCATCCCCCCTATTGACCGCTCAGCCAGCCATACACCCGCAGACTCACGGCCCCGAACAACAGCAACGGGCCCAGGACGTCTGTCAGCGGAGTCGATCCGACCGCTGCAGTGACCGCTCCGGCGACGATCGCGAACCCCAGGAACCCTAGCCGGACGGCCAGGAAGGTTCGCTCACGTAACACTGCGTACAGCGTCGGGCGTGGCACGCTGCGCACCAGCCAGGCGATCACCGCCACCAGCCCGAGCGACAGCAAAGCAGTGAAAATCCTTGGTACCACAGTCGGTTGGGAATCTCCGTGCACGGCCATCACGGAGATCATCGCGAGGGCCAGCAGGATGACGCACGCGGTGGAGACGCGCAGAACCCGGATCAGCACCACCCCGATGTTGCGGCGGGCCAACGCGCCCAGTCCCGGATCCAGCCGGCCCGCCCCGAGGAAACCGTTGATCGACGTCGTCAGTTTGCCCCACTTCAGCCTGGCGACCGCCAGGTTGTGAACCGCCGAAGCATGGTCGGGTTCCAACCGCAGGGCCGCCTGGCAGCTGTCCTCGGCAGCGGTGAAACTCCCCAGCGCCCGGTGGATGTCGCCGCGCAGCACCAGCGAGTCCGCGGACTCCGGGTACAACCGGAGGGCTTCGTCGATCACGTCGAGCGCCTCTCGCGAACGCCCGGCCTCGTGCAACAGACTGGCGTAGGTGTAGTGCACGGAATAGATGTGCGGATTCTCCGTGGCTGCTTTCCACGCCATCTGCAGCGCTTCCTGCCGCCGTCCCTGTCCGTTCAGCGCGAGGGCATACACACGCATCACGTGTTCGTCGCCGGGAGCGGCGGCCAACGCCGAATGCGCGGCCTGCGCCGCCCGCTGATAGTCCTTCAACCCCAGGCACGCACGGGCGTACTGCGCAAGGAGTCCGGCATCGTTGGGGGCTTCGGCCAACGCGGACTGCAGCACTTCGGCAGCCCGCTGGTAGTTTCTGGTGCCCAGATACGCCTCGGCGACATCGCCGGGGCCTGCGGCTGCCGACGTCACCGAAGTTTGTTCCGCCGCATGTATTTTGCGAGATCGTCGTAGGTGCCGTCGCGGTTGCTGAACTCCACGACGTTACGTGCGGTCTCGAACCACGGTCCGGTCGACGGCCGGATCTGCGCCACCGCGGCGTCGATGTCGGACATCTGAACGGGCCGCACCTGACCGCTTCGCAGAGATTCGGCCATCGCCAATTGCGTTGCGGTATCACAGACATGGGCCAGGTCGGCGCCGGAGAAACCGTCGGTACGTTTGGCCACCGACGCCAGGTTGATGCCCTCCACCGGCCGGTCCTGCAGATGCAACTTCATGATCGCCGCACGCGCATCGACGTCAGGCAATGACACGAAGATCATCCGGTCGAACCGGCCGGGCCTGCGCAGCGCGGCGTCGACATCCCATGGAGCGTTGGTGGCGCCCAGCACGTAGACACCGTCGTTGTCGGATGTGGCCGAATCCAGTTCTTCCAGAAGGGCGTTCACGACGGTCCGTAACCCGGCAGACCCGCTCAGTGCCGAACGACGATGACCGAGCGCATCCACCTCGTCGAAGAACAGCACGCAGGGCGCGTTGCGACGCGCGTTGTCGAAGATCGCCCGGACACTGTGTTCGCTCTCGCCGAGCCAACGGGACAACACGTCGGCGATCCCGACCTGATAGAAGTTCGCCCCGAGTTCGCCGGACACCGCCTTGGCGATGTACGTCTTGCCGCATCCGGGTGGGCCGTACAGCAGCAGTCCGCCGCGCGCGGACACCTTGAATGCCTTCATCAGCTCGGGATTGCGGATGGGGCCCAGCAGTGAGAGCTCGAGCTGTTTCTTGACCTCGGCCATCCCCGCGATGTCGTCGAGCCGGACCG
This sequence comes from Mycobacterium shunyiense, assembly GCF_058270035.1. NCBI lineage: Bacteria > Bacillati > Actinomycetota > Actinomycetes > Mycobacteriales > Mycobacteriaceae > Mycobacterium > Mycobacterium shunyiense. The sequence continues at coordinate 140,620 of NZ_JBZDPT010000001.1, read as the reverse complement.
ACGTGCGCTGCAGTGCGTCGTAGTCGTTCTCGTTGACGGCTTCGGCGGGTTCGGTGACGAATGCCGGTTTGACGATGTCGGCGACCTCCTTCTCGGCCGCCGTCCAGTCGAAGCCCCGAGCGGGCTCTGCGGGCGCAGCAGGCGCTGACGCGCCCGCCAGGCCGGCGCTGCACTGCTGCAGCAGCGTCACGGCCCGGATGTTCGAGGCGTCCTGGGCCAGCACTGCGCTGCAATGTGTCAGCGCCTCGGCATAGCGGCCCCGTTCGACCAGCAAAGTGGCCAGGTGCAGGCGCAACTCTGCCAGCTCCGGGCTGCGTTCAACAGCGGCAGCTAACTCCTGGATGACTGCGTCCTCAGCCATGCAAACCCCCGATCGATCGCTGGTGAAATCCTATCCGGAGCTCGACGCCGCCTCCTGCGGGTAATCCGAGGGCCCTCCGGGGCGTCCGGTACGGTCGCCTGATCCCAGGAATCGCCGACGTATGAGGTAGCGGATGCACCAGAACACAGTGCTCGCGGTGAAGCCCGCCGCAGCAACCCTGCTGGAGATGCTGCAGCAGCGGGCCGCGACGTATCAGGACAAGGTTGCGTTCAGCTTCTCCTACGACGGCGACGACCAGAACCGCACCCAGCTGACCTACCGCGACCTGGATCGACGGGCCCGCGCGATCGCGTCCACCCTGCAAGAACTGGGCGCTGCCGGTGAACGCGTTCTGGTCCTGTGCCGGCCCGGCCTGGATTCCGTCGCCGGGTTCTTCGGCTGCATCTACGCGGGCGCTGTCGCCGTGCCGGTGCACGAGCGGCTGGCTCCGCGTCTGTCCTCGGTGGTGCCCGACGCACATGCGCGCTTCGCCCTGGCCACCGCCGAGACGCAGGCGAAGATCAAGGCCGCCATCGATGAGTTGGCCGAGGGGCGTGACCTGCGGTGGGTCCGCACCGATGAGGTGGACGGCGCTTCCGCAGACGGCAGCGGCTGGACAGCACCCGATGTCGACGCCGACGCGATCGCCATGGTGCAGTACACGTCTGGCTCCACCACGACCCCGAAGGGCGTCGCCCTGACGCACCGAAACCTTATGCACAACATGGAGTCGATCCGCCAGGTATGGCACGGCGACGACACCGCAACCAGCGTGTTCTGGCTGCCGTCCCACCACGACATGGGGCTGATCGGCGGGATCCTCTCGATGATCTACGTCGGGTGCACCACCCATCTGATGTCGCCGTCCTCCTTCGTCAAACGGCCGATGGGCTGGCTCGAAGCGATCTCCCGGCTTCGCGCAACCTTCACCGCCGCACCGAACTTCGCCTACGACCGGTGTGTCGACGAGAGCACCGCAGAGCAGCGCGCGGCGCTCGATCTGTCCAGCCTGGCCACCGCCATGAACGGCGCCGAACCGGTACAGGCCGGCACGCTGGAGAAGTTCGCCGAGGCGTTCGCACCGGCGGGCTTCCGGCCGGAGGCGCTGTGTCCGGTGTACGGGCTCGCGGAGGCGACGTTGCTGGTGTCCGGCGGGTCGGACTCCGCGTTGCCGGTCGTTGCACACGTCGATCGCACCGGCCTTCAGGTCGATCGCGTCGTCGACGTCGACCCGGGACATCCGGCTGCTCTGGCGTTGGTGGGATGCGGTCGTCCGCGAGGCGGCCAGGACGTGGCCATCGTCGACCCGCAGACCCACCAGCCTTGTGGGGCAGACGAAGTCGGCGAGATCTGGATCGCCGGTCCCAGCGTCGGTTGGGGCTATTGGGCCCGACCGGACGAGACGACGCAGACGTTCTCGGCGACGCTGCCAGACGAATCCGGCGGCCCGTTCCTGCGCACCGGCGATCTGGGTTTCCTTCGTTCGGGCGAGCTGTACATCACGGGACGCTGCAAGGACCTCGTCGTCATCCGTGGCGGCAACTACTACCCCAACGACATCGAGCGGACGGTGCAGGACTGCCATCCGGCACTCGTCTCGGGCCGCGGCGCCGTCTTCACAATCACTCCCGGCCTGGGCGCCGTCGAACAGATGGTGATCGTGCAGGAGGTGGCGCGCCGACGAGAGGGGTCGGCCGACCTCGCCGCGGTGGCCGATGCGATCCGGACCGCGGTGACCACGCGATACGGAGTCGAGCCGAATTCGGTTCTACTGGTGGAACATCTGTCGATTCCGACGACGTCGAGCGGCAAGATCCAACGGGGCCGGTGCCGGCAACAGTTGCTCGACGACGAGATCGCACCCGTGGCGCACTGGCGTAGGCCGTCGGCACTCGATGACCTCGCCAAGGCCAGGGAACTCGAGGCGGCGATCCAGATTGCCGAGCTGATCAAGGCGGAGGCGGCCCGCCAGCAGGCCGCCGGCCAGAACTGACTCAAAAGCTGACCAAGATTGTTAGCTGACCGTGGCCACCCGACCGGGTGGCCACGGGTTGTCGCGTCCGAATCTGGTCGGCACGACCCAGGCACGGCCCGTACCGCGAGCCACGGTTTCCGCCCACCCACGCACAAATGACGCTGCACCGAGATGCCTCGACCTCGCGCGCCTGCCCCATCCGAGCCGGATGACCGACTACCGGCAGCACGCCCGGAACGGGGCTTGATCGCATGAATCATGTTGTCAGACAAATTTTTTGACAGACGACACACGATCTCGCCGGGCGCTCGGCGACGCGAATCGATACCTCACCCCGAGGTCGTTCGCGACATAAGAAAATGTCTAATTATTAGCCCAAATCAGGTTCGAGCCCAGCGAGCAGCGGATTCCCGCGCCGCAACGCGTTGCTCGAAGGCGCGGAACCTTAAACTGGCTACATTCGTTGCCCAAATTTTGCATCTGCAACTACTTGGCCAGGCTATGGTCTGTCCGATTATTTACAGATGCGAAAGGAGATGCCGTGCATCTCGTTGCTCAGCCCCACACTGCCGTGGGTGCAAAGCAAGAAACCACCCGTCACTGGCTCACTGCAGCCGGAGTCGTTGTCGCCGCTGCCGGAATGATCGCTGCCACGCCGGGGATCTCCCCGGTCCAGGCCGGCGTTCAGCACGACATCCAGGCCGACGCGGTCCGGCTGACGGCGGGTTGGGACCCCTTCGCGCCGTTGCAGGCGGCCTTCGACACTGCGAAAGCCAACGGCACGATCCTGGGCGACAACTTCCTGTTGGCCCCGGGAGTCGGACTGCAACAGGCGATCGCCAACCAGATCGGTTACGCCAAGCAGCTGTTCGACGACCCGTCGAGCTTCGAGGCCGTGTCGCAACAGTTCGCAGCCAATGCGATGAAGGTGCTGACCGGTCTCACCCTGATCGGCGCGGACGAGGAAACCAGGGACGCGGTGGTCAAGCACACCCTGGGTGGTATGCACGGCATGGCGCTCGACATGTTCCCCGGCTTCCTGGCCGAAGGTGTTGACCCCGAGGCCTTCTCGGCGGTCATGAGTGTCTTGGCCTCGCCGCTGAGCGGTGTGCTCATCGGCTCCATCGGGCCGGTCGTCAGCCCCGCGGTGGCGCTCCTCAACAGTGCCGTGGCGATCTCAAACGCGCTTCAGGCCGGTGACTCGACGACGGCGCTCTCCAGCCTGCTCGGGGTACCGGCCGGCATGGTCGACGCGTTCCTCAACGGTGCCAACCTCAACCTCGATGCGCTGGCGCCCATGATCAACGATGCGGGGCTGATCAAGGACACCGTCACCATCGCCGGGCTCAACATCGCGTTCGGCGGTCTGCTCACCCCGGGCTCCACCGACCGGAGCACCTACGAGTACACCGACGAAGACGGCAACAAGGTCACGATCCCCTCGGTCGGCGGCTCGATCTTCAACAGCCTCGGCATGGATATCAAGCTCGGTGCCCTGCCCATCTCGGTCAAGGGTGAGGCCGTCGGCCCGATCGGCGCCCTGCAGGGTCTGTCGCAGACGGTCGGCGTGCTGCTCGGCAGCGGCTGGGACGATTGGGACGGCAAGGGGAATGCTCCTGCCCCGAAGCCCCCGCTGTTCGGACTGCATCCGCTCGCGACGGGCGACATTCTGAGCGACACCGCCGAAAGTGCAGGCGTCACCAAACTTCGTGAAGCGTTGAAGGGTGCCGCTGTCGAGAACATCGTCAAGAAGCTGCAAGGCATCACCACGGGCACCGAAGAGGCCGCCGACCTGGCTCCGGTCACGGATGCCGACAGTTCGGTCACCGACAGTTCAGCCGCCAACGCCATCGCAGCGGCCAACGAGCTGACGCACACAACCGTGAACAAGACCGTCACGGTGTCGTTGGAGAAGCCGGCCGCCGTACCCGCGGCCGCGGATGCCACCAAGGCCCCCGCCACCACCAAGGTCGATACCGCCGACGAGACCAGCGCCACCGACGAGACCGCCGGAACGGCAACGGAATCGGCTGACGATGCCGGGACCGTAGTGAAGGCGACGCCTAAGGCCCAGACCCGCCTGAAGGCGCCGTCTACCCGGCCGGCCGGCCCGACGGACAAGGCCCCGCGCAGCAATCTGGTCAAGGGCGTCAAGGATGCGGTGAAGAACGTCCGCAACGGGCTGGGCGCGAACGGCACCCGCAAGTCCAGCGAATCTGCCTCCAGCTCAAGCGGTTCGAGTGCAGGTGCGTCCAGCTCCGGTTCCGAAGCTACCAAGCCCGCCAAGAAGGACGCCCGCAGCAAGAGCAAGCACGACAACAAGAAGTAATCGGCCAGCAGACAGAAAAATGCCCCAAATCGCTTGATTTGGGGCATTTTTCCGTCTGGTCGCGCTACCTCAGTGACTCAGTAGCGGTAGTGCTCCGGCTTGTACGGGCCGTCGACGTCGACGCCGATGTACTCGGCCTGCTCCTTGGTGAGCTTGGTCAGCGAGCCACCCAGTGCCTCGACGTGGATGCGCGCCACCTTCTCGTCGAGGTGCTTGGCCAGGCGGTAGACCTCGTTGTCGTACTCGTCGTTCTTGGTCCACAGCTCGATCTGGGCGATCACCTGGTTCGAGAAGCTGTTGCTCATCACGAACGACGGGTGCCCCGTGGCGTTTCCGAGGTTGAGCAGCCGGCCCTCGCTCAGCACGATGATCGACTTGCCGGTGTCACCGAAGGTCCACTGGTCGACCTGCGGCTTGATGTTCAGGCGCACCGCACCCGACTTCTCCAGGGCCGCCATGTCGATCTCGTTGTCGAAGTGGCCGATGTTGCCCAGGATCGCGTGGTCCTTCATGGCCTTCATGTGCTCGAGCAGGATGATGTCGAAGTTGCCGGTCGCGGTCACCACGATGTCGGCGTTGCCGATCGCCTCTTCGACGGTCACCACGTCGTAGCCGTCCATCAGCGCCTGCAGGGCGTTGATCGGGTCGACTTCGGTGACCTGAACGCGCGCGCCCTGACCGGCGAGCGACTCGGCACAACCCTTGCCCACGTCGCCGTAACCACAGATCAGCACCTTCTTGCCGCCGATCAGCGCGTCGGTGCCACGGTTGATGCCGTCGACCAACGAGTGCCGGGTGCCGTACTTGTTGTCGAACTTGCTCTTGGTGACCGAGTCGTTGACGTTGATGGCCGGGAACGCCAGCTCACCCGCGGCGGCGAACTGGTACAGCCGCAGCACGCCGGTGGTGGTCTCCTCGGTGACACCCTTGACCGACGCGGCGATCTTGGTCCACTTGTCCTTCTCGGTCTCGAAGCGCTTGCGCACCAGGGACAGGAAGACCTTCCACTCGGCCGAGTCGTCTTCCTCGGAGGGCGGGACCACGCCGGCCTTCTCGTACTCGGCGCCACGCAGCACGAGCATGGTGGCGTCGCCGCCGTCGTCGAGGATCATGTTCGCCGGCTCGCCCTCCCAGGTGAGCATCTGCTCGGCGGCCCACCAGTACTCCTCCAGCGTCTCGCCCTTCCAGGCGAACACGGGGGTGCCCTTGGGCTCCTCCGGGGTGCCGTTCGGACCGACGACGACCGCCGCGGCGGCATGGTCCTGGGTGGAGAAGATGTTGCAGGACGCCCATCGCACTTCGGCGCCGAGAGCAACCAGCGTCTCGATCAGCACCGCGGTCTGCACGGTCATGTGCAGTGAACCGGAGATGCGGGCGCCTTTGAGCGGCTGGACGTCGTGGTATTCGCGACGCAGCGCCATGAGGCCGGGCATCTCGTGCTCGGCCAGGCGGATCTCCTTGCGGCCGAATTCGGCCAGCGAGAGGTCGGCCACCTTGTAGTCGATACCGTTGAGGCTGTCGGCCTTCAACTCGGTCATGTAGAGCCCTCTTTCAGTCGTGATTGCTTGCACGCGCGCAGACGCGCCCGACGGCGACGCCACACGCAGATACCTCTAGCCTGCGGGCTCGCGGGACAGGCGCTCATGCGGAGTAACGGCAGCGGCGCTCTGACAGCTACGGGGTATCTATGACACCGTAGCGCTCGGCGAAAGGCGTCATGAGTCGGGCCAGGTCACCGGCCACGTCGTGGTCCGCCTCGGGCGGCATCGACACGTAACTCATCGCCAGGCGCACGATCGCCCGGGCCAGCACCCCGGCGTCCTCGTCACTGGCTTTCATCCAGCTGTTCTGAAAGGTTCCGGTCAACCGGGCGGAGCATCGGGAGATGATCGGGCCGCTGCCGGTGGTGATGATCTGGAGCAGGTCGGGCTTGGAAGCGCCGGTGAGCAACGAGATCACCAGCGGATCGGCGGCCGATTCCAGGAAGAACGCCCGGAACCCCTCCAGGAACGCCGCGTGCACCTCGCCGACGTTGTTGTTGATCGCGTTGTCGACCGCGTCGACCAGCCGGTCCGCCAGACGCATGGCATAACCCTCGGCCAGCCCCTGCCGGGAGCCGAACTCGTTGTAGATCGTCTGACGGCTGATCCCCGCGACCTGGGCCACGTGCGAGAGCGTGATGGCCGACCAGTCGCGGGTCAACAGCAGTTCCCGCATGCCGTCGAGAATCGAATCGCGCAGCAGCACCCTGGATGCCTCCGCATACGGGATGCGCTGTTTGTCTCGCGGCCGACTCACACGGGCGACAATATCGCTTTCCGTCCGTGTTTCGAGCGCGTCGCTCGAAGCCGTCAAGGCCGTGCGACCTCGACCATCTCGAAATCGGTCTTCGCAGCGCCACAATCCGGGCAGCTCCAGTCCTCGGGGATGTCATCCCATCGGGTCCCCGGCGCGATGCCGTCCTCGGGCCAGCCCTTGGCCTCGTCGTACTCGAATCCGCACTGGACGCAGATGTACAGCTTGTACGGCTCGGTGCCGGTCGGCTCCTCGCGCAAGCGCTCGTCGGTCATTTCACTGCTCCCATCGGTTCGAAGTCGACCTTCTCCCGCACCGCACAGTCCGGGCAGCACCAGTCGTCGGGCACGTCGCTCCATGGCGTTCCGGCCGGGAACCCCTCTCGCGGAGCGCCTTTCGCTTCGTCGTACACGTAGCCGCATCCAGGACACTCGTAGGCGCTCACGCGGCATCACCGGCCCCGTAGCGCGCCAACACCTTCGCCCGCAGCCGCGGCTGGATGTTCACCTTGGTGATGTCACCGTCGTAGTGCTCCAGCACCCGGTGGTCCATCAGCTTGCGCCACAACGGCGGCAGGTAGGTGAGCCCGATCAGCGACGCATACCCACTGGGCAGGTTGGGTGCGCCGTCGATGCTGCGCAGGGTCTGATACCGGCGGGTGGGGTTGGCGTGGTGATCGCTGTGCCGCTGCAGGTGATACAGGAACAGGTTGGTGACGATGTGGTCGGAGTTCCAGCTGTGCACCGGGGCGCACCGCTCGTAGCGACCGCTGGCCGTCTTCTGCCGCAACAGCCCGTAGTGCTCGAGGTAGTTCACCGATTCCAGCAGGCTGAAGCCGTAGATGGCCTGGATGACGATGAACGGGATCAGCGCGGGTCCGAACACCGCGATCAGGACGCCGAAGAACACCACCGACATGGCCCACGCGTTGAGCACGTCGTTGGACCAGTGCCACGGCGACTTGTCCTGCCGGCGCAAGCGCTGGGCCTCCAGCTCCCACGACGAGCGCAGGCTACCGAACACGCTGCGCGGCAGGAACTCCCAGAAGGTCTCGCCGAAACGCGCCGACGCGGGATCCTCGGGTGTGGCGACCCGCACGTGGTGCCCACGGTTGTGCTCGATGTAGAAGTGGCCGTACCAGGTCTGGGCCAGCGTGATCTTGGACAGCCAGCGCTCCAACGAGTCTCGCTTGTGCCCCATCTCATGCGCGGTGTTGATGCCCACCCCTCCGAGCACACCCACCGACAACGCAATACCGATCTTGGCCGGCCAACCGAGTCCGCCGTCGAACCCGAGCCAGCTGAGATCGGACGCCGTGAACAGATACGCGCCCATGACGACGCTCGCGTACTGGAACGGGATGTAGAGGTAGGTGCAGTACCGGTAGTACTTGTCGTTCTCCAGCTGCTCCATCACCTCGTCGGGCGGGTTCTGGCCGTCGGGCCCGAACCGCAGGTCCAACAGCGGCAGCAGCACGTAGAGCAGGATCGGCCCGATCCACAGTGGCACCTGGGCGGCGGTGTGCCAGCCGAGCTGGTTGAGCCCCCAGATCAGCGGCAGCATCACGAAGATCGCCGTCGGGGCGATCAGGCCCATGAGCCACAGATGCCGCTTCTTGTCCCGCCACTGCCCGACGTCTGCGACGTCCGGTCCGCTCGAGAGTTCCGCCACCACGATGAGCCTCCTTGTGTGAGTGCTGTCACTGCGATGACTTGACTATAAGCGCGCCTATGTCTCTTGTCTAGACATTGACCTACCTTTTGTAAAGTGACCCAGGCCACGACGGATCCACTGTGGTCGAGCGTCGATTTCAGCTACTGCGACGGCGTCGCCGCGACTTCCCTACTGGCCAGCGTCGAATGGCTCCGGCCGTACACGGCGTACACCACCACCCCGATCACCATCCAGAGCAGGAACCGGATCCAGGTCAGCCCGGTGAGGTTGAGCATCAACCACAGGCACGCCAGGATCGCGGCGATCGGCAACACCGGCACCCACGGCACGCGGAATCCGCGCTTCAGGTCGGGCCGGGTCCGCCGCAGCACGATCACCCCGGCCGAGACCAGCACGAAGGCGAACAGCGTGCCGATGTTGACCATCTCCTCGAGCCGGCCCATCGGGAACACCGAGGCGGCGATCGCCACCAGCACCCCGACGATCAGGGTGATGCGGACCGGCGTCCCGTGGGTGCCGGTCACGGCCAGCTGTCGCGGCAGCAGACCGTCGCGCGACATCGCGAACAGCACGCGGGTCTGTCCCAGCATCAGCACGATCACGACCGTGGTGAGCCCGGCAAGCGCGCCGATGGAGATCACCTTCGCGGCCCAGTGCACACCGTTGGCTTCGAAGGCAGTGGCCAGGTTGGCGTGGCCGTCGGGTGCATCGCGCAGCACGGTGTAGGACACCATGCCGGAAAGCACCACCGACACCGCGACGTACAACACGGTGACGATCCCGAGTGAGGCCAGGATGCCGCGGGGTACGTCACGCTGCGGATCGCGGGTCTCCTCGGCAGTGGTTGCGACGACGTCGAACCCGATGAACGCGAAGAACACGATCGAGGCACCGGCCAGCACCCCGTACCAGCCGTAGTGGCTGCCCGCCGCGCCGGTCAACAACGAGAACAGTGACTGGTCGGCCCCGCTGGCCCCCTCGCCGGCCTCGTTCGGCGGAATGAACGGGGTGTAGTTGGCGGCCTTTATATAGAAGGCGCCCACGACCACCACCAACAGCACAACCGACACCTTGATGACGGTGATGACCAGGCTGAAGAGCGCTGACAACTTGGTGCCCACCGCCAGCAGGACCGTCACCAGCGCGATGATCACCAACGCGCCCCAGTCGATCTCCAGACCACCGAAATCCGCGATCCCGCCCCCGAACCCGAACACGGTTCCGAGGTAGCTCGACCACCCCTTGGCCACCACCGCGGACGCGACGGCGAACTCCAGGATCAGGTCCCATCCGATGATCCACGCCGCGAACTCCCCGAACGTGGCATAGGAGAAGGTGTACGCGCTACCGGCCACCGGCACGGTGGAGGCGAACTCGGCGTAGCACAGGGCGGCCAACCCGCACGCGACGGCGGCGATGACGAAGGCAATCGAGATCGCAGGCCCGGTCAAGTTGCCCGCCGTGGAAGCGGTGATGGTGAAAATGCCCGCACCGATGACGACCGAGACACCGAACACCGTCAGGTCCCACCAGGTGAGGTCCTTGCGGAGCCGGGTCGACGGTTCGTCGGTGTCGGCAATCGACTGTTCGACAGATTTGATTCGCCGAAGGGCAGACATCCCGTCATGCTCCCATCACGGTGGCGGTGAAACCGGTAGGACTCTCAAACTTCGCCGAACCGTGCCCTGCCGCGAGAGTGGGGCGTACGTCACACTCGGCGCCGATCGTGATACGGTCCGCGCATGGCTGAGCTCCCCTACTTCGACCTGCTGATCGATGAACGGCAGGAAGGTGGCGAAACGGGCCAGCTGTGGGAAAACCAGGTGCACTGGGGCTACTGGGAAGATCCCAAGACCGCCAAGGGCACCCGGGATGACTACATCGCGGCCATGGAGCAGATGGACCATGTCCTGTTCGCCGCCGGAAAGGTTGCCGACGGACAGAAGCTGCTGGACGCCGGCTGCGGGTTCGGTGGGACCATCCAGCAGATCAACGGCACCTACTCGGACATGGACCTCACCGGCCTCAACATCGACCCGCGCCAGCTCGCGGCGGCCGAGGCCCAGACCAAGCCCGTCAACGGCAACAAGATCGGTTGGGTCGAGGCCGACGCCTGCCAGTTGCCGTTCGAGGACAACTCCTTCGACCGTGTCCTGGCCGTCGAATGCATCTTCCACTTCCCGTCCCGCGAGAAGTTCCTCGCCGAAGCCGCGCGGGTGCTCAAGCCGGGCGGGTACCTGGCGGTGTCCGACTTCGTACCGACCCTGATGTTCTTCGGGAAGACCCCGATCTGGATGGCGATCCGTCCCCGGATCGCGAAGTCCTACGGAACGCTCGGGAATGTCCCGCTGCGGGGTTACCGGTCCATGGGTAAGCGTGCGGGGCTCGAGCTCGCCGAGAAACGCAACATCCGGAAGAACACCTTGCCGACGTACCCCTTCCTGCTCAAGTTCTTTCGCGAGCAGGGGTCAGCAGACGCTCAGAAGACGATGATCGTCGGCACACGCTGGATGAAGTGGCTGTCCAAGGCCGGGCTCATCCAATACCGCGTGTACACGTTCCAAAAGCCCGCCTGACCGGTAGCCGGATCGGCCTGAAACTCCTCGACTGACGCGGCGCCGCCCGCGCAGGCCGTCATGCGCCGAGGCCGGCCGAGACCAGGGGCACCAGACTCACTCAGGCTCAGCGGTTCTCGCCGGATACGCGTCGCAGGACGTTGCCGGTCGGCAACGTCCTGCGCAAACGATTCAGGTTAGCTCAGAGGGTGGGCATGAATTCGGCGAGTGCCAGGATCATGAAGACCACCAAGGCGAGTCCGATCAGCCCGCCGGCGGGAATCATGGCCACGCACACCACTATCCACACAAAAAGCCTCGGCCATTCGAACGGCTGGTTGCCCATCACACCGCCGCGGCGCTCCCGGAACGTGTGATAGGCCGCCCACACGCCCGCGCCGGCAGCGGCGCAGCCGATGATCTTCAGGCCGTCCGGCGCCACCAGCAGGGCAACGCCCGCCATGATCGCCACGGCCGCAAGGCGGGCCGCCACTGCCGTGCGAAGCCCGGTCACGCGCGTGATCGCCGAGCCGCGATCCGGCTCACCGCGGTACCGCGGTAGCCGCCCGTCGATACCCAACATTCGCCAGATCCAGCGCGACCACACCGTCCGCAAACCGAGGTCCTCGGCTACTCGCCGAACATCGGCAGCCGATTCAGCCATCATCTGGCGCGACTGATCGCTCCGCCAGAACGCAGCCTTGAAAACCCGTCGCGGAACACCGAATTGCCGGGCAAATGTGCGCGGCGGCCCCATCATCTCCCCGATCAACCACCGCAGAAAGAACGGGAAAAGAATTGCGTACCACGCTCGCTTGCGCCGACTGACGCTCTGCATTCGCTGAGCCAGAAGGTCGTCGGCAAACGATATATGGCGCGCTTCCTCGGCCAGGTGAATGTAGGTGATCTTGTTCAGCAGCGGCGGCACGTGCGCTGCGCCACGATGCTGCAGCGTCTGCTGGAAGTGCAGCGGCTGTTCACCGCACAGCACCCCGATGAAGTGAATCATGTTGGCATAACCGCCGATAAAGCCCAGGATCGGTCCGATAAACCGGGACCCTCGCCGCATTCCTGGCACGTCCTCGCCAGTGCGGTTGACGAATTCCTGGAACATCTGGATGTGATTGCATTCGTCGATCAGTTCGTGGAGCAGATACTGGAATACCGGCGAACCATTCGGCATCTTGCCGGCGTAATGCACCACTCCTCGAATCAACATCATTTCAAATTGGAGGGTGACCTTCAGGGTGTTCGCAGTTACCCAGCGTCCCATGTCGATACGGCGCTGCAAAGGCTGTTGGGCATACCATTCAGTAGCCGCGAGCGGAGCACTGTCCGGGTCGAGTTGCCATCGCGGGTCGTCGTCTGCCAGCGCGTTTTCGGGTGCGTCCCAGTCGATGTCAACGTACGGATCGAAGCGTCGACGGACCGTCGCACGAGAGAGGGCCTCCACCCTGTCGAAATAGAGGTCCCCCGTTGCCGTGCCGTCCGCGTCGCTGACCGTTGTCATTGCCCCATCCGTTGACTGTGAGTTTCCTTGCAGAGGGTATCAACTTGAGAGCCATATCACGCCTCCAGCCACAGGATTGTGCCACGAGTTGTTGCACGTTCGTTAGACAGGCCCACTGGGCGGGACGCCCGGTTGCGCCACCCGGGTGCGCGGACCGTGCCGCAGCGCAGCGCAGGCCCACACCCGGACACCCAGGAGCACACTCCCCAATCGAGGACGCGTGGCCCGTCGTTACAGTTGACGCTGCTTCTGATTTTTGTGCGCCGGACGCCGTGGGCCCAGTACCGTGTCGATCTAATGCACAGCTCATCCAGAACCCTCGCGACCCACGCCGTTGTCATCGGCGGCAGCATCGCCGGGCTGTGCGCGGCCAGGGTCCTCGCCGATCACTACGGCCACGTCACCCTGTACGAGCGTGACGAGCTGCCGGATCAGCCCGTCAACCGCGGCGCCATACCGCAGGGCCAACATGTGCACCTCCTGATGGCTCGCGGGGCCGACGAGTTGGAGGCCCTCTTTCCCGGATTGCTCGTCGACATGGTGGCCGCGAACGTTCCGGTGGTGGAGAACCGACCGTCCTCCATCCACTTCGAGGCCGGCGGGCACCTGCTCGGTACCGGACAGACGCTCGAGTCAAACTTCACCGCGTACGTGCCCAGCCGCGGACAGCTGGAATGGCAGATTCGCAGACGGGTGTCGGGATTGCCCAACGTTCAGATCCTGCGACGGGGAGTGAGCGAACCGCAGTACGACCCCGGTACCGAACGGGTCACCGGCCTCGTGCTCGACGACGGTGAACAGGTTGCGGCAGACATGGTGGTCGACGCCTCCGGCCGCGGCAGTCGGCTGCCAGTGTGGTTGGAACAGTGGGGCTACGAGCGACCGCCCGAGGAATCGATCAAAGTCGGGGTCACGTACGCGTCACAGCGGGTCCGTATCCCCGCGGAGCTGATCAACGAGAAAATGGTCGTCGTCAGTGCGGCGCATGACAGCGGTCTTGGTATGGGCATGCTGTTCCACGAGGATGGCATCTGGACGGTCACCGCGTTCGGTGTCGCCAAGGCCGAGCCACCGAGCGATTTCGCCGGCATCAAACAACTTGGTGGCACCGCGCTGCCACCGCACCTTGCGACGGCGTTGCGCGCCGGTGAAGCGGTGGGTGACATGAACTTTCACCGTTATCCGGTGGCCAAGTGGCGGCGCTACGACAAACTGGACCGGTTCCCTGACGGGATCTTTCCGTTCGGCGATGCGGTGGTCAGCTTGAATCCGACGTACGGGCAGGGCGTGACCATGTCGACCGTGCAGGCGGCCAATCTGCGCCAGGTGCTCGCCGAAGGAACCCAAGATCTGGTTCGCCGACTGGCACGGCGCACCGCGAAAACCACCTACCCGGTGTGGATGATGAACTCGGTTGCCGATCAGGTGAAGCACGGGGCGGAAGGCGACAAGGCCTTCTGGTACAGCCCGTTGTTCGGTCTCTTCGACCAGTTCCTCGGCGCAGCCGAAACGGATCCCGTTCTGGCCGAGTGGTTTCTGCGGCGTACGAGCATGCTCGACAGCCTGTGGCTCACTCCACCCCCACGGATCGCCGGACGTGCGATCCGCCACAACATCAAGGCGTGGCTGGCCGAACGCCGCCGGCGCCCCAATGGCTCCGAGCAGTCGGTTACCGCCCGCGGCCGATCTGCCGGCTAGATCCCGATCGTCACGCGGAACAGTTTCGTCGGCTCGGCCGCGGTCAGCCGGATGGGACCGTCCTCGGCCGCCACCCACGCCGCCGCGCCACGCTGCAGCGTCAGCTTGTCGTCGTCGGCATAGATCACGGCGGCGCCTTCGATACACAACAGCAGCTGCGGACCATCGTGGTGGGAGTGCACGTCGATCTCGTCACCGAGGTGCTCACCGTCGACCGTCAGCGCCGACACCGCGAATTCCTGCGCGGGCGTCCGATAGATGGTTTCCGTTCCCTCCGTGACGGTTTCCGACCGCAGCCGATCTTCCGGCGTCGGGGTGAAGTCCAGCACCCGCAATAGTTCCGGCACGTCGACGTGCTTCGGGGTCAGCCCGCCGCGCAGCACGTTGTCCGAGTTCGCCATCACCTCAACGCCGACACCATGCAGATAGGCATGCAGATTTCCGGCGGGAAGGTAGATGCCCTCGCCGGGTCCCAGGCTGATGCGGTTCAGCAACAGGGAGGCCAACACCCCGGCGTCGCCGGGGTATCGTTCACCGAGTTCCAGCACCGTCTTGACCTCGGCTGCGAATTTCTTTGCCCCGGAACGGATGTAGTGGACCGCCCCGTCGAGAACGGCCGGCACCAACACGTCGAGATCGGGCTGCGGCGCGGTGATCCAGGTAGTGAACAGGGCCCGCAACCCGTCGGCATCGGACTGATCCGACAGCAGGTTGATGAATGGATCGAGATCCGAGACCGCCAGCGCACGCATCAACTCGACCGTGCGGTCTACCGGGCGGAATCCGGCCAGCGCATCGAATTGTCCCAAAGCAACCAGCAATTCGGGTTTGTGGCTCCGGTCACGATAATTGCGGACGGGTGAGGACACCGGGATGTCGAGTCGGTCCTCGCGGTCGAAGCCCTCCCTCGCCTGCGCGGCACTTGGATGGGCCTGCAACGACAACGGCTCATCTGCGGCCAGCACCTTCACGAGGAAGGGCAGCGCATCGCCGAATCTTCCGATCGCCACGCTGCCCAGTTGCCCCTCGGGGTCGTCCTGTACGGCCTGGAGCAACGACTCTTCACCGTGTTCGGTCTGTAGCCACGCCGGGTCCTGCGGATGTGCGCCGAGCCACAGCTCGGCCTCCGGATGGATTGTCGGACTGGGCCTTCCGGTGAAATCAGCGATTGCAGTGCGCGAACCCCAGGCATAGGTCCGCACCGCTCCCCGTAGCAGATGCACGTCTTATCCTCGAACCAGTTTCAAATACACGGCCGTCATCTCCAAGCGGACAGCCAGAACCGCCAGTTGTTGTTCCGGGCGCCCCACCGGCAGGGTCGTCCCAGCCTGGTCCGGCACATCCTCGGCACCGATCATCACGATGTCGTCGAAGCCGCTGACCCTCGCCCCCACCAGTTGTCGTTCGGTATCGGTGATCAAGGCGAACGTACGCATGCGGCGCGGTAGCGGTCCGTCGATCTCCTCGTCGTGGAACAAGGACCGGGTCTCAGGGTGGGCGACCGCGCCGCTGCCGATCGCAGCGAGAACGTCACCCAGTCCGGCGGCGGCCACCACTTCACCCGCCAGCCTCAGCATCACCGTCGCCCCGTGCCGGGCCAGCGCCAGGGTGGCCGGATTGTCACCGGCCAGCACGACCGCCCTGTCCGACATCCGTTCGGCCAGGGTCTTGGCCGGGTTGGTGAACAGGTCCCGTCCGGCGCTGTTGCGAAGGGCCTCGGCATCCAATTCGTCTGCGAGCGCGGCCAGATCCACGCGCATACCGTGATCCACCACTTGCAGCGCGGCCAGACCCGCGGCCAGGTATCGAGTCAGTCCGAAGTCGTCGGGAACCCACAACCTGGGTGCCAGCACCACCGCGCGTCCGGCCGCGACATCACGCAACGGGCCCTCGTGCGGCGCCACGATCAGCACCCGGGCCCCGCGACGCACCCCGGTGGCCGCCGCGTTCACCAGAGCCGGATCGCCCGGATCGTCACCGGCCACGATCACCACGTCGAGTGCCCCCAGCCACGGCGGGGTCTCGGCGGCCACCACGATGGGAGCGGCGATCGATGCGCCGAGAACGGCGGCCAACATGGCGCCTGCATTCTCGGCAGCGCCGCGACCGGCAACCCAAATCACCGTCCGCGGAGGATGATCGGCGTGCAGCGGGTCGAGCAGTCCTTCGGCCACTGCCGCGGCGGTCGCCCGAACCTGGGCACCCGCCATGGCCGCCGCCCGTAGCAGACCGTTGCGATCGGCGGCCAGAAGTCCGTCACCGTCGTCCAGGTCGACCGTGGCGTCCACGGCGTTCACGGCACCGGCTCGCTCACCCCACGGATCTGTCCCGAAACTCTGTCGACGAGGGCGGCGACGTCCTCGGCAGTGCGTGCTTCCACGTTCAGGCGCAGCAGCGGTTCGGTATTCGACGTGCGCAGGTTGAACCAGCTGCCACCGCCGAGATCGACGGTGACGCCGTCGAGGTGGTCGATGGACTGGATCGAGCCGGAGAACGACTTCAGCACCGCATCGACACAGGCCGGCGCGTCGCTGACGGTGAAGTTGATCTCGCCGGAGGCCTCATAGCGCTGATAGTCCGCCATGAAGTCGGACAGCGGACGATCCTGCTCGCCCAGGGCGGCCAACACGTGCAGGGCCGCGAGCATGCCGGAATCGGCGCCCCAGAAATCACGGAAGTAGTAGTGCGCCGAGTGTTCTCCGCCGAAGATGGCGCCGGTCTCGGCCATCAGGCCCTTGATGTAGGAGTGCCCGACCCGGGACCGCACAGGAGTGCCGCCGCGCTCGATCACCAACTCGGGAACGGCGCGCGAGGTGATCAGATTGTGGATCACGGTGGCACCGATTTCCCGCTTGAGCTCACGGGCGGCCACCAATGCGGTCACCGCCGACGGCGACACCGGACGGCCGAGTTCGTCGACGACGAAGCAGCGGTCGGCATCACCGTCGAACGCCAGGCCGATATCGGCGCCGCTGGCCAGTACGTGGGCCTGCAGGTCGACGAGGTTGGCCGGATCCAGTGGGTTGGCCTCGTGATTGGGGAAGCTGCCGTCGAGTTCGAAGAACAACGGGAGAATTGTGGCCCCCGGGATCGGCCCGAGCACCGCAGGCGTGGTGTGGCCGGCCATTCCGTTGCCCGCGTCCACTGCGATGCGCAGCGGACGCAGCCCGGCCAGATCGACCAGGGAGCGGAGGAAGGTGCCGTAGTCCACCAGCACATCGCGATCGGAGATCACACCGGGCGGCCCGTCGTGGGCAGGCACCCCCGAAATCACCTCGTCGGAGATCGTGGACAGTCCGGTGTCCTTGCCTACCGGTTTGGCTCCGGCGCGGCACAGTTTGATCCCGTTGTACGCGGCCGGGTTGTGGCTGGCGGTGAACATCGCTCCGGGGCAGTCCAACAGGCCCGAGGCGAAGTAGAGCTGATCGGTCGAGGCCAACCCGATGCGGACCACGTCCAAGCCCTGGGCTGTCACGCCGTCGGCGAATGCGGCCGCCAGCGTCGGCGAACTCTCTCGCATGTCATAGCCGATCACGACCTGTGTGGCGCCCTCGGAGCGGACCAGGCGAGCGAACGCACCGGCGACGTCGGCCACGAACGCTTCGTCGATCTGGCTACCGACCAGACCACGGACGTCATAGGCCTTGATGACATCGTGAACAGCCGCCGCTGGCCTAGACATATAGCTCCTTGTGAAACGGGATCGTTGGCGCCAGCCTAACCGTCGGGCGGCGCCGACACGTTCACTACTCTTGGGCCGGTCGTCGTCTAATCAGGATCTAATCAGGGCTAGTCCGTACTAGTTGTCGGGGTCCGGCAAGACCCGCAGGTGCCCGCGACGGCGGCCGTTGGTCTCGGCGGGACGCGCCTGCGGCGCCATCACCGCACTGGCCCCCACACCGGTGGAGGGATCGGAGAATCCGGCCACCACCCCGCTGTGGGGAACCGCACCGGGCTGGCCTTCACGCACGGCGTCGGCGAGTGCGACGAGGTCGTCCTCGTCGGGGTGGGTGGGCAGCGGGCCGGCATGACGGACCAACTCCCAGCCTCGCGGTGCCGTGATCCGGCCGGCGTGGCCGACGCAGAGGTCCCAGGAGTGGGGTTCAGACACCGTGGCCAGGGGTCCGACCACCGCCGTGGAGTCGGAGTAGACAAAAGTCAACGTCGCCACGGCATAGTGCGGGCACCCGGGCCGGCAGCAGCGACGGGGAACATTCACGCAACAGAGATTACTTTGGACGGTCGCTGTGCGGTGCCGGACACGCGCAGCCGTCGGGTCCCCGATCCCGAACCGTTACGATCATCGCCGTGGCCCAGCGAAACCCATGGCGATCGCGTCGCGGCCGCGACATGCGCGGACCGCTGCTGCCGCGCTCGGTTCCCGGCTGGCGTAGTCGGGGCGAGCGGTTCGACATGGCAGTACTGGAAGCCTATGAGCCGATCGAGCGTCGGTGGGCGGCGCGGATCAAAGAACTCGATGTCGCGGTGGATGAGATTCCGCGGATGTCTCCGAAAGATCCCGAGGGCGTGCAATGGCCGCCCGAGGTCATCGCCGACGGACCGATCGCGCTGGCGCGGTTGATACCTGCTGGGGTTGATGTCAGAGGAAATGCGACCCGGGCTCGAATTGTCTTGTTCCGCAAGCCCATCGAGCGCCGGGTCAAAGGATCCGATGAGCTAGCTGACCTGCTGCATGAAATCCTGGTGGCCCAGGTGGCCACCTATCTGGGAGTCGAACCGTCAGTCATCGACCCAACGATCGACGACGACTGACGTCGAGCGCTACATCGTGCGATGAGCGCTCGGCCGGAGAGCGTCAGATGATGCCGCGCTTGAGGCGCCGACGCTCCCGTTCGGACAATCCTCCCCAGATGCCGAAGCGCTCATCGTGCGCGAGCGCGTACTCCAGGCAGGCATCCTTGACTTCACAGCCCAGGCAGATGCGCTTGGCCTCGCGGGTAGACCCGCCCTTCTCCGGAAAGAACGCCTCCGGGTCGGTCTGTGCGCACAGCGCACGTTCCTGCCATTGGTCGTCTTCGTCTTCCGGATCAACATCAATGTGTTCGGGAACCGAACTCACCGGAACCAGACTCAGTTGAGGACGTCCGGCCGCCCCCAGCGGTGTCGGTCCCACGTTGATGTGCGGTGCGTTGTCTACCGAGCCGAGTAGCCGATCGTCAAACCGGACCACATGATCGAAATCGCCGCTCTCATAAGACATTATCCCCCGCCTCCTCACTCGGTCTCGTAGATCCTAAGTGGAGCCCCACTACTGCGATGTGCGGTCACCCCATTCGAACAGTTGATCGAATCTCGGTCCGCGACACCGGAATAGGTCACCAACCGGGAAATGACACATCTGTGATTACACACGTGTTAGCTGCCAGGGTCAAGCGCCAGGACGCGAATTCATACCATCTCGTAATGTCAAATCGGCGCGTCGCGACATCGGCGTGTCCTGCCCGTGACGACGTCGTTTCCATCCGCACGCTCTCAACGCTTAGGGTCGGACGTTGTGAAGATCACCGTTCTGGTCGGCGGCGTCGGAGGCGCCCGGTTTTTGCTGGGCGTACAGCACCTGTTGGGCCTCGGCCAGTTCGCCGGGACCGACAGCAAGCAAAAACATGAACTCACCGCGATCGTGAACGTCGGTGACGACGCCTGGATGCACGGCGTGCGCATCTGCCCGGACCTCGACACCTGCATGTACACGCTGGGTGGCGGTATCGACCCCGAACGCGGCTGGGGTCACCGCAATGAAACGTGGCACGCCAAGGAAGAACTCGCTGCCTACGGTGTGCAACCCGACTGGTTCGGACTCGGCGACCGGGACTTGGCCACCCATCTGGTTCGCACCCAGATGCTGCGCGCCGGCTACCCGCTGTCACAGGTCACCGAGGCATTGTGTAAGCGCTGGTCACCGGGGGCGCGGTTGCTGCCCGTCACCGACGACCGCAGCGAGACCCACGTGGTGATCACCGACCCCGAGGATGGGGAACGGCGGGCCATCCACTTCCAGGAGTGGTGGGTGCGTCACCGCGCGCAGGTGCCCTCACACAGCTTTGCGTTCGTCGGAGCGGAACAGGCAACCGCCGCGCCGGGCGTCCCCGAGGCAATCACCGACGCCGATGCGGTGTTGCTGGCGCCGTCGAATCCTGTCGTGAGTATCGGACCGATCCTGCAGATTCCCGGCGTCCGCGGCGCGCTGCGCTCGACCAAGGCGCCGGTGGTCGGCTACTCCCCCATCATCAATGGAAAACCGTTGCGCGGCATGGCCGATGAGTGCCTGTCCATCATCGGTGTGGAATCCACGTCACAGGCCGTCGGCCGGCATTTCGGCGCCCGGTCGGGCACCGGAATCCTGGACGGCTGGCTGATACACGAGGGCGATGAGGCCGACATCGAGGGAGTTCAGGTGCGCGCGGTGCCACTGCTGATGACCGACCCGTCGACCACCGCCGAGATGGTGCGGGCCGGCCTTGACCTGGCCGGCGTTGCGCTGTGAGCACTGCTGTGAACACCGAACACGGCTCCGGCGACAAGGTCGAGATCCTGCCGGTGGCAGGGCTTCCTGAGTTCCGCCCCGGAGATGACCTGGCCACCGTTCTCGCCGAAGCGGCACCTTGGCTGCGCGACGGTGATGTACTGGTGGTCACCAGTAAGGTCGTCTCCAAGTGCG
The DNA here is from genome assembly GCF_058270035.1 of Mycobacterium shunyiense. NCBI lineage: Bacteria > Bacillati > Actinomycetota > Actinomycetes > Mycobacteriales > Mycobacteriaceae > Mycobacterium > Mycobacterium shunyiense. Next base: position 119,544 of record NZ_JBZDPT010000001.1, on the reverse strand, counting down.
AGGGCCGCATCGTCACCGCTCCTTCCGATCCGGAAGAGCGGGATACCCTGCGGCGCAAGCTGATCGACAGCGAGGCGGTTCGGGTACTGGCCCGCAAGGGCCGGACGCTGATCACCGAGAACGCGATCGGGCTGGTCCAAGCCGCCGCCGGCGTCGACGGCTCCAATGTCGACTCGAACGAGTTGGCGCTGCTGCCGGTCGATCCCGACGGCAGCGCGCAGGCACTACGTGTCGGCCTCCGTGAGAAACTCGGCGTCGCCGTCGGCATCGTGATCACCGACACCATGGGCCGCGCCTGGCGCAACGGCCAGGCCGATTTCGCGATCGGCGCGTCCGGGCTCACCGTTCTCCACGGCTACGCCGGAGCGCGCGACCGGCACGGCAATGAGCTGCTGGTCACCGAGGTGGCCGTGGCCGACGAGATCGCTGCCGCAGCGGATCTGGTGAAGGGCAAGCTCACAGCGATCCCCGTCGCCGTCGTGCGTGGGCTTGAGCTGACCGACGACGGGTCGAACGCGGCCACATTGCTGCGCTCCGGTGAGGACGACCTGTTCTGGCTGGGCACAGCCGAGTCGATCGAGCTGGGACGCAGCCAGGCTCAGCTGCTGCGTCGCTCGGTGCGCGCGTTCTCCGACGAGCCCGTCGACCACGCGCTCGTCGAAGCCGCCATCGGCGAGGCGCTGACCGCACCCGCGCCGCACCACACCCGTCCGGTGCGGTTCGTCTGGGTGCAAGACGGTGCCACCCGCGTCCGGCTCCTGGACCGGATGAAAGACAAGTGGCGGGACGATCTGAGCGGCGACGGCCGAGATCCCGAGTCCGTCGAGCGGCGCCTGAACCGCGGTCAGATCCTGTACGACGCTCCGGAACTGGTGATTCCGTTCATGGTTCCCGACGGTGCCCACAGCTATCCCGACGAAGCCCGCACGCAGGCCGAACACACCATGTTCACCGTCGCCGTGGGCGCGGCGGTGCAGGCCCTGCTGGTGGCGCTGGCGGTGCGTGAGGTGGGCAGCTGCTGGATCGGATCCACGATCTTCGCCGCCGATCTGGTCCGTTCCGTGCTCGATCTCCCGCCGGATTGGGAGCCCCTCGGCGCCATCGCGATCGGTCACCCCGCCGATCCGCAGCCGCCCCGCGACCCGGTGCCCACCGACGGCCTGCTGGTCGTGAAGTGAGCGCCGAGAGCCTGCACGCCTCCGCCGTCGAGGTGTTGACGCAGTGGCAGACAGCCGATCCCGGTCAGGACACGCTGCGACATGCGGTGCTGTCATTTCTAGCTGCCCGTCCGGATGCCTGTCTCCGGGCGTGCGTTCCCGGTCACATCACCGCCTCGGCGCTGGTCGTCGACCATACCGGCACCCAGACACTGCTCACCCTGCATCCGCGCTTCGGCCGCTGGCTGCAACTCGGCGGGCATTGTGAGGAAACCGATTCCGACATTCGCGCCGCCGCGTTGCGCGAGGCCACCGAGGAGTCCGGGATCACCGGGCTGATCATCGACACACAACTGGCCGCGCTGCACGTGCACCCGGTCACCTGCTCGCTCGGGGTACCGACCCGCCACCTCGACATGCAGTTCGTGGTAAGGGCCCCCGAAGGTGCCGAGATCGCCTGCAGTGACGAGTCTTTGGATCTACGGTGGTGGCCGTTGGAGGCGCTGCCCGAGGGTACCGACTTCGGGTTGACCCAGCTTGCCGGCACCATGACCGGAGCCCCCTAGCGCGGCGCCTGCGTGCAGTAGGACCGACGGGCCGCGCGCAGTGCAACTGCGGCTTGATCCGGAGCAGCGCCGTACTGGCCCGCCATCTGATCGATCACCGCCTGTGCCGGCGTACCGGTATAGAGCAGGCGGCACATCTCCCGGCCCACCATCAGCAACTGGTCATCGTCACCGGGGAACACCCCGCGCGTGGCTTTGAGGTAGGTGTTGTCTTCCCCGGTCAGCGGGATGGGCCAAGCCACCGCCTCCGGTGCGGTGATTCCCAGAACCCCTCCGAGCACCACCAGAGCCGCCAGCGGCGCCACCCCATTGCGCCGCAATACGTTGAACATGCCGTTGGACATGACCCTCCCCTTCTGCCGATAGAAGCCTAAGGCCGCCGGGGGTCCGGCAAACACACTTTTTCGGCGCCAGAGGCCGCCGAAGTTAGGTAGTCGACTACTCAAGCGCTGCTGGGCCCGATCTTCCTACCGTTGATACGCCACGGAAATACGGGTGGGAGGCACCATGAGCCTGCAGATCGAATCCCCTGCCGAAGACTCCGCCGGCGGCAAGAATGGCGACAAGCCGCCGGAGCAGCAGACTTCGCAAGTCGAAACCCCGCTGGGTGTCCGCCCCCGGGTCACAGAGGCTCTGCTGCTTATCTGCCTGACTGTCCAGACCGCAGTAGTTCTCTGGCTCGCGGTCTGGGACGCCACGCTGACCCGTTCAGCCTGGGATCTGTTAGGTGCCGCACTGCTTCTCGGTATCGGGATCACATGCGCGCTCGCGATCGGCGCGATACTGAGAAAATCGTCGAGCGCGTTCCTCACGGCGATGACAAGCCAGATCTTCGTGGTCTGTCTGGCGGCGTACGTGTGGCTCGTCGACGAGCGCAGCCCGGTCCGGCAACTGATCGGTATCACCGGGACGGCGCTGGTCTTCGGCGCGGTTGCTCTCTTCTGGATGGTCTACCTGGCCAGGTACACCCATGGAGCGATCAACCGGGGCGCGGTGGCAGTCGTCGCATTGTTCCCGGTGTTGGGACTGGTCCAGTTCTGGCTGCAATCGGACTACCTGCCTGCGCGTTCACTTCCCCTGGTCGATGTGCAAGCCGAACTGACTCCAGTGGGTTCCTCGGGTTCGATCATCCACTTGTCCGCCAACCTCACCATCCATAATCGCAGTTCGGTAGCGGTCGACATCCCGGCGGGCGTCATGCGGATAAGGGCATACCCGTTCGGGGTCCCGGAGGAGCCTGCGACCACCAATACGGTTGCCTCGTACCTGGATCCGGTGGGAAGCATGATCGGCGACTACCGCCAGATCCCGGTCCTGCCCAGCGACTCCAAGTTGCTGTATGCGGGCAGCATCGGCGCCGCTGGGAAGTTCCTGACGCCCGGGTCCACCACAGGCGCGCAGATGATTCTCGATATCAACCCGCAGACTGTGCGGTTGGTCCAGATGGGTGTCAGCATCGTCGCCGTGACCCGCCGCGCTGTGCAGGACACCCGGACCTGCTACGAACCCAAGAAGTCCTACACCGAGGACATTGAAGCGTTCCTGAAAGAGGCACGCCGGCTGCATGATTGGGTGGGTGGTGGCCAGGCGCTCTGCACCGAGACGCAATTCGCGGCCAGGGGTGCGATCGAAGAACTGGTCTCCGACCACCCGGTGCTGAGGATCTCCACCGTGGTGGACCACCCCGTGTTCACGACGCCGATGTTGGTACCGCTTCTGGGCACCAAAACCTCTCTCGACGATCCGGCGGGCGGGATGGACGAGGCCGCTACCATCGAAACAGCGACGCCCTCAGGGATATTCGGCGGAGGTGCCGAATATGCACCTGCCGACTCCGACTTGCACAAGACGGGCTGAGCACCACCGAGGCTACGGTTTATGACGCATTTCCGCCGATTCTCGTCAGATAGCGCAGTTTCGGCGCAGTAGCCGCGATCTCAGACGTCGGTGGAGTACCGGATGCCGCCGTCGGGGATGGACACCCCGGGCCACACCCTGGCACCGCGCAACAGTTCGCAGCGCGCACCGATGTCGGCACCGTCGCCGATCACGCCGTCGCGGATCAGTGCGCGCGGACCGATACGGGCACCGAAGCCCACGATCGAACGTTCAATCACCGCACCGGCTTCCACGCGCACCCCGTCGAAGATCACCGCGCCGTCGAGGCGGGCGCCCGCACCGATCTCGGCTCCGCGGCCCACCACGGTGCCGCCGATCAGCAAGGCGCCCGGCGCGACCGCCGCACCTTCGTGGACCAGTGACTCACCACGCTGGCCGTTGAGCGCCGGCGACGGCGCGATGCCACGAACCAGATCGGCAGAGCCGCGGACGAAATCGTCCGGCGTGCCCATGTCCCGCCAATACGAGGCGTCCACATACCCGCACATCTTCAGTCCGCGGGAGAGCACCTCGGGGAAGATCTCGCGCTCGACCGACAGGGCCCGTCCGCGCGGGATCTCGTCGATCACGTTGCGGTTGAACACATAACAGCCCGCATTGATCTGGTCGGTCGGCGGATCCTGGGTCTTCTCGAGGAACGCGGTCACGAACCCGTCGGCATCGGTGGGCACGCAGCCGAACGCCCGCGGATCGCTGACGCGCACCAGATGCAGCGTGACGTCGGCCTGGTGGGTGTCATGGGACTGGAGCAACGCGCCGAGATCGGCCGCCGACAGCACGTCACCGTTGAACACCATGGCCGTGTCGTAGCGCAGCTTGTCGGCCACGTTGGCGATGGCGCCACCGGTGCCGAGAGCCTCGGTCTCGGTGACGTATTCGATCTCCAGCCCCAGATCCGAGCCGTTACCGAAAGCTTCCTCGAAAACCTCGGCCTTGTACGAGGTGCCCATCACGACATGTTTGATGCCGGCCACCGCGATCCGGGCCAGCAGATGGGTCAGGAACGGCACGCCCGCCGTCGGCAACATCGGCTTGGGCGCCGAGAGGGTCAGCGGCCGCAGCCTGGTGCCTCGTCCACCGACGAGGACGACGGCGTCCACCTCCGCGGGATTGATCACGTCAGTGCCCTTTCGCCTGTTTACGTCGTGAACTACCGACCACCAGGCCCGCACGTGCTGCCAGCGCGCCCCGAATTGTCCACCGTAACGGCGCCTGCCAGGGCGCCGGGTATCGATCAGCCAAGAAAGTGTAGGTACTGCGGTGATGGGCGGCCAAGTTGCGCGCCGGGTCACGGCCGGTGGAGTGCCCCTTGTGGTGCAGCACCTCCGCCGTCGGGACGTAGACGTTCTGCCAGCCGGCCCGGGCGATCCGGTCACCGAGGTCGACGTCTTCCATATACATGAAGTAGCGCTCGTCGAACCCTCCGACCGCGTCGAAGGCGGCCCGGCGCATCAGCAGGCAGGAACCGGACAGCCAGCCGACCTCGCGCTCACTCGGGTCCTGCCGGTCCTGGCGGTAGGCCGCCGTCCACGGATTCGACTTCCAGAACGGGCCCACCACGGCATGCATGCCGCCACGGACCAGGCTCGGCTGATGGCGCGCCGACGGGTAGACGGAACCGTCGGGATCGCGGACCAACGGTCCGAGCGCCCCCGCGCGCGGCCACCTCTTCGCCGCGTCGAGCAGCAGGTCGATCGAACGTGGGCCCCACTGCACGTCGGGGTTGGCGACGATGAAAAATTCCGGGCACTCCGCATCCGAGATCTGCTCGGCGCCGCGGTTGACGGCGCTGCCGTAACCCAGATTGCTGCCGGTTCGGAGCAGGCGCACGTTCGGGTAGCGCTTCTCGGCCTGCTCGGGTGCGCCATCCGTTGAACCGTTGTCAGCCATCACGACCGTCACCGGACGGTCGGTGGCCAGGGCGAGGGAGGCCAGGAAACGGTCCAGGTGTCGACCCGGCGAGTACGTCACCGTCACCACCACGAGCGGGCGGGCCGCATCCTCAGTCACGGCGTAGAGGGTAGCGGGCCGGACGGGCTCTCTTTTCCAACCGCTGCTGCCAGGGCTTCCCGCCAATCGCGCAGCGGGGTCAGGCCCGCTTCGGCGGATCGGCGCGCGGACAAGACTGTGTAGGCCGGGCGCGGCGCGGGCCGCGGGTGACGGTCACTCCCGACCGGCCGGACCCGCTCCGGATCGGCACCGACGGCCGCGAAGGTCTCTCGCGCCTGGTCGAACCGGCTGGCCGACCCCGCGTTGGCCGCATGCAACACGCCGGGTCGCACACCGCCGTCGGCGATCTGCAGCAGAGCCGTCACCAGGTCGCCGGTGTAGGTCGGTGACCCGATCTGGTCGGCGACCACATCCACGGGGCCGTCGCCGGCGGCCAGCCTGCGCATGGTCGCCACGAAGTCTTTCCCGTCGCCACCGCGGTACACCCATGCCGTGCGAACGACGTACGCATCGGGTTTGGCGGTCAGCACCGCCTGCTCCCCGGCCAGTTTGGTCTGGCCGTAGATGTTGACCGGCCCGGTGGGGTCGTCGACCTCATAGGGGGTGCGACGCTGCGCGGCGCCGAATACATAGTCGGTGGAGATGTGCACCAGCGCGGCACCGGCGCCGGCACACGCCGTAGCGAGGTTGCCCGGGCCCACGACATTGACCGCGTGGGCCCGGTCCTGGTCGGTTTCTGCGGCGTCCACCTGCGTGTATGCCGCGCAGTTGATCACCACATCGCCGGACTCGACGAACCCTCGCACTGTGTCGACGTTGGTGATATCACAATCGGCAGAGCTCAGGGCCAGCACGTCACGACCCTCACGACGTCCCTGATCAGCCAATACGCGGCCGACCATGCCGCCGGCCCCGGTGATCACAATCCGTTGCGCCATGCGACCGAGTCTGGCACGCCGGTCCGCGTTACCCGGCTCACGTCCAGGCCGCAAGTAGCCTGGGCACGTGCGCATCCCCCTCCTTCGCTCCCTTGCTGTCGCCACGGCGTCGGCCGTGGTGCTCGGAACAGGGGTGGCCTGGTCCCAGATCCGCTCGTTCGAATCCGGCATCAACCACATCAGCTCGGCGGCGCTCGGCGGCGGCGGTGAGGACGGCGCCATCGACATCCTGCTGGTCGGGATGGACAGCCGCACCGACGCCCACGGCAACCCGCTGTCGCAGGAAGAGCTGGACACCCTGCGCGCCGGTGACGACGTCTCGACCAACACCGACACCATCATCCTGATCCGCATCCCCAACAACGGGAAGTCGGCCACCGCCATCTCCATTCCTCGCGATTCGTACGTCGAAGCACCGGGCTGGGGAAAGATGAAGATCAACGGCGTGTTCGGGGACGTCAAGCTCGACCGCATGAAGCAGCTCGTCGAGGTCGAGGGCGAGGATCCGGCGGTCGCCGAGCCCAAGGCCACCGAAGCCGCTCGCGAGGAGCTCATCCAGACGGTCGCCTCGTTGACCGGCGTCACCGTGGACCATTACGCCGAAATCGGACTACTCGGCTTCGCGCTGATCACCGATGCCCTGGGCGGCGTCAATGTCTGTCTCAAAGATGCTGTCTACGAACCGCTCTCCGGTGCCGATTTTCCCGCCGGCTGGCAGAAACTCAACGGCCCGCAGGCACTGAGCTTCGTTCGGCAACGTCATGACCTGCCGCGCGGCGACCTCGACCGGGTGACCCGCCAGCAGTCGGTGATGGCGTCGCTGGCCCATGAGGTGATCTCCAGCAAGACGCTGTCCAGCCCGGGAACGCTGGGTCGGCTGCAGGATGCCGTGCAGCGCTCGGTGGTGATCTCCGACGGCTGGGACATCATGAATTTCGTCGAACAGCTGCAGAAGCTTGCAGCCGGCAGCGTGGCGTTCGCCACCATCCCGATCCTGCGTGAGGACGGCTGGAGCGACGACGGCATGCAGAGCGTCGTCCGGGTGGATCCCGACGAGGTCCACCAGTGGGTGTCGAGCCTGCTGCAGGACCAGGACCAGGGCAAGACCGAACAACTCAGCTACTCACCGGAGAACACCACCGTCGAGGTGGTCAACGGCACCGACATCAACGGCCTGGCGGCCGCGGTGTCACAGGTACTGGGCAACAAGGGATTCGTGCCCGGTGCCACCGGTAACCACGAGGGCGCCCCGCCCGCGTCCAGCCAGGTGCTGGCCGCCAAGAGCGATGACCTCGGCGCCCAGGCGGTGTCCAAGGATCTCGGCGGGCTGCCGGTGAACGAGGATTCGTCGCTGCCACCCGGTGCGGTACGGGTGGTCCTGGCCGCGGATTACACCGGCCCCGGCTCCGACGGCATGGATCCGACCTCAGGCGCGGGCATCGTGGATCCGGCCGCGGCCGGCGACAGTTACAGCGATACCGGCGAACAGACCCCGCCACCACCGCCGTCGCCGATCCTCAATGCAGGTTCGGACGATCCCAAGTGCGTGAACTGATCGTCCTCGAGTAAAACCAGAGGCTATGAGCACAGTCAGCGCTGCGATTCTGGATCCGTTGTTGGCCGCGGACCCGGCAGGCCCACGGATCACGTACTACGACGACGCGACCGGTGAGCGCATCGAGTTGTCGGCGGTGACCATGGCCAACTGGGCCGCCAAGACCGCCAACCTGCTGCGCGACGAGATGGGCGCCGGCCCGGGAACCCGGGTGGCGGTGCTGCTGCCCGCTCACTGGCAGACGGCCGCGGCGCTGTTCGGGATCTGGTGGATCGGCTGTGAAGCAGTGCTGGACGGGGACGCTGACATTGCTCTGTGCACGCGGGACCGGCTCGACGAGGCCGACGACGCGGTGTCCGGAGGCGAGGTTGCAGTGCTGTCGCTGGACCCGTTCGGCAAGCCGGCGCCCGATCTGCCGATCGGGGTCACCGACTACGCCACCGCGGTGCGGGTCCACGGTGATCAGATCGTGCCCGAGCGGGTTCCGGGCCCGGCCCTGGCCGGGCGATCGGTGTCCGAGGTATTGGAAGCGGCCAGAAATTCCGCTGCCGCACAGGGTTTCACCGCCGACGACCGAGTGCTCTCGAGCGCGGCGTGGGCCACTCCAGACGAGCTCGTCGCGAATCTGATCGCAGTGTTCGCCGCCGGGGCGTCACTCGTGCAGGTAGCCAATCCCGATGTGGACGCACAGGAACGGCGTCGCACCACGGAGAAAGTCACCCGCGGCTAGATCAACGTGCCCCGAAAAGCCCGATGGCCAGTTACCGCACGGTCTTTCGATGAAAGCGTGCGCCAACTGGCCACTGGGCGTCGGAACTACTTCAGCAGGGCGCGGCTCATGACCACGCGCTGAATCTGATTGGTGCCTTCGTAGATCTGGGTGATCTTGGCGTCACGCATCATGCGCTCGACCGGGAAGTCCACGGTGTAACCGGCGCCGCCGAACAGCTGCACCGCATCGGTGGTGACCTCCATGGCCACATCCGAGGCCAGGCACTTGCTCGCCGCCGAGATGAAGCCGAGGTTGCCCTCGCCGCGCTCGGCGCGTGCCGCGGCCGAGTACACCATCAACCGCGCGGCCTCCACCTTCATGGCCATGTCGGCGAGCATGAACTGCACGCCCTGGTTGTCACTGACCGGACGGCCGAACTGCTTGCGGTCCTTGGTGTAGGCGATCGCCGCGTCCAACGCACCCTGAGCGATACCGACGGCTTGCGCGCCGATGGTCGGGCGCGTGTGGTCCAGTGTGGCCAGCGCGGTCTTGAACCCGGTGCCGGGATCGCCGATGATCCGGTCCCCCGGAACCCGGCAGTTCTCGAAATACAACTCGGTCGTCGGGCTGCCCTTGATGCCGAGCTTGCGCTCCTTGGGGCCGACGACGAAGCCCTCGTCGTCCTTGTGGACCATGAACGCCGAGATGCCGTTGGCGCCCTTGTCGGGGTCGGTCACCGCCATGACGGTGTACCAGGTCGACTTGCCGCCGTTGGTGATCCAGCACTTGGTGCCGTTGAGGATCCAGCCGTCACCGTCGGCCTTGGCGCGGGTCCGCATGCCGGCGGCGTCGCTGCCCGCCTCGCGCTCGGACAGCGCGTAGGACGCCATCGCCTCACCCGAGGCGAGCGACGGCAGCACCTGCTTCTTCAGCTCATCCGAGCCGCGCAGGATCAGACCCATGGTGCCCAGCTTGTTGACCGCCGGGATCAGCGACGCCGAGCAATCCACCCGGGCCACTTCCTCGATCACGATGCAGGCCGCGACCGAGTCCGCTCCCTGGCCGCCGTACTCCTCCGGCACGTGAATCGCGTTGAAACCCGAGGCGTTCAGGGCCTGCAGGGCTTCTTCCGGGAAACGCGCATTCTCGTCGACGTCGGCAGCGTGCGGGGCGATTTCCTTCTCCGCCAGCGCCCGAATCGCCGCCCGAAGCTCCTGATGCTCCTCCGGCAGCTGAAACAGATCGAATGATGGGTTACCGGCCCAACCAGCCATGATCTTCTCCTTCGCTTTCAGCCCTTGGCTCTCTTGGTTTCCATCGTTGCCCGGACTGCACATCGAGTACATCGCCCTGCTACTTTTGGTACCCAGTACCATAGCATCGGCACTCAGTACCATGAAAGGTGCACTCATGCCCGACCTGCCAAGTACCCGGGAGCGCCTGGTGAGCGCGGCATTCGAGCTGTTCGAGGAGCGTGGATACGAGGCCACCAGCGTCGACGACATCGCGACACGGGCGGGGGTGGGACGCACCACTGCGTTCCGTCAGTTCGGGTCGAAAGAGGCGTTGATCTTTCCCGATCACGAGGCGCTGCTACGCCGCGCAGACGAGAGATTGTCGGCAACGCCGGCCGAAGCGCTCCCCGCCGAGGTCATCGCGGTGGCGACCACCTCGGTCTTCGAGAACTATCTCGCCGAGGGCGAGCGTGCCCGGACGCGGTACCGGCTCACCCGCTCGGTACCTGCCCTGCGCGACTTCGAAACAGCCGTGGTGTCGCGGTATGTCCGGCTGTTCACCAAACACCTTCGGACCGCGCAGACCGAGGATTGGACGGCGGGCCTGCGCGCCGAACTGTTCGCCAACGCCGTCGTCGCCGCACACAACCATGTTCTGCGCCGGTGGTTGCGTGGCGATGTGACCAACCCGCGGTCAGACCTGGCCGAGGCGCTGGCCGCCACCTGGCCGATCTACCGGGGCGGTAGCGGCCGCACCGCCGTTGTGGTGATGTCGACCGATGAACCGGTCGAGTCCCTGACGTCTCGTATTCGCGAGCTCATCGGGGATTGACTCACTGTCGCCCGGTCAGCCCAGCAGGCGATCGCGCAGGGCGGCGTCCTTCTCCAACACCATGGTTTCCAGATCCGCCTGGAATTTCACCATCCGGGCCTGTAGTGCGGGATCTGACGAACCGAGGATTCGTACGGCCAGCAAGCCCGCATTGCGTGCTCCGCCAATGGAAACCGTGGCCACCGGCACCCCGGCCGGCATCTGCACGATCGACAGCAGCGAGTCCATGCCGTCGAGACGGGCCAGCGGCACCGGGACGCCGATGACCGGAAGCGGTGTCGCGGACGCCACCATGCCGGGTAGGTGCGCCGCGCCACCCGCTCCGGCGATGATCACCTCGATCCCCCGGTCTGCGGCGGTCTTGGCGTAGTCGAGCATCCGCTGCGGGGTGCGGTGCGCGGAGACGACACCGACCTCGAACGGCACCTCGAACTCTGCGAGGGCGGTGGCCGCGTCGGACATCACCGACCAGTCACTGTCGCTGCCCATGATGAGGCCAACCCTGGGGCCGTTACTCTGCGCCATGTTCATCCCATCCGTCGGTCCACTCGCCGTGCGACAACCAGTGCGCCGCGCGCACCGCACGCTCGCGAAGTTCATCCATATCCGTGCCGATGATGTTGACGTGTCCGAGTTTGCGTCCGGGCCGCTCGCCCTTGCCGTACAGGTGCACCTTCGCGTCGGGGATCCGCGCGAAGAGGTGGTGCAGGCGCTCGTCCATCGACATCGTCGGTGTCTCCGGAGCCCCCAGCACGTTGGCCATCACCGCGGCCGGGGCAATCGCAGAGGTGTCACCCAACGGGTAGTCCAGCACGGCCCGCAGGTGCTGCTCGAACTGGCTGGTGACCGCGCCGTCCATGGTCCAGTGCCCGGAGTTGTGCGGCCGCATCGCCAACTCGTTGACCAGCAGCGTGCCGTCGACCGTCTCGAACAACTCGACCGCCAGCACCCCGACGACGCCGAGTTCGTTCGCCACTCGCAGGCCGAGTTCCTGTGCGGCCGAGCCGAGTTCGTCGGACAGTCCGGGAGCCGGGGCGTACACCTCGACGCAGATACCGTTGCGTTGCACGGTTTCGACGACGGGCCAGGCCGCCCCCTGTCCGAACGGCGAGCGCGCCACCAGCGCAGCCAGTTCCCGGCGCATCGCGACACGTTCCTCGGCCAGTACCGGTACCCCGTCGGCCAGGTAGCCGGCCACGACCTCGCGCGCGGTCGCCACGTCGTCGGCCATCACCACGCCCTTGCCGTCGTAGCCGCCGCGCACCGTCTTGATCACCACCGGGCCGTCGATCTCCCGCACGAATTCCTCGACGTCGGCGACCGAGGTGATCTCGGCGAAGCGCGGCACCGGGACACCCAGGCTGTGCAGCTTGCGACGCATGAGCAGCTTGTCCTGGGCGTGCACGAGCGCCTGCGGCGGCGGGTTGACCGTGATGCCTTCGGCCACGAGTGTGTCCAGGTGTTCGGTGGGCACGTGCTCGTGGTCGAACGTCAACACCGTGGCGCCGTCTGCCGCCCGGCGCAGCGCGTCCAGGTCGGTGTGAGAGCCGATGACGACATCGGGAGTGACCTGCGCGGCGGATTCGTCCGGTCCGGCGGACAGCACCCGCAGGGTCTGCCCCAGCGCGACGGCCGCCTGGTGGGTCATCCTCGCGAGCTGGCCGCCGCCGATCATCACCACTGTCGGATTCCGCCTGCTCACGGGCGAAGGCGGCTTCTGGGGAGTTGTCGGCACGCACTCCATGGTGTCATGCGCGAATTCATGACTTCGTCATGACCGGCGCATTGACCTGCGGTTAAGGTCCGGGGCCCGCAACGATGCGGCATCTGACGGGGCATTTACGTACACTGCCTAGTTGTGTCCTTTGCCGATGCGACAATCGCTCGATTGCCGCGGTTTGTCCGTCCCTACGCCGAGCGGCATCACGAGCTGATCAAGTTCGCGATCGTCGGCGCGACGACGTTTGTCATCGATTCGGCCATTTTCTACACCCTCAAACTCACGGTGCTGGAACCCAAACCGGTCACCGCCAAGATCATCGCCGGCATCGTCGCGGTCATCGCCTCCTACATCCTCAACCGGGAATGGAGCTTCCAGAACCGCGGCGGCCGCGAGCGCCACCACGAGGCCTTGCTGTTCTTCGCGTTCAGCGGCGTGGGTGTGCTGCTGTCGATGCTGCCGCTGTATTTCTCCAGCTATGTGCTCGGCCTTCGGGTTCCCGAGGTCTCACTGACTGTGGAGAACATCGCCGACTTCATCTCGGCCTACATTCTGGGCAACCTGCTTCAGATGGCCTTCCGGTTCTGGGCGTTCCGCCGTTGGGTGTTCCCCGACGAGTTCGTCGACAAGCCCGACCTGGCACTGGAGTCCACACTCACCGGCGGCGGCTTCGCCGAGGCTTTCGAGAACCATGCCGAGCGCAAGTCCGCCAACGTGACGCCGCTACGCCGGCCGAGCCGCCGCGCGAAGACGCGTGAGCTGGGCGATGATTCGGACCCGGTGTCGAAGAGTTCCTGACAGCAGTTGTCAGTCACATGTGAATCGGATCAGCGCCGTTGTTCGCTGTCATGATCCTGGTGCACCCTCAGAAGTGGCGACCGATCGAGGAGGACACCGTGGTCAACGACATGTTCGTGATGGAGATCCCGATCCTGGAGAAGATTCTGCGGACGGTGCTGGTCTACGCGGTGATCATCGTGTTGTTCCGGCTGACCGGCAAACGCGGCTTGGCCAGTCTCAACACCTTGGATTTCGTGGTGATCTTCCTGTTGAGCAACGTTGTGCAGAACGCAATCATCGGCCCGGACAACAGCCTGCTGGGCGGGGCGGTAGGTGCGGTGACTTTGGTCGCGGTCAACACTGCGCTCAACCGGCTGATCGCCGCCAGTTCAGTCGCAGCCCGGGTGTTCGAGGGCACGGCGACGACCGTGATCAGTGACGGTCGGGTCGACGGGCGGGCGATGCGGCGGCTCGGTTTGCGCCGCGCCGCGCTGGAGCATGCCGTCCGGATCCAGGACGGGGACACGACCGACGATGTGGAGCTGGGCCTGTTGGAGCCCAGCGGCCAGCTTGTCCTCACTCTCGCACCCCGCGCGCAGCCAGCGACCCGCGGCGACCTTGCGCTGCTACTCGCCCGCCTCGATCACATCGACCAGCAGTTGACGATTGCTCGCGGTCAGTGGTGAAAGTGACGCGCAGGAAAGGCGCCGCGTTCATCGCCGGTCGAGCTGCGGGAACAGCGTCTCCCGCGCAAGGAGCAGGATTGCGGCGGCGATCGGAATTGCCAGTAGTGCACCGACGATGCCGAGCAACGCCGCACCGAGCAGGACCGCGACGACCGTGACCAGAGGCGGCACCTGGACGGTCCGCCCGATGATCCGCGGCACCAGTAGGTAGTCCTCGACGAGTCGCAGCGCAACAAAGAACACGACTGTGGCGAGTGAAACGGGTACCGACACAGTCAAAGCCACCAGGGCCACGACGATGCCGGCGAGCGTCGACCCGACGATCGGGATCAGGTCCAGCACAGCGACGAGCACGGCCAGCAGCAGAGGGTAGGGCACCCCGAAGGCGATCAGCCAGATGAAGGTGAGGACTGCGGTGATCACCGAGATCAGGATGTTTCCCAGTACGTATCCGCCGACCTTGGCGAGAATTTCATCGCCGATCAGGATCGTGCGGGGACGCCGGGAATGGGGTGCCAGCCGATAGAGCGACGCGCGGATCCGGGCGAAGTTGGCGAGGAAGTAAGCGGTGAGGACCAGCACGATCATGGCTCCGCTGACGGCGCTGAACACGAATTCCCCGGCACCGACGATCCCGCCGACGACGTTGGGAACGTTTCCGCCACCGAGCGACTCCTGGAGCTTGTCCTGGAGGTGGAATCGACTGTTGAGCTGGTCGATGGCGGGGTAACGCTGCTGGAGGTGCTGCAGGTAGTCCGGGGAGTTGTGGACGAGTGCGCTGCCCTGGGTGACCATCGGCGGGATTGCGGCCGCCAAGAATCCGGCGAGCATGCCGAAGGCCACCAGAAAGACCAGGGTCACAGCTGCCCAGCGTGGAATGCAGTGCCGCACCAACCAGGACACGGCGGGCTCGAGACCGATCGCGAGAAATGCGGCGATGACGATGAGGACCAGAACCCCGCGGGCGGTGATCAGCAACTGGATCCCGCCGTAGGTGATGGCCACCCCTGCCGCGGCGACCATGCCGATCATGAACGGCGACTTTCGGTTGAACCTGGGACCAGCCTCACCCAACGGATGGGCGGGTGAGCTGATCCGCGCCGCGTGTTCCTCCGCGGCGACGATCGCCGGACCCTCGGCCTCGCTGTGGGGTTGGCCCACGGCGTCGCCGTGGGCCGCCGCCGCACCCACAGCCGTTGGCGGCGAATCGTTTTCAGGTTCAAGCATCGGAACCTCCGGCACCTTGGCGAAGTGCGCCCTCAGTCCCGGTCCGCTGCCGGCTCAGGCGTTTCGTTTGACCCATCCCACGATCGCTGTTGCGACGAACAACACCGCGCCCACCACGATCAGCCAGAAGAGCCCTTTGACGAACACCCCGAGCAGGATGAGGATCAGCCAGATCACAAGCAACGCAACAATGAGACCGATCACGACGGACTCCTTCCAGTACTCCGTACAGAGCCCTCCCGGAGCCTGTGCGGACAGCGAGTCACTTCTTGAAGGCGTCCTTGACCTTCTCGCCGGCCTGCTTCAGGTTTCCCGTGGCCTGATCCTTGTGACCCTCGGCCTCGGTGTCCCGGTCCCCTGTTGCCTGACCGACCTTCTCCTTGGCCTTTCCAGCCAACTCTTCGGCCTTGTTCTTGGCCTTGTCGACGGCGCTCATGTGCTTCTCCCTATTTTCGGATGGCTGGCCGTGCCGCGGGTTCGCGGCACGAGATGACACAGCGTGGGAACAACATTCGCCACACGGCCAACGTTCGGATACCCATCCCGGCGATGTCTAACCGTTCTCGCGGAATCGCGGGTGGACGGATGACTCCCTACCCGCGTTCGTTCGGGTTCGACAGGCGGCCGGCGGCGGGCCGCGCTGCTTCAGATCCACGCCCGGCCTCCGGTGCGCGAGGCCGCTCGAGCGACTCAGCTTCCGTTGACTCGTAGTCCGGATCGATCGCGTCGGCGCGTTCCCAATCCTTGTTGAGTTCCTCACGCGACGCGGCCGCATCGGCGGTGCGCGCCCCCGCACGTTGTTGCAGGCGTGCCGCCTCGGCCGCCTTGGCATCCGCTTCCGCCGCAGCCACTCGAGCTTTGGCTGCAGTCTCCTCGGCCAATGCCTCTCGCTGCCCGACCTCGAAGGACGCGTCTCTTGCTTTGTCCCGCATGTCAGCTGCTTCACCGCGGTGGTGTTCGGTGCGTCGGCGTAGCAGCGCCCAGGTACCGAAGGCCAGAATGGCAACGACGACGACCGCGACGATGATCCATACGATGGTATTTGTGGTGTCCATAATCGGCTCCTCACCGGTGGTGCGCTGCGGCGCGGCGAGAGAACTCGACCCGGCCGCCCAGCGGGTGCGGCCGTCTGGTGCGCTGATAGTGAGATTGCCCCGTCGGCGCGCGCGCCAAACGTCGAGCATTACCGGGCGAGTCGGGCTGAGGTCTCGATCATGAGTGCGTGGACGAAGGCTTGGGGGAGGTTGCCGCGCATCTGATGCTGGTGGGCGTCGTACTCTTCGCTGAACAGTTGTGGTGGCCCGCAGGCGGCACGGGTGCGCTCGTACCACGCTCTGGCGTCGATGGCCTCTCCTTGTTGGTCGAGGCTGAGCGCGACCAGGAATCCGCAGAGCAGGAACGATCCTTCGGCGTCGCTCAGCGGCCGGTCGTCGTGCCGGAAGCGGTAGGCGTAGCCGTCGCGAGTGAGGTCGTGCAGATAGGCGCGCAGGGTCGCCGCGACGCGCGGATCGTCGGCTGGGATGGCGCCGCGGAGCGCGGGTAGCAGCAGTGCGGCGTCCAGGGCGGGGTCGTCCGGGGAACGTTGCCAGTGCCCGTCGGAGTGGAGCGCGTGGGTGGCGGTGTCGGCGACGATATGGTCTGCGAGGGTGAGGAACTCGGCGGACCGAACCGGGCTCGGATAGACCGCGGCGATGCCACGCAGTCCGGCGGCGGCCGTGAGGCGGCTGTGGGTCCACGCCCGGTTGTCGATCTCCCAGATACCGGCGTCGGGCTGGGTCCAGCGGCGGCTGACGGCCGCGGCGGCAACGTCGGCCGCGCGCCAGTTCTCGGTGGTCAGGCGGTCGTGGCGGGCCGCGGCGGCAAACAGCAGCAGAGCCTCGCCGTAGGCGTCGAGTTGGAACTGCCGGTTGACCCAGTTGCCGACGATGTCTGCTCCGCCCGGGTAGCCGGCCAGGTCGAGATGGTGCTGGTCGGGCACCGGCGCACCGGTCGTCGTGTACGCGGGTGCGAGTTGGTCGCCGTGCTCGAGGAGCCGGTCGCCGACGAATCCGACGGCGTCATCGAGCAGGGGGTGCGGCCCGGCGGCGGCGACGGCCTGGCCGGCGTAACACTGGTCACGGATCCACACATATCGGTAGTCGTAGTTGCGCCCGGCTTCGGCGCGCTCGGGCAGGCTGGTGGTCGCGGCGGCGACCATTCCCCCACCGGCGGAGGTCAGCCCACGCAGCACCGCGTAGCTGCGGCGCGTGTCGCGGGGCGCCAGTACATTCTCCAGCGCGGGAACGGCGTCGTGCCAAGCGGTTTCGGTGGCGCGCCAGGCCTCACCGGGATCGACGGGACGCCCCGGCAAGGTGTCCTCGCTCAGTTCCAGCACCAGGTCGTGTTGCTCGCCTGCCTCAAGATGCAGGGCGGTGTGCAGCACCTGGGTGTTGCGTCGCGGACGGGCCGCACCACCGCCGCTCCACCGCACATTCAATCCGCCGCTGCGGCCGGTCCACACACCGTGATGGCGGTGCAAGTCGGTCAGCTCGTGTTCGCCGTATCCGGCCCGCGGCGCGAAGGACACCGTGAGTGTGGTGGCCCGTTCGACGGCATGGATCCGCCGCAGCAGAACGACGCGTCCCGCCTCGCCAGGAAAGGCAAGTGCCTCACGGCATTCCACGATGCCGTCCTCGGTGACCCAGCGGCTACGCCAGATCATCGACCGGTCCTCGTAGTACCCGCCCCACACGTAACGGCCGGTCGGTGTGACCGAATACTGGCCGGCGCCGCCGATCAGAGACGTGAAGACGGCGTCACTGTCCCAGCGGGGCACGCACATCCAGACGATCTCCCCTCGTGGCCCGACCACGGCACCGCGTTCCCCGTCGGCCAGCAGCGCGTACTGCCGCAGTACCTCCGGCGGGAATTGGTCGCTGGTGCCGTTCATCACGCGGTCCTGGCCACCATGGCGCCGGCCGCTCGCCGGCGCTGGGTCATCACCGGCGCCGCCATAGCAACGCCGCGGCAAGTGCGCCCGTACCGGCGACCGCGGCACCTATCGGGCCGTGATGGTGGGAGGCCCAGAGTTGCGGATCGCGGTCGTGTGACGTGTCATCGAAGACGCCGTGGGTGCCGAAGTCCCGACCGTCGCGGCCGTCGGCCGGGTCCCACAGATTCACCGGAGCGTCAGGGTCGCGGCGCTGCTTCGTCTGCTGCGAGTCGAAACCGGTCTTGGCGAGGTAACGGTCCAGCAGCCCGGGGGCGATCGCGTTCGCGGCCAGGGTGAACATTGTGCTGGCCCCGACCCAGTACTCGCGTCGGTGGGGATGGTCGGCGGCGAACAGCACACCGCGGGCAGCGAATTCGGGTTGATAGATGGGTGGGACGGGTTGGGCGTGACGGGGCAGCCGGGACAACACCCAGGAGAACTGCGGGGTATTGACCGCGGGCATCTGCACCATGGTGACGTGCACGTTGCTCTGGTCATGCAGCAGTTCGCAGCGCAGCGCTTCGTGGAAACCCTGGATGGCGTGTTTGGCACCGCAGTACGCGCTCTGCAGCGGGATGCCGCGGTAGGCCAGAGCTGAGCCGACCTGCACGATCGTGCCCCGGTCGCGGGGCTTCATGTGTTTCAGGGCCGCCATGGTCGCGTACACGTAGCCGAGGTAGCTGACCTCGGTCACGCGCCGGTATTCCGCGGGGGTGATCTGGTCGAACGGGGAGAACACCGAGGTGAACGCGACGTTGACCCACACATCAATGGGACCCAGCTCGGCCTCCACACGGTCGGCCACCGCGAAGACCTGGTCCGGGTCTGCCACGTCGGCGGGCATGACGTGCGCGCTGCCGCCGGCCCGCTCGACTTGCGCGGCGGCACCGGCCAGGCCTTTTTCACCCCGCGCGACGAGCACCACGGTGTTCCCGCGGGCACCGAACGCGATGGCGCTGGCCCGGCCGATACCGCCGCTGGAACCTGTGACCACGATGATTGGCGGCATTGAAATCAACTCCTCGTTATGTTGTCCACCCCATTGCCCACATGTCGGGTTCGGACGGTTCGCCGCCGGCGGCGGCGAATTCCTGTAGCACCGAGACGAGTTCGGCGCGCCGCGGCTTGGTCAGCTGCGCAAGGATGGGGGTGATCGCGGCCCGACGATGCTGCATGACGGTGCGCACGACCCGTTCCCCGCCGGGGGTGAGCGTCAAGATCAACTGGCGACGGTTGGCCGGGTCGTCGGCGCGATGGATCAGTCCTTCGGCCACCATCCGGTCACACAGCCGGCTGGCTCTGCTCGGGTGCAGGTTCGCAGCGGTGGCCAGTTCGCCCAGTGAGACGGACCCGCGACTGGAAATGACCACCAGGGCGCGCACCTGCGAGACATCCGCGACGCCTTCCACGGCGGCGATGGATTGCGCACTGAGCGCCACCAGGATCCGGCACGCGGCGAGCACAGCGTCCGCTTCTTCGTCCCGTACACCGGTGCGACGCGCCGCTGGGCGCATATTCGTCATCCACCGAGTCTCCACTCAACCATTGCCGTTCGCAACAATTGCGAGCCGCAACAATTGCGCGTACACCGGAGTGGAGAGGTTTTCGGTGTTCCGCCGTGGGGTATCACGTCTACCGACTTCCGGTTCGAAGGGCATGAAGTCCGAGCTCGGTCGTGGATTTCCCGGGCCGATGGCGAACGAGAGGACGACGATGACCAAGACCGTCGCAGACGTGCTGCTGGCGCGGCTACGTGAATGGAATATCAAGCAGGTCTTTGCCTTTCCCGGTGACGGCATCAACGGATTGCTCGCCGCGTGGGGGCGAGCCGACAACGATCCGCAGTTCGTCCAGGCCCGCCATGAAGAAATGGCCGCGTTCGAGGCGGTCGGCTACGCGAAGTTCTCCGGACACGTCGCGGTCTGCGCGGCAACCAGCGGGCCGGGGGCGGTTCATCTGCTCAACGGCCTGTACGACGCGAAGCTCGACCACGTCCCGGTAGTAGCGATCGTTGGCCAGACCGAGCGCAGCGCCATGGGCGGGTCCTACCAGCAGGAGATCGATCTGCTCACCCTGTTCAAGGATGTCTGCAGTGACTACGTCCAGATGTGCACCGTGCCAAAGCAATTGCCCAACCTGATCGACCGCGCGATCCGTATCGCACTCAGCGCGTCCGCCCCGACCTGCATCATCGTCCCCTCCGACGTCTTCGACCTGAAATACGAGGCGCCCGAGCATGCGTTCAAGCAGGTGCCCTCCAGCGTCGGCATGTCGTCCTCGACGGTGACAGCCGACCCCGTCGCGGTACGCCAGGCCGCCGACCTCCTCAACGCCGGGGAGAAAGTCGCGCTGCTGGTCGGACAGGGAGCTCGCGGCTGCGTCCCCGAACTCACCCAGATCGCCGACCTGCTGGGCGCCGGCGTGGCTAAGGCACTGCTGGGCAAGGACGTGCTGTCCGATGAACTGCCGTGGGTGACCGGCTCCATCGGGCTGCTCGGCACGATTCCGTCGTACAAGATGATGATGGGCTGCGACACGCTGCTGACCGTGGGCTCCAACTTTCCCTACACACAGTTCCTGCCCAACCTGGATCAGGCCCGCGCTGTGCAGATCGACCGCTCCGGTGCATGGATCGGGATGCGCTACCCGTATGAACTGAATCTGGTCGGTGACGCCAAATCGACGCTGCAGGCGTTGATCCCGCTACTGGAACGCAAGAGCGACCGCTCCTGGCGCGAAGCCATCGAAGAAGACGTTGCCGACTGGTGGGAAACGGTGCAGCGGCGAGCCATGACCGACGCGGACCCGGTCAACCCGATACGCATCTTCCACGAACTGTCCAAACGTCTGCCGTCGAATGCGATCGTGGCCGCGGACTCGGGAAGCTCCGCGAACTGGTATGCCCGGCAATTGAAATTCCACGGCGACATCCGCGGTTCACTGTCGGGGACACTGGCCACGATGGGCCCCGGCGTGCCGTATGTGATCGGCGCCAAATGGGCGCATCCGGACCGGCCCACCATCGCGATGGTCGGCGACGGGGCCATGCAGATGAACGGCATGGCCGAACTCATCACCGTCGCGCACTACTGGCGGCAATGGGCGGACCCGCGGCTGATTGTGGCGATCCTGCACAACAACGACCTCAACCAGGTCACCTGGGAACTCCGCGCGATGGGGGGCGCACCCAAGTTTGCCGAGTCCCAGACCCTGCCCGACGTCGACTTCGCCGCCTTCGCCCGTAGCCTCGGCCTGGCGGGCGTCAACATCGACACCCCTGATGCGATCGGCCCGGCTTGGGATCAGGCGTTGGCCGCCGATCGACCGACGGTGCTCGACATCAGATGTGACCCGGACGTTCCGCCCATCCCGCCGCACGCCACCTTCGCCGAGGCCAAAGCCACGGCCACGGCGGTCTTGAAGGGCGACGAGAACTCCTGGGGCTTCATCAAACAAGGCGTGAAACAGAAAGCGCAGCAATACCTTCCCGGCACCAAGGAGGAGGATTGACGTGCGCAGGCATCGTAAGACGATGGTCGCCGAGGCGGTCCGCGATGTCCGCACCGGCCGGTTTGAACGCAGCCTGTCCGCCCTGACCGCGGCAGGAGCGGTCATCACCGCGGCCGAGATCTACATGTCGCATGACGGGGCCAGCTTCGGCAACAAGATGATGTGGTGGCCCATCGTGATCGTCCCGACAGCAGCCCCGGCCGGGATAGCGTCGGTGTTCTCCCGCCGCGCTGCACGCACCGTGCTGCCGCTCGCCTCGGCGGCCATCGTCGTCAACGGTCTGCAAGGCACCTACCTGCACCTGCGGGGCGTCGCGCAGCGCCCCGGTGGGATCACCCGCTACAACCTGGAGTCCGGTCCGCCGGTGTTCGCCCCGCTGCTGGCCTCCCTGGTCGGCGGCATGGGCCTGTTGGCCGCGGTGCTGCGCCGCGAAGGCCATCAATCGCAAGGCGATGGGTAGATGCCATTCCGCGGCCGCGGACGCCATGCCGTCACCCCCCAGCACCGAGGCCGCTACCCGGGCTTCGACGTACTGGATCACGTCGAAGCCTGGGATGACGTCACCGCCGGGGTCGTCCTCGGCCGGCTCGCCCTGCCCGGCTCATTGGCGTTCTTCACCCCTGAGGAGGCTGGGATCGCGGCGCCTCTGCTGGATCTTCTGCTCGCCCAGGACACCGAGCCACGGGTGCCCGTGCTGTGCCTGATCGACGCCCGACTGGCGGCCGGCGAGACCGATGGCTGGCACTACGACGATCTGCCCCAGGACGCTCAAGCGTGGCGTGACACGCTGCATTTCCTTGGTGAGGACGGTTTCTCGCGATTGCGCAGTGATGAGCAAGCTGCGGCGATCCAGACCGTCCAAGATCTCAGCGCCCAGGACCAGACCTGGCATGGCCTGTCCGCCGGCCACGTGTGGAGTCTGTGGACCCGCTACGCGTGTACCGCGTTCTACTCCCACCCCTGGGCGTGGAACGAGATCGGGTTTCCCGGTCCGGCGTACCCGCGCGGCTACCTCAATCCTGGCGTCGACTCGCGCGAGCACTGGGAGGTCGCCGACCACGGCACCGAGGACAGCGACGTCGATCCGGTCCCGTTCGCCGACCGCGTGGAGCGGGACCGCCGTGAGAAGTAACTACCGGAAGATCCGCGCCCGCAACGACTCGGCGTGGTTGATCCCCAACGACGGATCGCGCACCAACCACCAACTGCGGGCGGACATGCGCCGATACGACGAGGACGACGAGGTCGACCTGGTGGTGGTCGGCGCGGGAGCCGGCGGCAGCGTGCTCACCCAACGACTGGCCCGGGCGGGCTGGCGGGTGGTCTGCCTGGATGCGGGCCCGTTCTGGGACCCCGACACCGACTGGGTTTCCGATGAACGCAGCTCGCACACCCTGTACTGGACCGAGCCGCGACAGATCGGTGGCGACGACCCGGTGCCGTTGGGCTCCAACAACTCCGGGCGTGGGGTGGGGGGATCGATGGTCCACTATGCGGGGTACACCCCCCGCTTTCACCCGTCAGACTTTTCGACGTTCACCGACGACGGCGTCGGCGCGGACTGGCCGTTGGATTACCGCGACCTCAAGCCGTTCTACGAACTGATCGAACAGGAACTACCGGTGGCCGGACAGGACTGGCCTTGGGGTGACCCGCACAGCTACCCGCATCACCCGCACCCGGTCGGCGGCAACGGCGAGATCTTCCTGCGCGGCGCGAAAGCCGCGGGCATCGACGCCCGGGTCGGTCCGGTGGCAATTCCCAACGGGCGCTTCGGCAATCGGTCGCACTGCATCTACCGCGGCTTCTGCCTGCAGGGGTGCAAGGTCAACGCGAAGGCCAGCCCGCTGATCACGCACGTCCCCGACGCATTGGCCCATGGTGCCGAGATCCGCCCCGACGCCATGGTCACCCGCATCGTCGTCGACGACCGTGCCGGCGCCGTGACCGGCGTCGACTACCGCCATGCCGGTCGCGAGCACCACCAACGGGCCCGTGCCGTGGCCGTCGCCGGATACTCGATCGAGACGCCGCGGCTGCTGCTGCTGTCCGCCACCGAGCGCTACGCGGCCGGACTGGGCAATGACCACGACCAGGTCGGGCGCTACCTGATGGTCCAGGGCGCGCCGCAAACCGCGGGCCGCTTCGACGACGAGATCCGGATGTACAAAGCGCCGCCGCCCGAGGTGTCCAGCGAGCAGTTCTACGAGACCGATCCCACCAAGGGATACAAGCGCGGCTGGTCCATCCAGACGGTCAGTCCCCTGCCGATCACCTGGGCCGAACACGTTATCGCCCAGGGACATTGGGGTGCCGCATTGCGGGAGTACATGCGCGACTATGTCCATTGGGCGACCTTGGGTGCGTTGTGTGAATACCTGCCTCAAGCCGACAACCGGGTCACCCTGGCCGATGAGAAGGATCGGCACGGGCTGCCCGTCGCGCACTTCTCCTACAGCCAGTGCGACAACGACAAGCAGTTGACCAAGGCCGCCACCAGCGCCATGGAGGAAATCCTGCGGGGCGCGGGCGCGACCGAGGTGATGACCATCGACCGCTACGCCCACCTGGTCGGCGGAGCTCGAATGGCCGCACGCGCCGAGCACGGCGTGGTGGACCGCGATCACCGGGTCTTCGGAATCCCCAATCTCTACATCGTCGACGGCAGCACGCTGCCCACCCAGGGCTCTGCCAACCCGGCCCTGACCATCATGGCGCTGGCGGCCCGGGCCGCCGACCGGCTGATCACGCTCGGGCGCCGTGGCCTCACCGAACAGCAGAGTGCGCCATGACCATTCGCGATGGCCCAAAGATCACTGGTCTCACCACCGCCGTGTACACGTTCCCGACCCCCGAGCCGGAGGCCGACGGCACCTTGGCGTGGGAGGCCACCACCGCGGTCACCGTGGCACTGACCGCCGGCGGGCAGACCGGGCTGGGTTGGACGTACAGCAGCCCGGCCGCGGCTGCGGTCATTCGCGGCGAGCTGGGCGACGTGGTGCGCGCCCGCGACGCCCTCGACGTCGCCGCGGGCTGGTCGGCGATGCACCGCGCCGGCCGCAACCTGGGCACCCGCGGCCTGGTCATGCAGGCGATCAGCGCGGTCGACATCGCCTGGTGGGACCTGAAAGCCCGGCTGCTCGGCGTTCCGCTGTCGGCGCTGTTGGGCCGCTGCCGCAGTGAGGTCCCGATCTACGGTTCCGGCGGGTTCACCACCCTTTCTGACGACCAGCTGGCCGAGCAGATCGAATGCTGGCAGGACGCCGGGTGTACCGCGATGAAAATCAAGATCGGCGAATCGTGGGGTACCCACATCGGCCGTGATCTCGCGCGCGTCGAATGGCTGCGAAAACTTGCCGGCACCCCCACCGAGCTTATGGTCGACGCCAACGGCGGCTACCGCGTGGGAGCCGCCCGCCGTGTCGGCGCAGCCCTCGACGACCTCGGTGTCACCTGGTTCGAGGAACCCGTCAGCAGCGACGACACCGAAGGTCTGGCGAACCTGCGCACGGTGTTGCGCTGCGATATCGCCGCGGGCGAATACGCCGCCGACGTCTACGACATCCGGGCCCTCATCCCGGTGGTCGACTGCCTGCAGCTTGACGCCACTCGCTGCGGGGGCTTCACCGGCTGGCTCCGCGGTGCCGCGCTGGCCCAGTCGCAGAACCTTCAGGTTTCCGCGCACTGCGCGCCCTCCCTGCACGCATTCGTGGCCGCCGCCGTGCCGAACCTGCGCCACGTCGAATGGTTCATCGACCACGCCCGCCTCGAACCACTGTTGGTGGACGGGCTGCCCACCGTGCGCGGCGGGGCACTGCATCCCGACGACACCCGACCCGGACACGGCATGAGCCTTCGCTACGACGCCGAAAAGTGGTGCACGACATGATGCCTCCACCTGGCTCCTCGCGGCTCGTCGCGGTCAACCTTGATCGGTCTCACTTCCGGGTGGCACGGTGGTGGCTCCTCGCCGAGGGAATCCTGTTGCTGGCGTTGGGTATTGCCGGACTGATAGCGGGCCGGACCCGCCCTGCGGGTTCCGCGGGCGGCTCGGACTGGGAGCTGGCCTTGACTCCGATCCACTGCTGGCTGCTGATCGGCTTCGGGGCGCTGGCCGCGCTGGCCACCCTGCATCGTCGAACCACATTGGCCGCCACGGTGTTCGGGGCGATCGGTGGACTGTTGCTGTTTGCCATCGGAACAGCCAGCCTCGGGACGCCCGCCGGCGGGCACTCCACGCTGCGGTTGTGGAGGTTCGAGGTGGGTGACAGTGTACTGTCCTGCGTGCTGACGGCCTACAACTTCGCGTTGTTCCTGTGGCTGGTGGCCAACGCCGTGGAAGGCCCGGACTGGGTCCGACGTGATACCGATAAGAGGAATGGCGAACATGGTGACCGGCAATGAGCAGGACGACCGGCCGCGTGTTGTCGGCCCGGCCCCGGTGAAGCAATGACATCGTGAACCCGATGGAGGATCGTGGACTTATGACGCCCCCGCCTTCTGCGGTTCCCGACTCGATCAACGATGGCAGGGCCGGTGGTTAGGGGTGGCCATCTTGGAGCAGTTGCTAGAAGCGGTCGGTAACGAACGCGGTGCCGGCGCAGCGGATCGGTTGTGCGAGGCCTGCGTCGGTCTGTTTGGGGTGGACGGGGCGGCGATCTCGCTGGTGTTCGACGGCGCCAACACCGGCACCCTGGGCGCCAGCGGCCCGGCTGCGCGCGTTATGGACGAACTGCAGTTCACTTTGGGCGAGGGCCCGTGCCTGGACTCGGTGGCCGAGCGCACACCGGTGCTGGTGGTGGATCTGGCCGACCCCGAGCACCATCGGTGGCCGGCGTACAGCCCCGCGATGCTGGCCCAGGACGTCCGCGGAGTATTCGCCATTCCGGTGGTGGTCGCCGGTCAGTACCTCGGCGCCCTGGACCTGTTCCGCGCCAACCCCGGCTTGCTGGGTGGCGACCAGCTCGCCGGTGCACTGGTCGCCGCCGAACTGGCGGAGATGTCGTTTCTGGACCTGCTCGACGCTGATCTGCATGCCGCCGCCACCGATCCCGACAGCACTGCATGGGCCGGACTGAACGCTCTGTCACGCGCGGAAGTCAGCCAGGCCACCGGCATGCTGGTCGCCCAACTCGACGTCGAACCGGCGGTCGCGCTGGTGCGGCTACGCGCCCATGCTTATGCCACCGGCGCCTCCGTCACCGTAGTGGCCCGCGACATCCTCGCTCACCGCCTTTATCTGGAGGCCCACTGATGACCGACCCGTCGCGGGAAACCCGCGTCCTGGACGCGGTGGTATCGCTGGTGGACAGTCTGCTCGATGACTTCGATGTCGTCGACGTGCTCACGGAGCTCACCGAACGATGCGCGAAGCTCCTCGACATCGCCTCCGCGGGGCTGCTGCTCGCTGATCCACGCCGCCAGCTGCACCTGATGGCTGCCACCTCTGAGGCGACCCACGACCTGGAGCTGTTCCAGCTGCAAGCCGATGAAGGCCCGTGCCTGGACTGCTACATCACCGGCCGGCCCGTCTCCGTCGCCGACCTGGCCGCCGCGCAGACGCGGTGGCCGCAGTTCGTCGCCGCGGCCGCCGACGCCGGGTTCGCGTCGGTGCATGCGGTGCCGATGCGCGCCGCCGGCACCGTGCTCGGCGCGCTGGGCTTGTTCGGCGCCGAGCACGGTCCGCTCAACGATGCCGACCAGCTCCTGGCCCAGACTCTGGCGCACATCGCCTGTGTGGCGATCTTGTCCGAACACGCCCCCACCCCGGACGCCGTGGCCCCCCGGTTACGTTCCGCATTGACCAGCCGTGTCGTGGTCGAACAGGCCAAGGGGTTTCTCCGCGAACGCCTAGACGTGTCGGTGGAGGACGCCTTCACCCTGCTGCGCCGCTACGCCCGCGCCCGCGGCGAACACATGACGGTGGTAGCGCGGCGCCTGCTCACCGTGCGGCAGGACCGCGAGACGATCCTGGACGCGATGCGCCAGATGATGTCGACTCCGACTTGACGGTGCTCATCGGCCATCACGGTGGAGGTCCGGGGTCTGCATTCCGGGAGCGGGCGCGGCGTACCGCTTCCTCGACGATGCGACGTGCGACTTCGTGCAGTTTGGTGTTCGTCGTCTGACTGATCTGCCGCAACCGGTCGAACGCTTCCTCGGGGGTGGCGCCGGAGCGGGCACGGATGATGCCGATGGCCTGATCGATCATCGTGCGACCGACCAGAGCATGCTGCAGCTGTGCGGCGGTGGCTCGTGCCTCGGCGATCACCTGCGCGTTGTAGACCGACACCGCGGCCGGCCCGGCGAACTGCGATCCCAGCCGCACCGCATGTTCACCGAACACGTCATTGTCGTAGGCGTAGCAGTTGACCGAGCCGACCACTTGATCGCCGATCAACAGCGGCAACGACAGCGACGAGGACACCCCCAGCCGGCCCACCCGGCCGCCGAACCGCGGCCAGCGCCGATCAGCACCGAGCGAGCCGCTGATGACCGCAACCCGATCCTGCATGCAGGTGATGCAGGGGCCTTCCTGCAGCGTCTCATACTGGATGAGGTCGATCTCGCGGACGAACGGCGCAGTCACCGCCCACGCCGCAATGCCCATCATGGTGCCCTTCGGCCGGATCAACGTCACTCCCGCGCCATCGACACCAGGAATCGCTTGCGCCGCAAACCCCGCTACCGCCTCCAACAGATCATCGAGACTCAGACCGCCGGTCACCAGCTCCGCCAGCCCCCGCAAACCCTCGGCGAGATCGACCTCGTCGGAGACCAGCTGGGCACGAGTCAACTCCGAATCGGCCGGAACCTCGCGCCCCGGCTGAGCGTCGAACTCCGTCACCACACGCGACTCCCAACTGTTCGGCCGCGACAGCCGGAGAGCGGACGAACCCCGACGGCGTCACCTCTGAGCAATACGCACCCCAGGTGATCCTCAATCCTAATTGACGCACCTACACGGTCACCGAAATCCTGACGTCTTCGGAACGGACAGTATGAGCGGCGCCTAAGAATGTGACGCCGGCGTTTGACAAGGTTCTGGTCCGGGGGTTACCTGGACTGTGCTGAGAATGCAGCCGGCCTGGGGCCGGTGCCACCGCCTGACGGCCGTGGCACCGCAATGGCGACGCCAGCCGCCCACACGTTGATCTGCTCCGTGTGACCAGGAAGTTTCTCATGCGACACCCAAATCTTCACCGGCTCAACGGCCTTGGTACCAGGGGCGGCACAGTCGGCACCGGCGGAACCGTGCCGATACGACGACCAGTGCTGCATCAAGAAGCGCTGCACCGGCATGCAGCACCACCAATGTCGCAGCACCGAAACGAGACTGACATGACTGCTCTTCAAACCCCAGCCTCCGGTCCTGACAGCCCGACCGTCGGCGATGACCGGGTCCGGATGCGGGCATACTGCCACCGCGGAGGGACGGTGGTCACGGTCAGCGGCGACGTCGACGCCGCGAATAGCGGTCGCGTCCACGACTTCGCGAAAAGCTTCGTGACCGCCGGCGACACGCTGATCCTTGATCTGGCCGGCGTCGATTTCTTCAGCGCGCGGGGCATCGGGGTGTTGATCGGCGTCGATGACGCCTGCCGCACCGCCGAGGTGCCGTGGACGTTGGTTCCAAGCAGCGGCGTCAGCCGCGTACTGCAGCTGACCGCAAGTGATTCCATCCTGCACACGGCGAGTTCGGTCTCTGTGGCACTGCGGCAGCTCACCGCCGGCAACTAATTCGCTCATCCCGCAACAGAATCAGGACCGCAGCGACCTCCCGGCTTATGCAGAGGCGTGGGTCGCAGGTGCGTCATCGAGGGTGAATCCCCAGGCGCTGTTGGCCTCGGCGAGGTCGAAGCCCTCGGTGTCTCCTCCGCCGTTTTTTCCGGTCACACCGAAGTTTCCCGAATCCGCGACGTACGCGTGCCCGGCCACTTTGGTGCCAGGCAGGGTACCGGGCGGAAAGTTCGATTCGATCGAGTCCAGTGCAGCTTCGAACATTTTCTGATGGGCGATCTCGCGGGTCATCAGGAAGGTCAGGGTGTCGGTGGCTCCGGCATCGTCGGTCAGCTTGATCAGCCGCTCGTAGACGATTTTCGCGCGGGCTTCGGCGGCGATATCGGAGCGCAGGTCAGCGGCCGGCTGGCCAATGGTGTCGATGTAGGCGGCAGTGAACGGAGTGCCTTGGGAATCCGTCAGCCGGGGGCCACCGCCGCCCAGGACGTTGGCGCCGCTGCCCAGTGCCAGGGTGGCACAATCGGGCATCTTGCCGTCCAACAGCTCACCGAGGTAGGTCCCCTCGACCTGGTCCACAAGTTCGGAGGGCGAACCCTTGAGCAGCAGCGCCAGTGTTTGAGCAACCATCTCCAGGTGGGACAGTTCTTCGGTGGCGATGTCGAGCAGCATGCTGCGCCGTGGCCCATCGGGTTCGTTCCAACCCTGCAGGAAATACCGCATCGCCGCGGCCAATTCACCGTTCGGGCCGCCGAATTGTTCGAGCAGTAGCTTGGCGAATGCCGGGTTGGGCTCGTCGACCCGAACCGTGTACATCATCTTTGTGTTGTGCAAGAACATGGTCGTCCCCTTCAGGGGCTTGGATGGGAACGTGGGCTGTATCCCGACACACGCCCGGCCTGATTGGCTGATACCCAACTGGTACTACTACCCAACTGGTACTACCCACCAGCGCAGCGATTCAATCCACCTGACCCGTGGTCAACCGGCTCCCGGCACACCATTGCGCGCAGCGACCGATGCTGCGCTATGGGTGTCGAAAACTTCGATGACGACATCGCGGTCGCGGTAGCCGCCGATCGAGATGAGCCCCGGCGTCGCCGCGATGATCCGGTTGGCCCGATCACCGCTGAGCGGATATTCGGCCACGTCGTGACGCCAGTGTGCCGCTATCACCGTCGCACCGCGGGCCAACCGCGGACACTCGCGGCGGAGCAGCTGGGCCAGCGACTCCTCCTCCAGGTAATACGCCACCTCAGAGAGCACTAGTAGGTCGAACGGTCCTGGTGGCCAAGGATCGTCGAGGGAGCCACGCGACAGGGTGACACGATCCCGAAGCTCGTCACGGCCGCTGTCGGCACGCAGTCGCGCGTCGGCGATGTCCAGCGCGGCTCCCGCCACATCCATCGCGGTGACGTGATCGCAGCGCTCGGCGAGCAACGCCGTGAGGGTGCCGATCGAACAACCCGGCTCGAAGGCATGCCGATAGCGCCGCTGCGGCAGCATCGACAGCGTGATCGCGTACTTGCGTTGCTCATACCAGCGGGTCGCCAGCTGCCATGGGTCGGCCGAGGTGGCGTACATGCGGTCGAAGTATGCGTCGGGCAGGCGCTGCGTCAACGGAACACCATCTCCCCGACCGCGAGCAGCCGAGGCAAAACGAACGGCGGCAATGCTGGGCTCGCATCAGGTGCCGGCGGGTGGAACTGACTGCGGAAGCATTGCGCGGCAGCCTGTTTACGCCCCACGGCGAAGGCCGTCAAGGGCACCATGAGCGCCCGGTCCCAGGGCACTGCGGAGTCTCCGGGTGTGGCCCAGTGCCACATCCAGACCGGGTACTCCAGCAGGACCGCCGCGGTGCGGTGCGCAGCCGTGGCGGCCGCCCGCCCAACCGCCTCGTGATCGGGGTGCCCGTCACCGCGCCACGTCGTTACACACCAGGTGCCCGGCGGGCACGCCTCGAGTATCCCGGTCAACAGATCGGCGAGAGAGTCTTGGTGGCCGGCGAGTTCGCCGTCGGGTAATGCGAGTCTGATCGGCTCCCCCGCACCGAGAATCCTTGCTGCCTTTCTCAACTCGGTGCTTCTGGTCCGTTCCAGTCGCACCCGGTCGAATGGGGTGATATCCCCGTGGGCGGCTCCGCCGTCACTGACAGACACCACCCGGACATCGATATCCCGCTCCGCCAGCAGCGCCGTGGTCGCCCCGAAGCCAAGGGTCTCGTCGTCGGGATGCGGTGCCACCACCACCAGCGCCGGGCATGTCGTGAGGTCGAGCTCACCGAAGGAGCGGTCCCAGGCTGTCCAGGCGTGCCCGGGGGTGCCGCCGCAGCTCAGCGGCCGTGATCCGAACCGTGCTGCGTTGCCGCACGATTCGGAGGTTTCTGCGGCGGTCATCGGCGCTCCCCCGCCAGTTTTCCGAGCGCGGCGAGGTCACGCTCGGCGTGGCTCTGCCGCACGTAGATCGTCAGATCCGCGACACGACGCGCGTGTTGGGCATCCTGGCACAGCGGCGCGGGCCCGAGTGCGCGGCCAGTGCGGGTAATCGCTTCGTCGACAGCGGTTTCGGCGACGGCGCGGGTTCGCCGGGCCAGCAACTGGGCGGACCCGGACCGGTCGAAGGGGTCTGCGTCAGTCGCCACAGCCGCCGCGGCCAGCATCGCCTCGGCGGCGGCGATGGCCGCGTCGACAGCGCCGAGGTGGGCCAGGGCGTGCGCATCGACAGCTCCGCGGGCGACGCGGTCGTACAGGGGTGCGGCGACCGCGCGGGCGGCGCCGAGCCAGCACGCCGCGACGCCGATCGCGCCGTGCCAGAAGCCGGGACGATCCAGATAGTCGCCGGGACCACCGACGGGTACCCCGAGCACATTGCTGAATTGGACCGAGCGGGTGTCACTGGCCGCCATGCCGGCATTCCTCCAGGTACTGGGCAGGGGCTGCACCCCGGCGCTGTCAGTCGCCACCAGGTACAGCCCGCGGCGGCCGTCGTCTCGGCGAGCTGTGACCAACGCGTGTGTGCAGAGCCCCGCTCCCGAGCACCACGGTTTGGTTCCTGACAGTCTCACTGTGTCTGTTTCGCGGTCTCCCGTGGTGTGGGCGTTGAGTACGGCCTCCGGGTCTTCGGCGGCCCACACCGCCCACAGCTCGCCTGGGGCAGGCGGTTTGCCCCCGAGCTCGTCGAGGATCGCGACCGCGTCGACGTGAGCTTCCGCGAGTCGCCCGGCGACGACGTCGATTTCCGTCAGCTCCGCAAGCCGCTGCCAGCGCCGCGCCGTCGCACCGGAACCTGGTAGTGGCAACTCCAGCCGGCCTGACTCCAGCCAGTTCCGGACCAAGCTCGCCGTCATGCGGAATCCCTTTCTGCCGAAGGGAATACGGATCGCGATAAATCGCGGAGGTAACTGGCGAAGCCGCCGGGAGCGCGGCCGTTCCGCCGCGCTGACGTGGTGACCGACAGCGACGGGTCCCGCCGTATCCGATAGGAGGCGGTCTCGAACCTTTCGACCAGTTCGACATCCTCGCCAGTCGTCAGCGGGTGGAAGCCGCCAACCCGCCAGTACGCGTCGGCACGGAAACCCATGTTGGCGCCGTGGATGTGGTTGTGACTGTTGCTGCCCCGCATATCGGACTCGTATGCATGCAGGTACCGACGGACCAGTGCGGCGGGGTGATGCCGCCAGTCGGCCACCCGCACCACCCCCAGCACCATGTCGGCAGCCGGCGCGGTCTGACGCAGCAGCCAGTCGGGGTCCACTCGGCTGTCGGCGTCGGTGGTGGCGTACCAGACACGCGAGTCGTCGACGTGGTTGCTCAGCGAGTGCGCGTAGGAGAAACCGGCGGCTCGGCTCGCACCGACGTTGCCCGCCTCGACACTGACGAAGTGGACGTCGCAGCCGAACTGGCCCGCCAACTGGGCGCTGCTGTCGTCACAGGAATCGAGGACGACTACGACCAGCACCGGCCCCTGCCAACATGCCGCGGCCGTGGTGATCCCGCGCAGGCAGCGAGGCAACACTGCAGCTTCGTTGTGGGCCGGTATCACCACCACGGCCTGATCGAAGGCGGTCTCCAAGTGGTTCGGCCGTGCGGTCATGGCTGATAGATAGCCATTTCCACCCGATTCCACACCCACTGGCCCCAGTGGCGGCGGCAACTGGCCCGGCCGTCACCCGACGCAGTGTCAGCTGGGCGACTCTTCGGACCCCAGAGTGTCGAAAACTTCGTGATACAGCAGTGAATGCACCTGTTCCACACGCGGAATGTCGTGGAATTCCAGGGGATCCTGCGACGCTGATTCGATGATCAACGTGCCGGTGCGCATCAGCCGGTCGGTCAGCCCGTGGCGGAATTCGACGCTGTTGATCCGCGCGAGCGGGATGTCGATGCCCGAGCGGGTCAGGAGGCCGTGCCGGAACATCACCCGGCGGTCGGTGATGACGAAGTGGGTGGTCCACCAGTTCAGGAATGGCCAGACCGTCAGCCAGCCGACCACGATCAGCCAGATCGAGCCGATCACGATGAACAGGACGTTCTTGGCGGTGGCCTGCCAGTCCATGGTGTTGACCACGGCTGCGACGAACGCCGAGGCCGCAGTGATCAGGACCAGGACCAGGACCGGTCCGATCAGGCGTTTCCAGTGGGGGTGCCGATGCAGCACCACCTGCTCGTCCTTGGCCAGCACATTCTCCGGGTAGCCCACGGCAGAACTCTACGACTCCTCGGGGCGCAGGTGCGTGATGTCGCCCGCAGACAACGTGACCTGTTCGGTTGCGGTGTCGATGATCAGGCGCCCGAGATCGTCGACGTCGACGGCAGTGCCCACCAAGGTGTTGTCGCCGGGAAGGATCGCGCGGACGCGGCTGCCGATGGTGACGCTGCGGGCACGGTAGTCGGCCGCGAGCGACGGATCGTCATCGCGCCAGGCGGTGATACGTGCGTCGAGATGACGCAGCAGGGCCCGCGCGAGCGGCGTGCGGTCCACGGTCGCCGTGCCGAGTTGGGTGAGCGAGGTGGCGCGCGGATCGGGTGCTTCCTCGGCGGTCATCGTCACGTTCAGGCCGAGGCCGACGACGATGACCGGAGCCGGCGAGGCCACCTCGGCGAGGATGCCGGCCAGCTTTCCGCCGCCGGGCCCTACCAGGACGTCATTGGGCCATTTCAGGCCGACCCGCGTCCCGGCGACCTCGGCGACCGCATCGACGGTGGCCAGGCCGGTGGCCAACGGCAGCCACCCCCAACGGTTCGGGGACACCGCCGAGCCGTCGACGCCGAAGGACACGATCACCTGTGAGCGGGGCGGTGCTGACCAGTGCCTGCCGTGTCGGCCGCGGCCGGCGTGCTGATGCTCGGCGAACAGCACCGCGCCGGCGATGTCCTCGCCCGACGCCGCCCGCGCCAACAGGTCGGCATTGGTTGATCCGGTCTCATCGACGACATCGACGCGCCGCCACGACAGGCCCTCGAGCCCGTCGCGCAAAGTCGTCACGTCCAACGCTGGCCTTGTGTTCATCGCGGCCAAGCTTACGGCGCGACGTCAGTGGGAAGCCCGGGCAGCGTTGGGCGCCGCGAGGTTGTCGGCGACCTCCTGGTGCCACAGCTCGTTGGCATGCGTGGTGTCGACCTCCTGCTCGAAGCGGTCGGTCATGTCCGGTGTGACATCGGCGAGATCGACGTAGAACTGCTCGTACCAGCGGCGGTGGTGGTAGACGGGGCCGTCCTCCTCGGTCAGCAGCGGGTTGTCGATGCGTGCCTTGTGTTTCCAGATCTCGACGTCCTCCATGAAGCCGTCACCGAACGTCCGGCTCATCGTGGCTGCGAGTTTCTCGGCCTTGTCGCCGGGCATCGTTGGATTCTGCTGGACCGCGACACCCCACTGCAGCACGAACGAATCGTGCGTCACCGGGTAGTGACAGTTGATCAGGGCGATCTCGACGGTGAAGTTTGGGGCAAGGTCGTTGTGCAACCAGTTGATCATGTAGGCCGGACCGAAATACGTTGCCTCCGAACGCAAGTAGGTGCCGTCCCAGAGTTCTCTGGTGGCGTAGTCCGGCCGTGGCTTGGACTCCATGAACTGGCTGGCCGTGTGGCCTTCGATGACATTCTTGAAGTACGTCGGGTAGGCGTGATGGATGTAGAAGAAGTGCGCCATGTCGACGTTGTTGTCGACGATCTCGCGGCAGTGGGACCCTTCGATGAGAATCGAATTCCACTGCCACGGCGACCAGATCCCGTCCTCATAGCCTTCGATGGTGGGCGGCGTCAGCTCGGCCGGGGGCGTCGAGCCCTCTGGATCGTGCCAGACCAGCAGCTGGCCGTTGACCTCGGTCGTGTCCCACTTGCGGGTACGCGCCAGTCGCGGTGTCCGCTTGGCATATGGCACCAGCTTGCACTTTCCGTCGGCGCCCCAACGCCAGTCGTGGAACGGGCAGGCCAGGTTGTCGTCCTTGACCGAGCCCATCGACAGGTCACCGCCCATGTGCCTGCAGTACGAGTCGAGTACGTGCAGTGCGCCGGCGGAGTCGGAATAGACGACCAGCTTGGTGCCGAAGGCTTCGATACCGTGCGGCTTCCCGTCCCGAAACGTGTCAGCGAGGCCGACGCAGTGCCAGCCGCGCGCGAAGCGCGTCATCGCAACGCCGGTGTCGATTTCCCGGATGTCACTCATTGCTACCTCGGTTCTTCGCGCAAGCGCTCATCACATGTCTCTCCCTAGCATGTCTTTGACCGCCAGGTGGCTGAACAGCATGCTGGTTCCGATCGGATTTCCGCCGCCCGGATAGGCGGTGCCGCTCGGGGCGGCCATGGTGTTGCCCGCGGCATACAGTCCGGCGATCACCTGACCGTCCCCGTCGAGCACCCGGGCCGCGGTGTCGGTACGCAACCCGCCCTTGGTGCCCAGGTCGGAGATGCCGAAAGCAGCGGCGTGGAACGGGCCCTTCTCGATCGCGACGAGTGGGGATGCGCCGCCGGAGAACGCCCGGTCGTACGCCTCGTCGCCGCGCCCGAAGTCCTCGTCCGAGCCGGCGTCGACGAAGCCGTTGAAGCGCGTCACGGTGGCAGTCAGGTTCTCGGCGGGAATGCCGATCTTGGCGGCCAGTTCCTCCAGGGTGTCGGCGGTGTGCCACAGCCCGGCGTCGAGGTAGCGCTGCGTGTCGACCATCGAGACGTTGGTGGCCTTGACGGGAGGGACTTCCCCCTCCCGGTCGTCGTAGATCATCCAGTACGGCAACGTCATCGAACCGTCGGCCAGCCGCGGCAGGATTGCCCGGCCGATCCGGTCGTAGGCGGCAGATTCGTTGACGAAACGCTGTCCGTTCTGGTCGACGAAGATACCGCCGGTGAACCACAGCGCGAACGCCGAACGGCCGTCGGGGTGCGTCAACCCCGGGGACCACCAGGCCTGCTCCATCAGGTCGACGTCGGCGCCGACGGCCATCGCCGCCTGGTGTGCCTGGCCCAGGTTGGCCGGCGGCCCCATGGTGTCGCGGGCGACGCCAGGAACCCCGTGTTCACGGCGCAGTTCGTCGTTGCCTTCGAAGCCGCCGGCAGCGAGCAGCACTCCGCGGCGGGCCCGGATCGCCCGCCGCTCGCCGTCGGATTCGACGATCGCACCGGTCACGGTCCCGTCCTCGACCACCAATTCGACCAGCGGGGTGTTGCGGCGAAGTGAGGTATTCGGGTACTGCTCAATGGCTTTGAGGAACCGGGCGATCAGTGCCCGGCCGCCGATGAAGTAGTCATCCGGCTGCTCGGCGCCCAGCCGGTCGGCGTCCAGCGGGCCTCTTACCAGCTCGCGCAGGTGCGGGGCTTTCTCCACCTTCAGTGGGCGGGCCGCGATGTGGCGCTGGCCGTCGGCGCGAGCCTTGGGCGCCTTGCCGAAGTAGTCCGGCCACGGCATCGGCGCGAACTTCAGATTCTCGTCGGCTTCCAGGTACTCGATCAACCCGGCGCCGCCGCGGACGTAGGTGTCCTGCAGCTCCCGCGGCGTACGGTCCCCGACGACGGCGTGGTAGTACTCCAGCGCATCTTCGATGGTGTCGTCGGTGCCCGCCCGCTTCAGCACCGGGTTGCACGGGAACCACACGCCGCCGCCACCCGAATACGCTGTGGTGCCGCCGTATTTGTCGCTGGCTTCCACCAGGGTCACCGACAGACCCTCGCGAGCCGCGGTGTAGGCGCCGGTCACGCCGCCACCTCCCGATCCCGCGACCAGGACGTCACATTCCTCTGCCCATTTCATGCGGACCGCCTCATAGGTAACGCTGCCTCCCGTACTGCGCGAACTCGGCGTCCAGCGCCTGCTTGCCATCGTCGCCCATGGCCAGATACGCCGGTGCTCCGCGTCCCGCCCACCGGTACACCACCTCGTCGGTGTGCCAGCGTTCCTGCTGCAGTTTCCGTTTGAGCACCTTGTTGGACCCGGTCACCGGCAGATTCTTGGATACCCGCAGGAAACGCGGAATTGCCTTGGTGCCCAGGTCATCCTGTTCGGACAGGTAGGACACGAAGGCGGCGGGGTCGAAGCCGGCGGGATCGGCCACCTCGATCGCAGCCATCACCTGATCGCCCGAGCGCGGATCGGGCACCGCGTAGACGCCGGCCGCCACCACATCGGGATGGCGGCGCAGCACCCGCTCGATGTTGAGCGCGGAGGTGTTCTCGCCGTCCACCCGGATCCAGTCGCCGCGACGGCCCGCGAAGTAGATGAACCCCTGCTCGTCGAGATAGCCGAGATCCCCGGTCCAGTACCAGCCGTTGCGGATACGTTCGGCGTTGGCCTCGTCGTTCTTGTAGTAGCCCTCGAACGTGCGGGTGCCGAACTTGTCGACGATCTCCCCCACCGCGTCGTCGGGGTTGAGGACCCGGCCGTGCTCATCGAAAACCGCAGGCGCACAATCGTTCAGCGATTCAGGGTCGATGATCGCCACCCCCTCATGCGCGGGCCGGCCGAGCGCACCCGGCGGCATGTCGGGGGCCAGCACCACTGCCCCACCGCCTTCGCTGGAGCCGTAGCCCTCGAACAGTTCGGCGTCGAAGCGGCGGCGGAACTCGTTCTGGTCATCAGGCGACGCCTCGGTACCGAAGCCGCGGACCAACGGGTTCTCGGCATCGTCGGGTTGTTCGGCGGTGGCCATCAGATAGCCGAGCGCCTTTCCCACATAGGTGAAGAACGTCGCGCCGAAGTACCGCACGTCGGGCAGGAAACCGGACGCCGAGAAGGATGGCGTCAGGCACACCGTGGCACCGACGGACAACGCCGGCGCCCACAGCGCCATGATGGCGTTGCCGTGGAACAGCGG
This sequence comes from Mycobacterium shunyiense, assembly GCF_058270035.1. Lineage (NCBI taxonomy): Bacteria > Bacillati > Actinomycetota > Actinomycetes > Mycobacteriales > Mycobacteriaceae > Mycobacterium > Mycobacterium shunyiense. The sequence continues at coordinate 80,771 of NZ_JBZDPT010000001.1, read as the reverse complement.
CATGCAGCAGTACTCCACGTCCTCGCGCACATGGCCGAACTTCTCGGCGGCCGCATAGCCGATCCGGGCCAGCCTGCCCTGGCTGCAGATGACGGCCTTGGAGGCGCCCGTCGTTCCCGAGGTGAACAGCAGCAACATCAGGGAGTCCTCGGTGACCCCGGGCGCGACCGCAGGGGTGACACAATGTGCGTCGAGTTGCGCCGCATGGTCCGGGCCGTCGACCACCAGGAACCGGTCCGGCGCCAACCCGACGTCGAGGTCACGCAGACGCGCGGCACCCGCGGTGTCGGTGACGATCAATTGGCAGTCGGCAAGCCGGATTTCGGCTGCGAGCTCGGCGGCGCCCCGGGTCGGGTTGATCCCGACGATGGTCGCCCCGACCAGGGCCGCACCACCGAGCCAGAACAGGAAGTCCGGCACGTTGTCCAGCAGCACGCCGATGTGCAGCGGGCCGTCCACCCGCATCGCCTCCGCCAGCGCACCACGCGCCGCGGATTCGGCAACCACCTCGTCCCACGTCCAGTCCCGGTCGCGGGTGCGCAGGCCGACGTGTTGGTCGCCGACCCGGTCGAGCAGCAGTGAGGCGATGTCGGTTCGAGCGTCAGGCATTGGCTTGGGCGGCGGCGCGCTTCTGGTCGATGTAGGCCTGCGGCAGGTCCTCTTCGCTCAGCTTGGTCACGCTGACCGGGCCGGTCTGGTAGGCGTCCTCACCGACGATCAGGCCGTCGGCGTCGATCGGCCAGTTGATGAGCTGACGGAACAGCAGCAGGTAATCGCCGGCCGGGTCTTCGACCTCGACACCGATCGCCTGCGCGGCCGCGCCCGGGTAGATCATCTTCATCCAGCCTTCGGTCATCACCAGATCATCGTCGAGGGCGAGGCGATCGATCTCGAAAACGAGATGGTTGGCGCCACTGGCCACGAATTCCTCGTAGTAGGCACGCACGCCCTCGGTGGTCTTGGGGCCCATATCGGCGTTCGCGTACCAGAAGTGGTAGTCCGGGTTCGGGGCCAGGGTGGCCATCAGCCGCTCCATGTCGGGCTCGGCCTCGGCCTTCATGTGCTCGAGAACGATGCTGAGCACCTGACGGTGCCGCTCGTTGGTGGTGACGGCAAGACGCTCTTCCACGGGGACCCAGGTCTTGGTCGGGTCGATAACGGCCATGTCGGCCTCCTTGTCGGTTGTGAGCTCGTGTGGGCTGCACCGCAATCTTTGGCCAATGAGGTGATGGTGGTCACCCGCCATGCGTCGGTCTATTCCACCAATTCATCCGACAGTTGTCGACCGGATCGAGCTGCGCCTGCCGACTGGCCACTTATGCCACGGCCATCGCGATATGGCGTGCCATAAGTGGCCACTCGCCGGCGAGGCCCGGCGCCTACAGCAGGTCCGCATCGGCGAGTTCGGCCGAGGACATCGCGATCCGCCGCACCATGAGCACCAGCGTGCCCAGGAAGCGGTCGACAGGGTCGTCGAAATCCCATCCCATTGCGGCCTGCACACGCGCCAGCCGCGCCGCGACGGTGCTGTGGTGCACGTGCAGTTCGGCGGCGGTCCGCCGCAGCGAGCCGTACACGAAGAACGCCTCGGTGGTCCGCACGTCGAGATCCCCGGCAGGAGATGAAGCAATCTCGTTGATATGGGCCACATCTCGGTTGCGACGCACCCGGTCGATCGGCAGGTCGGCCAGAAGTTCCAGTGAGCTCAACCGCTCGTAGGCCACCACCCGCCTGCCGAATCCCGTTGATGACGCGAACCGCAACGCGCGCACGGCCTCATGCCACGACGTCGACGCGCTGAATGCGTTTCCCACGGAGCCGATTCCGACCCACGGTCCCGACGCGGTGCCGACATTCACCACTGTCGGGAACTGCTCGACGATGACGCGCTCCAGGCGGTCCGAGAACTCACGTATGTCGAACGGTCCCTGACACACGATGGCCGTCGCGTTACCGATGACGGCGGACCGCACCGCCGGCGCGGGCAGCTCGCCGGTGATGAGCCGCACCGTCTCCCGCGGCGGATGTCCCGATGCCGCCAGCACAAATGTCGGCCGGCTCTCGTCGAGCCCCAACAGTCGGATGGCCCGGGCCCGGTCTTCACGGTGCTCTTTGGCCGACAGCACGACCTCGAGCAGTGCCGGGTCCCCGAGGTGCGGTGTCCCGCTCACCCCGGTCCGTGCCGCGACGCGACCCAGTACCCGTCGCAGCCGGTCCAGCAGCACCTCGTCCAGCGGATGCCCGGATCCGTCACGTTCCACCCAGACGAGCGTCTCGTGCTGATCCGATGTCGGCGCGGCGGTGTCGTCGATCGGATCGAGCCGTCCCGACGCGTCGTAGCGGACAACGGTGCCGCCGGGCCAGCGGACCCCGACCGGGCAACCCGCCGTCAACGCGGCAAACTGCACGGCGGCGTCGGCGTTGACCTCCTGCTCCTCCAGCCCGTCGAATTGCGCGATGAGCCGCAGCACCGATGCGGGGTCGGTGCCCAGTTCGGACAGCACCAGCGGCCCGGGGGTCATGGTCGAGAGCGTAGGCCCACGGCTGGGCAGGCCCTCAGGCGAGTGCCACCCGCCTGACGTCCGCCCGATTCTGTCGGTACCACGCCAGGGTCTGCTCGATCCCGTCATGCAGCGAAATCGACGGTTGCCAACCGCTGTCCCGCAAGGTGCTGATGTCCAGCAGCTTGCGGGGGGTGCCGTCGGGCTTGCTGGTGTCCCAGGCCGTCTCGCCCTCGTATCCCACTGCAGTCGCGACGAGCTGCGCTGTCTCTCGGATCGAGTGGTCTGTCCCGGTGCCCACGTTGACCTGTTGTGGCCCGTCGAACTGCTGAAGCAGATGTAGACAGGCCGACGCCATGTCGTCGACATGCATGAACTCACGGCGCACGGTGCCGGTGCCCCAGTTCGTCACCTGGGACTTGCCCGATTCCTTCGCTTCTTCGTACCGGTGGATCAAGGCCGGTAGGACGTGCGAGGTCGTCGGGGAGAAATTGTCACCGGGCCCGTACAGGTTCGTCGGCATTGCCGATATCCACGGCAAGCCGTATTGCCGCCGTACCGCCTGGACCGCCACGATTCCGGCGATCTTCGCGATCGCGTAGGCATCGTTGGTCTCCTCCAGGGATCCGGTCAGCAATGCATCCTCGGTGATCGGCTGTGCTGCCATCTTCGGGTAGATGCATGACGATCCGAGAAAGAGCAGACGCTGGGTGCCGTATTTGAGCGCCGCGTCCATCACGTTGGTCTGTATCCGCAGATTCTCGGAGATGAAGTCCACCGGGTAGGTCTTGTTCGCCAGGATTCCACCGACCCGCGCCGCCGCCAAAATCACCACCGGTGGTTGGGTTTTCGCGAAGAACTCGAATGTCGCCGCCCGGTCGGTCAGATCCAACTCACGGTGCGACCGGCCGATGAGATCGGTAAATCCCTCCGATTGCAGCTTCCGGTGGATCGCGGACCCGACCATGCCCCGATGGCCGGCGATGTACGTCGGCGCTGCGGGGTCGAGCGGATGTGCCGTGTTGACAAGGTCATTCCGAAGCAATGTCAGCCCCACCCCGCCAAGGCCGGCGTGTCGATCCATGGCTTGCCGAGGCATTCGAGCTGCGCGATGTCGGCCTCCACCATGATCTGTGCGAGTTGGGGCGTACGCACCGTCGGACTCCAGCCGAGCAGCCGGTCGGCTCTGGCGGCGTCACCGACGAGCGCATCGACCTCGGTGGGACGCAGGTAGCGCTCGTCGAACCGGACGTGCCGTTCCCAGTCCAGGCCCGCATGTTCGAAGGCGGCGACGAGAAAGTCGCGCACGGTGTACCGGTCGCCGGTGGCGAGCACGTAATCTTCGGGCTCATCGACCTGCAGCGTGCGCCACATCCCCTCGACGTATTCCGGTGCGTAACCCCAGTCGCGGATCGCGTCCAGGTTGCCGAGATAGAGGTGCTCATCGATCCCGGCTTTGATCCGCGCGGCGGCTCGGGTGATCTTCCTTGTCACGAAAGTCTCACCACGGCGCGGTGACTCGTGGTTGAACAGGATCCCGTTGACGGCGAACATCCCGTAGGCCTCGCGGTAATTCCGGGTCATCCAGTACGAGTAGACCTTGGCTGCCCCGTAGGGCGAGCGCGGATAGAAGCTTGTCTGCTCGTTCTGCGGAGGGGGTGAACCACCGAACATCTCTGAACTGGAGGCCTGGTAGAAGCGACACGGAACCTTCGAGATCCGCACGGCCTCCAGCAGTCGTGCGGAACCGATACCGGTGGTGTCACCCGTGTGTTCGGGTTCGTCGAAGCTGACCCGCACATGCGATTGTGCGGCCAGGTTGTACACCTCGTCCGGTTCGATGGTGCTCAGCAGGGTTACCAACCGCGCGCCGTCGCTGAGATCGCCATAGTGCAAGAACAGTTGCGCGTGTGGATCGTGTGGATCGACGTACAGATGATCGATCCGAGCGGTGTTGAAGGACGAAGACCGACGGATCAGCCCATGCACCTCGTAACCCTTGTTGAGCAGGAACTCGGTCAGGTAAGAACCGTCCTGACCCGTGATTCCGGTGATCAGGGCTTTCTTCTTCACCTGATTCACTGCGTGTTCTCCTTAATCTCGTACACCCGTAAAGCATTGGGTGGATTTGCTTTTGGAGATCAGTACGCTCCCTGGCTGAGCAGCACTGCCCGCACGGTCTTGGCGATGATGACCAGGTCGGCCACCATCGACCAGTTCTCGACATAGGAAAGATCCAGCCGCACCGATTCCTGCCAAGACAGGTCCGCCCGTCCACTGACCTGCCACAGACCGGTGATACCCGGCTTGACGAGCAATCTGCGCTGAACGTCGCCATCGTAGGTTTCGACCTCCTGCCGCAGCGGTGGACGAGGGCCGACGACGCTCATTTCCTGCCTGAGCACGTTGACGAACTGTGGCAGCTCATCGATGCTGAGCCGGCGGAGGATCTTGCCCACCGATGTGACGCGCGGATCGTCCTTGATCTTGAAGAGAACTCCGCCGGAGCTCTCGTTCAGGTTTTGCAGGCTCTCCAGTTGACGATCCGCATCCGAGACCATCGTACGGAACTTCAGCATTGCGAACGGCCGGCCGTCGATGCCGATGCGTTCGGCCGTGTAGAACACCGGTCCCCGGCTGTCGAGCTTGATGGCGATCGCCGCGGCCAGCAGCACCGGGGAGGCAACGACGAGTGCGGCCGCCGCGAAAACGAAGTCAAATGCCCGTTTCTCGAATCGTTTCGCGCCGTCGTACTGCGGCTTCTCGACATGTACCAGCGGGAATCCGGCTACCGGCCGCATCTCTAGCCGCGCCCCGGAAACGTCCATCACACCCGGCGAGACCACGAGGTCGACTCCCATCGCCTCCAGGTCCCACATGAGTTTCCGAATCCCCTCGTAGCCGAAGTGGTCGACGCCCGTTACGGCTACCGTGTCGGCGCCGCATTCTCGGATGGCGTCCAGGACATACTCCTCGCCACCCATGATCGGGATTTCCTGATCGCCCACGGTGAGACGTTCGCCCGCGGGCGCTCCATAGCCTGGAATGCCCACTGCCACAATGGCGTATCCGGCGCGCGGATCGCGGGTCAACTCCTGCGCGAGATAAGAGACCGCATCGGCATCACCGATCGCCATCACCGCCGTCTGATAACGCCCCTCCGCCCGTTGCTTGGCAAGGTAACGACGCCAACCCCACCTGGTCAGGCACAACGTGACGGTTCCGGTGGGCAGCGCAACCGCAAGGTAGCCGCGCGCAATCTCGAGCTGAAGTAGGAACGCAATTATCGCGATGCCCCCGAAGGTCCAGAAAGACGCAGACGCAACGCGTTTGTACTCCTCGGCACCCGCCCCGGTCACCCGCGGCGACCTGGTTCGACACAGCGAGAGCGCACCCAGCCAGATGGCGCCGAACAGTATCGAAACGGACGTGATGTATCCGTCGGTGCTGGAAAGATCCGGCGCTTGCCCGAAACGGACGTACTGCGCCAGCACCACCGCCGCGCACACCACGAGAACGTCGGTGATCAGAATGTTGACCAGGTACTGCCGTTGCCATCGAGTGCGTTTGAACACTTCTCGCGGCATCGTCACGACGGTCATTTTTTGTCGTGCACCTCCCCGGCCCATGGCCGGCGGGAATGCCTCGCAATCCACTCATACGCGCAATTGCGGCAATCTTTACAACAACAACCGCGCGACCCTGGGCGTCGTACATCGATTATGCGGTCCGTTTGCAATCTAACAGTTCCTCATCGTTGTCGGCCGGGCAGGTTTGGGGCAGAGCGGCACGAAAGGACTCAATTCAGCTCGCTTTTCGAGCACACGCTGCGAAAACGCACACAGTGGCAACGGATGTTGTGACAACCCACACCACGACGTCGACCAGCGGCGGTTAACCTGATCAGCGATGACCTCGACTTCGGCCGGCAGTTGGCAGCTGCGGTGGATCATTGTGGGCGCCGTAGGCGGAGCTGTGGTGCGCCATCTCGCGATCCAGATATGGGATACGCCCGCCCATCTGCTTCTGATCACCCTGATCGTAATGACGATCTCCGGTTTCGCGATGGGCGCCGCACTCACTTGGCCTGTGCGCCAACAGTTCCGGTCCTTCACCTGGGGCGCAGCCGGAGCTGCGGCCAGCCTCAGCGGCTACAACGCCCTCGCCATCGACCAGCCTGCGCTGAGCGCACTCACGATGCTGCTGTTGGCACCCGTGTGCGCCTTGTCGGGTCTGTGCGGCGGCGCAGTACTGGGATTGCGAATGAGCCCTGCGAGAGGCGAGGACACCCTGCCGTGATCACCGATCTGCTGCTGGTTGCGGCAGGTGCTGCGGCGGGCGCCCCTGCTGCGGTCTACCTCTATCGAAATGCCGACAGATGGCGCATCATTGCGATCAACTCTGTGGTGTGCGCCCTGCTGGGGTGTCTCACCGCCCTGCAGACCACGATGGATTCGCCGCCTCCCGTCCTGCTCGTCGGTGAGGGACTACTGGTGACGGCGGCGCCGATGACCACCGTGTTGCTCCCGCTGGCCGCGATCGACCCGCGCGGGTACCCCTGGCAGACGATCCGCCGCACTGCGCGCACCCTCGCGTTAACCGCCATGTACTGCAGCGCATTTGCCATGATCGGATATCTCAGTGTCTATGTATTCGCGGGCGTCCAGTACAAGCTGAAGTGGTGACTCACCGGCTCAGTCACACTTCTTCGACTCCATCACCGCCTTTCCCAACGCGAAGAACTGGTACAGGTAGGTGTACTCCCACGAGCCCGCAGACAGGCGGTATTCGCGCGGTATTGCGCGCATCACGGTGGAGTCTGCCGAGGAGGAGAAACAATGCTCGAAGATGAAACGGGCCCGGGGTAAGTGGTACTGCCAGGAAGCGACCACCACAGTGGCCCAGCCTCTTTCGCGGGCCAACTGCCGAATCAGCTTCGCCTCACCGAGGGTGGTAGAGGGCTTCGGTGGCACGCACAACACTTCGACACCTGGTGGACGCCGGTTGCACGCCTTCTTCATCACCGGATCCGATGACCGATATGGGTTGGACAACACCAACACTGGGGCGACGCCATCGCGGACCAGTTGAAAGCCATAGTCCTCGCGGCCATCGTGCTCACCACCGAGAACGAACACCGCGTCGGCCTTACGCAAGTCGTCCTGCGGTGCGTAACGGAACACCACCGTGCCGACGGCAGCGACGAGAAGCAGAAGAACCACCACGGCAGTGGCGACAACGGTCACGCCGATACGCAAGCGCCGAGTCAATCGTCCTCCCCCACATAGACGGCGGCCAGGTCGCGAGCGATGGCTTCCATGCTGAAGACCGCGGCAGCAGTCTGGCGCGCAGCAGCGCTCATCTTCTCCCGCAGCTGCTGGTCGATGATCAATGTGCGCATCGCCTCGATCAGAGCATCCTCCGATTCATCCACCACGATTCCGCTACCAGAAGCACGCACCGTTTCCGCCAGCCCACAGCTCTCGGTGATCACCACAGGCAATCCGACCGACATCGCCTCCAGCACCGACATCGGAAAGGGTTCATCGACCGAGGGCAATACGTAGATGGACGCGGCAGCCATCCGCGCCACCGTACGGTCCGGTGGCAACGCTCCCTCCCAACGGATCTCGTCGGACCGGCTATCAGATCGCGCGATGGTATCGAGAACCTCGGTCCCCTCGCCTTCGTCGGGACCGACCAGGGTGAACCGCGCATCGCACCCCGCCGCGAGCAGGCGGGCGGCGGCTTTCGCAAAGAGCACGGGACGTTTCCGTGCCTGTAACCGCGCCAGGTACAGCACCTCGACGCACCCGGCCGTCCGGTCGGCACGGGCAGCCGCGTGCGCCCCTTCGTACCCGGGAACGCCGTTGCGAAGGTGCCGCACCGCAGCCTCGGGTTGCACGCGTAGCAGTGCGGCCCGCTCGTCTTCGGTCAGATACAGAACGGCGGCTGCTCGGCGCAGAATCGGCCGGGTCAGAATGCGGTCCAGGATCGGTGCAATCGGATGACTGCTGTCGGTGACCATTCCGTGGGTCTGCACGACCAGGCGCTTCCGCAGCATCAGCGCGATCGCGGCCGCCGGCAACGTGATCAGATCGCGTGCCAGGTGCACATGGATCACGTCGAAAGACTTGCGGTTGCGCATCATCCAGCCGAGCAGCGCCGGAGCGAGCAATCCGGAGAATCCCAACATGGGAATGATGCTGCGGGCCTTCGCGAGTCGGACCGGAACCCCGTCGAGCACGGTGGGAATCTGCGGATAGCCGCGCACCGCACCCGCGACCAGGGTTCGATGACCGGCCGCGCGCAGTTGTCGGGTTAAGTTGAACGCCACCCTGACCGGCCCGCCGTAGGCACCGTCCGGCGTGATCAGCGTAACGACGTGAAGCACGGCCGGCCGAACCGCACCGGTGAACTCCTCACTCATCGGACCTGCGGCCTCTCATCTCCGCTTCGAGGACATCGACCGTCGGCCAGGCAATCCCGGTCTTTTCCAACGGCTTTTGCAACTCGACCGCAGCGTCCTGGCCGGCAGAGGGCGCCTCAGTCGCGCCGTGCCATGCAACGCGCCGGGCGAGCCCAACACCGACCAGAGCGGCGAGAACACCCGCCACAGCCAGCGAGATGGCGATGGCGACCGCTGTGCCCACTGCCAGTCCGGCGCACAGGCACAGACCGAGTTGCAGGCCGATCTGGAATAGCTTGACCCGCAAGACCGTCCTGCTCATGCCCCGCGCCTGGAAGAAGCTGTACACGCTGACCATCCAGCACATTGCCGCGCATTCGATCCCGAGATAGACGACGAGTGCCGAGGCATACGTCCACGTGTCGCCCAGGATGGCGGAGCCCAGTCGGCTCGGGATGAGGGCCAGGCACAGGCCTGCCACCACGGTCAAACCCGACGTCGCGATGGATGTCTTGACGAGTACCCGCCACTGCTCGCCGATCGATGCCGCTGCACGGCGGACATGCGGAACGAACACCAGAGGCAATGCCGACACCAGCATTGCAATCGGCCCGAACAGTGTCGCCGCGCCGCGCAGCCCGGCCGCCGCGGTGCCGCTCACCACTACCGTCACGGTCAGTGTCACGAGGGTGGCACCAACCTGGTTGAGCGCATAGACAATTCCGAATCTCAGCCGGGCACGGTCATACGTGCGCCACCACCCGACGAGGCGATGACCCCGTGGTCTGGTCTGCAGGACCCGCATCAGCACCACCGCCGAAACGAGTCCGCCCACACCCCACAGGTACACCGTGACCACTGCCGACATCCCGGAGGTGATCAGGTTGACCAGGTAGACGGCCAGGATCCACACCACCCAGAACCCATCACAGACGGCCGCGGCGAGTGGTCTGCCTTGTGCGATCGCGACGAATCGCAGCACATCCTGGGCCAGGACGGCAACCAGGCTCACGGCGAACGCCACACCGATCCAGATCTGGCCGAAAACTCCTGACAGGACCAGCAATACCGCGCCCGCGACGACCGATGTCAGCAGCGACCAACTAATCGCGTACCCGCCTTCGGCCGATATCTCGCGCCGGTACATGTTGCTGGTCAGCAGCAGCGCGGTACCCAGCGCCCCCCGGTTGAAGCCGATCCAGGTGGTGGCCACCGTGACGAGCAGGGCGACGATCCCGAACTGCTCGGCCGGTGAAACCTGGGCCACCGCAAAGACCATCAGCGCATTGCTGGCGCTCGACAACACCTGGTCGGCGGTGGTGATCACCCCTGTCGAGCGTGTTCGCGGCCCACTCTCAGTCGACGGCATCGGTGTCCGAACCATCTCACCGCCCCGCCCGACTGTTCGGTGTTGCAATCTGGCCCATGCGCACCAGCGGCGAATCTGTCGCCACGATCCGGTCGAGGACCGCGGAAATCTTCTCGGGGTCGAAGGTGCTTGCGTAGTACGACGCGGTGAGATGCAGTTCGGAGTCGACGCGGTTGACGGCCAACGAGATCTGGTTCGAGTAGCGCACCGGCGCCTTGCGGACGAAGTGGTGTCCGTTCGGCGTGGTCGCCCAGGAAATCTTGCTGCCCGCAGCCGAGTTGGCGTGGTCGGTCACGACGATCCGGGCCCGTCGGCTGTTGGTCTGCCAACGGGGAAGGTCGGCTGGACGGGTACGGAGCCGCGCGGCATAGGCCATGCCGTACCGGACCAGGGCTCGGCACCCGTGCGTGTACTCGCTTATCGCACCGGCCACCAGGGCCGGGTCGTAAGGTGGCGCAACCTGTATGGGCGCGATGCCGACGAAATTCGCCAAGGTGCCCGCCCCGGGCGGAAGGTACCGCCCCAGGTCGACCAGGAGGCCGACCTCGTCTTCCGGCGTTATTCCGTGGCTGCACAGTCCGTCCAGAAAGGCCGAGAGGACGATGGCCGCCAGCGGTGCGCGTGGCAGGCAGATGTCACGGTTCGCCCGCACCTCTTCCAGGAAGCCGGGTCGGCTTCGGGCGTATGCCAACGATTCCGGTTCATCGAATTGCCCGGTGGGAACCACGGCGGCACTGCGGCGCAGCGGTTCGTCCAGTGCCCGCAGCAGGCGCATGGGTTCTTTGCGCGCGGTGTGGGCAAAGGCACGCAGGCCAGGGTTACTGGTGGTCGCCACGGGTGCGGGTTCACTGAATCCGTGACTTTCCGAGCCGGCCGCTGCGATCACCTCGCTGAACAGCCGTCCGCCACCGAGACCGTGGTCGAAATTCAGAAACAGCCATCGGTCCGCGATGTGGACGTGCACGGTAGCCGGCGGAACCGCCGGACCACCGGCCAGCAGGTCGAGCATCGCCCGGGCGGGGTCAGAAATATCCGGGGCCGGGCCGCTGGTCAGCACCACCCCGTCGCACGCCGGATCGAAATCCCAGTGCCGCGACCTGCGGGTCGGACGCAAGCCTAGGCGGTTCTGCGGTCCCGCCACAGCGATGGTCTGCAGCCGCGCTTTGAGCAGGTCCGGCGGGAGCACCCGCTCCAGCGGCCCCACCAGATAGGTGGCCGGCTGCCCGGCGTAAAAGCAGTCGTTGCGACTTACCTGAATATTCATGCCGGCAGTCCTCGGGCAGCGGAAGCCAGATCGCTCACCCACTTCTCATACTGCGCAACCGCGTTGGCGGCGCCGAGGCGATCGCGGGCATATCGCGCCCCGCAGGAGCCGAATCGCTGCCGGGTCGGCTCATCGCCGGCGAGCTGTCGCACCGAGTCGACAAGGGATTCTGGATCACCCGGCGGAATGACGAGTCCGGCTCCGGATGCACGAAGCTCTTCGGCGCTTCCGCTGGTCGGTTCCGTGGCGGCGATAATCGGCTTGGCCGCAGCGAAGTACGACGTCAGCTTGCTCGGAACGGCCATCTCGCCCACTCCGGGACGCTCGTTGACGAGCAGGATGTCCGCGGCAGCCAGCGCCGCGCGAAACTCGCCGTCAGGCAACGGGTCGATCAGTTGCACGGCTTCGGCGTCCCGGGCGATAGCGTCGAGCAGGCGACGCTGGTTACCGTCGCCGACCAGGACAAAGCGGATGTCGCGGTCGTCGGCCTCCACGTCACCGGCGAGTTTCCCTGCGGCAACCACGTTTTCAAGGCCCTGCTTCACGCCCATATTGCCGGTGTGCATCACGATGGTCTCGTTGGGCTGCCAACCGTACTTCTCTCGCACCGCCGACGGTGCGCTCGCAGGGTCAGCGTCGTCGATATGGGTCCAATTCCGGATGACAGCCAGATCGTTACTGCGCACGCCGATCTCGGCCAGTGAATCGGCAAACCGTGGGTGAATGACCGCGACGCCGGTTGCGGACCTCAGGACCGTCGATTCCAGCCGGGCGGCCACCGCGGCGGACCGCCCTCCGACCGCCCCGGTTTCCACCACGCCCTTGCTGTACACGTCCTGCACGATGACCCCGACCGGGGTCTTCGACAACCGGGCCCGCGCGACCACGGGAGCGGCGGACAGCAGCGCGGGACTCACGGTGATCACCACGTCGGGGTCATCCCACTTGTGGCTGGCCACAGCAGATCCGAAGCTGGCCTCCATCCGGATTCGGCCCAGTGCGCTCTGCTCGTCTGGCACGTAATGGCCGACGCGGTGCACAGTCACACCTCGCATCGCCTCGGTACAGCGGCGCACGCCTTGGTACTCCTGGGCGACACGCCACTGGGGGTAATGCGGCAACCCGGTGATCACCGTGACGTCATGTCCACGCTCGGCGAGTCCTTCGGCAATCCCGGTGGTATACGGGGCTATTCCGGTCACTTCCGGCGCGTAGTTGATACCGATGATGGTCACCCGCATGCGGCCCCCTTAGTCGGCCGCGGCGGGAACAGCGTGTGACCGGCCGGAACGTCCTGGGAGACAAGAGTGGTCGCGGCGATGGTCGCGCCGTCGCCGATTCGCACCCCCCGCAACACGGTTGCGCGGGCAGCCAGCCAGACCTGGTCACCTATCACGATGGGCCCATTATCGAACTCGAACGTCGGACTGGCCCGATCATGGCTACCGGTGCACAGCAGAACATCTTGGGAGACACACGAATTCGATCCGATTTTCACATTTTCGAGGTTGAGAATCCACGCACCCTCACCGATCCACGAATACGCGCCCACGTCGAGCTTCCACGGCCAGTGGATTTTGACGCCGTGGCGGATCAGCGCGCCGATCCCGATCCTGGCGCCGAATGCCCGCAGTACGGCAACCCGCACCCGGTTCGGCATCCACCACCGGAACAGAACGGATCGCGAAACGACCAGCCACATGATCTGCACCGGCAGACTCCGGCCGCGGTCATAGCCCGTCCCGGCGAAGCCGGAGAGCGCAAATCGATTGCCGGTGGAGGGCAGTTCGCTCGATGACGTTGATGACATTGGCGCGATCAGGTGAAAGCTCCCGTCCCCTTGGCGGCGCACGGAGGTCCACAAAAACAACGATTGCGCAATCACGCGACATCACAATGTTCGCTTGTCGGACGTCCCCCGGCGCCGTACCGGCATTTTCATCACGACCCCGGTCACTGATCCAGGTCGTGGGCACCCAGTGTCTGCGACACTGACGTGACGTCCCGACCATACGCAACGACAAGCGATCTCGCACCCGTCACCTGTCAGAGCGTGGATCAGCACTTTCGGGTCGTCGTCCTGATCTACCCCGAATCAGCTGTGCCCACACGGATATCGGTGTGTACCTCATCTCGTGGCCTCCGTGATCCGCCCCACAAACTGTCGTAGCGGTAAACGCGTGAGTGGTCCGGCGTCAGTAGATTCGGCAGTACCGACCGACGATGTCCGCCATGGGACCACTGGCGGAGAAAGGCGTATCGATGCTGGAAATGCTTTGCTGGCTTCTACTTCCGCCGTCGTCGTTCAAGAACCGGGTACTGCGGTTGTTCGGTCATCGAATCGCCGGCACCGCCAGAGTCGGTCCGACCGTTGTCCGCAACGTCGGGCGCTTTGAGCTGGGCGAAGGCACTCGGATCGGAGCATTCAATGTGGTCCGCGGGCTGGGGTTGGTGCGTTTCGACGACTACGCGGCGATGGAATCGTGGAATTGGATATCGGCACACCCCGCCTTCCAGCAACTCGACGCTCGGGCCGGGACGCTGTTCCTCGGCTACGGCGCGAAGCTGGGCAGCAGGCACTACGCGGACTGCTCCGGCACGATCGTCGTCCGCGAGTACGCCGCGGTCGGCGGCAACCGGTGCCTCCTGCAGACCCACGAGCCCGATTTCGCCCACAAGCGCCAAACGGTCGGCCGGATAACCGTCGGACACCACTCACTGGTCGGCAGCCGAGCCGTGATGCTGAAGGACAGCCACCTTCCCGATCAGTCGCTGCTGGCCGCCAATTCGACCCTGACCCGCGGATCGACACCTGAGTCGAAGCGCGGGCTGTACGCCGGGTCGCCGGCCACCTGGAAGCGGGAGACCCATGGTGAGTACTTCGACCGCGACACGCTCAGCATGACCGAACATGTGATCGACAGCCCCATGGGTGTGCTGCCCGAGGACCGTGCGCTCGACACCGGACCGTTCGGTCCCTGACCGGCCTGCACGCCCCGCGAACCCATTTGCCCCATGCGTGGACACGTCTCAGTCCGGACGGAACGTGACGCGCGCCACGCCCACCTCTCTTAGACCAGTCTTAGGGTTACCGATAGCATCGTGACCCATGACGAGCGTTACCGAGCCGTCCGCCGAGCACCAGGTGGACATCCACACCACTGCAGGCAAGCTGGCTGATCTCAAGAGGCGGGCCGAGGAGACGCTGCATCCTGTCGGCGAAGAAGCCGTGGAGAAGGTGCACGCCAAGGGCAAGCTGACGGCCCGAGAGCGCATCCTCGCGCTGCTCGACGAAGGTTCGTTCGTCGAGCTCGACGCGCTCGCCAAGCACCGCAGCACCAACTTCGGCCTGGAGAACAACCGGCCGCTGGGCGACGGTGTGATCACCGGCTACGGCACCATCGACGGCCGCGACGTCTGCATCTTCAGCCAGGACGCCACCGTCTTCGGCGGCAGCCTCGGCGAGGTCTACGGCGAGAAGATCGTCAAGGTCCAGGAGCTGGCCATCAAGACCGGCCGCCCGCTGATCGGCATCAACGACGGCGCCGGCGCCCGCATCCAGGAGGGTGTGGTCTCCCTCGGCCTGTACAGCCGGATCTTCCACAACAACATCAAGGCCTCGGGTGTCATCCCGCAGATCTCGCTGATCATGGGCGCGGCGGCCGGTGGCCACGTGTACTCCCCCGCCTTGACCGACTTCATCGTCATGGTCGACCAGACCAGCCAGATGTTCATCACCGGCCCCGACGTCATCAAGACCGTCACCGGCGAGGACGTCACCATGGAGGAGCTGGGCGGCGCCCACACCCACATGGCCAAGTCCGGTACCGCGCACTACGTCGCCTCGGGTGAGCAGGACGCCTTCGAGTACGTCCGCGATCTGCTGAGCTACCTGCCCCCGAACAACTACGCCGAGCCGCCGCACTACCCGGTCGCACCGGCGCAGGGCTCGATCGAAGAGACCCTGACCGACGAGGACATCGAGCTCGACACGCTGATCCCGGACTCCCCGAATCAGCCGTACGACATGCACGAGGTCATCACCCGCATCCTCGACGACGACGAGTTCCTCGAGGTGCAGGCCGGCTACGCGGGCAACATCGTGGTCGGCTTCGGCCGGGTCGACGGTCGCCCGGTGGGCATCGTGGCCAACCAGCCCACCCAGTTCGCGGGCTGCCTCGACATCAACGCCTCGGAGAAGGCCGCCCGGTTCATCCGGACGTGCGACTGCTTCAACATCCCGATCGTCCTGCTGGTCGACGTCCCAGGCTTCCTGCCCGGCACCGACCAGGAGTACAACGGCATCATCCGCCGCGGCGCCAAGCTGCTCTACGCCTACGGTGAGGCCACGGTCGCCAAGGTCACCGTCATCACCCGCAAGTCCTACGGCGGCGCGTACTGCGTGATGGGGTCCAAGGACATGGGCGCCGACGTGGTCGTCGCCTGGCCGACGGCTCAGATCGCCGTGATGGGCGCCTCGGGCGCGGTGGGCTTCGTCTACCGTTCCCAGCTCAAGGACGCGGCCAAGAACGGCGAAGACGTCGATGCGCTGCGCCTGGAACTGCAGCAGACCTACGAGGACACTCTGGTCAACCCGTACATCGCGGCGGAGCGCGGTTATGTCGACGCGGTCATCCCGCCGTCGCACACGCGCGGCTACGTGGCCAATGCGCTGCGACTGCTGGAGCGCAAGATCATCCAGATGCCGCCGAAGAAGCACGGGAACATTCCGCTGTGAGCGGGGCGAACGATTCAACCGCTGTGAGCGGGGCGAGCGATTCAACCGCTGTGAGCGGGGCGAACGATTCAACCGCTGTGAGCGGGGCGAGTGAGGCGACTGTGGCCGACGAAACCGCCGCCGAAGAGGTCAAGGCCGACCACGAGGCACACATCAAGGTGCTGCGTGGTGAGCCCACCGACGAGGACATGGCGGCGCTGATGGCCGTCCTCAGTGCCGCCGGTGGCGGCGGCGACGCCGGCCCCGTGGTGCGGGAGCGCAACCTGTGGGGCCACCCGGTGGACAAGCTGCGCTACTCGATCTACAGCTGGCAGCGGGTGACGCTGCTGGAGCGCACCCACATGCGGCGCTAGTGGGCCGTTGATGAGCGCTTGCGCGAAGAAGAGACAGCACTGAATGACCCGGGTCGTCCTGGGTTCGGCATCGACGGGCCGGCTTGGCGTTCTGCGCCAGGCCGGCCTCGATCCGTTGGTGGTGGTGTCGGGTGTCGACGAGGACGCCGTCATCGCGTCATTGGCCGATGCGCCGCCCGAGCGCGTCGTGAGTGCCCTGGCCGCAGCCAAGGCAGACGAGGTGCTCACCCATGTACCGGCCGCCGTCTCCGCGGACTGCGTCGTCATCGGTTGTGACTCGATGCTGTTTCTCGACGGACGCTTGTGCGGCAAGCCCGGGGATGTCGATACCGCGCGGCAGCAATGGCAGGCCATGGCGGGCCGGACGGCCCAGCTGTACTCCGGTCATGCCGTACTCGTGGTCCGCGACGGCGCCGTCGCCCACCGGCTGGCCGATACCGGTGTCACCGCAGTGCATTTCGGCTCGCCGACGGAATCAGATCTGGAGGCCTACCTGCGCAGCGGCGAACCACTCGGTGTGGCAGGCGGTTTCACGCTCGACGGGCTGGGTGGCTGGTTCGTCGAAGGTATCGAGGGCGATCCGTCCAACGTGATCGGGCTGAGCCTCCCGCTGCTGCGCCGGATGCTCGCCGAGTGCGGCCTGTCCGTCGCACGACTCTGGGAGGCTTCGGCGCAGCTCTGAAGGCCGAGGGGCGCCCTCACACCCCGGGGGTGAAACCCTCATGCCGGGCGTGCGACCCGCCTTCTTCTGGCCGTGCGAGCTGCGGCGATCCGCACGACCTCCTTCGACGCCCGCCGGATCAGCTCCATCTCGACGCGCTCGACACGCTGACGCCGACCGGCACCGATCGTCTTGGCTCCGGCGGAGAGCCGGTGCACCCACGCGTCGGGTTCGATCAACGCCGTCTCCCACGCCTGCGCGTCGCGCCAGTCGTCCAGGCCGACTGCGGTGGCCTCGCAGCGCAGGGCTGCACCGAGTTCGCGATCGAGAAGTTGGCGCACCGCATCGGCGCACCGCCACGGATCGTTGATCAGCCAGGAATGGTAGGCGCCGGGTATCCGGTACAGCGTCGCGTCGGCCTCGTCCGCCAGTTCCACCGCGCACTCGAACGGCACTATGCCGTCGCTTTCCCCGTGCAGCACCATCGTCGGGACCTCCCGATCCCGTAACTTTCGCAGTAGGGAGCCGCATTTGTCGGATCGCATCAAGGCGCGCGCGGCGCCGACGAAACCGGTGTGCGGCAGCATCTTGCCCATCGACACCGCGGTCAGCATTCGCAGGTATCGGTTGACGGCGGCCACTTTCATCCAGATCGGGTCGCGATACATGTCGGAGACGGCTCCGGCCACGGCGCGCATCATCAGCCGCGGTGACCGCATGGTCGTCTCAAGGGCGGCGTCGAACGACGCCCCTGCCGCAGCGTCGATGAGTAGCGCCGCAAGTACTCGGTCGGGTGCGATCGCGGCGAGTTGTATGACTATCCGGCCGCCCATCGAATGACCGGCGAGGACGGCACGCCGAATACCGAGTACATCGAGCGTGCGCAACACCAAATCAGTGCGGTCGTTCAATTCATCTGCCTCACAAGGCAAATCGACAGTGTCTCCATGCCCGGCAACGTCGATCGCCACGACGAGAAATCCGAGTGCGGCGATACGGTTGAGCAATCGCAGGTAATGCCGCCGGTTGAGGCCGAGGCCGTGCAGGAAGACCATGGGCACGCCGTGGCCCCCGATCGAGACCCCGACCTGGAGGCCATCGTCGAGTTCGAGCACGTGATGCTCGAAGCGCACCCTTCGTCCCGCGAGATCGGTTGCCACCGCGTCCATCCCGGCTCCTTCGTTTTGGAGCGGGTGTACCCCGACAGGGCATTTGCAAACCTGATGGACGAGAACCGCCGCCACAGCACCTGCTCGAGTAGCCTCATGCGTTGGGGCCCAATGCAGTTCGGTTCTACGCCACCGCCCCCTGGCAATCAGCCCACCGGGACGCGAGCTCGGTAGTCGACCTTGCTCATCCGCCCGCTGCCGGCCGCGGCGGGTTCATCACGTTGGGCGATTCGGTGTGCAGGCGCTCGACTGTCGGCTTCAGCTTCATCCCGGCCGGAAGGCCTGAGCTCGCTGGGTAGATCGTGACTCGCCAGATGCTGTTGAGATCGTTCGCGGTGAAACAGGTCTTGTCCAGACACGGCACGCATTGCCGGTTCGGGCCGCACCCGTCGGCGACGGGAATTCCCAGTTTGTTGATGATGCGATAGATGTTCTCCGTATTGCCACCCACCAATGCGGTGCTACCCGCCGGAAGGTCTGTCACGGCTTGAGCTATCGGCGCCCACACACGAGCGCGATGGCCGTTGCGATTCTGCGGGCGGTCGCGGTTGCTCGGTTCGATCTTCCAGTCATCGATGGACCTTCCAGTTCGCAATCTCACGGAACTCGGTTGCCGCCTTGCCATTTGGCTGACGCTGGCGAGCAAGCTTGCCGATGGCTCGCCGTCCGTCGCATGCAAAATCCCACTGACCGGAACCGCCTACCCTTGTTACCGGTGATGCAGCAGTGACCAAACTGCAACCTTTCGAATGGCGGCACGCCGTGCCGATGTCCCGAATAGTCTCAACCTCGGGTTGACACTGGGCCGATGCCAGTCGAAGAAACAATGTGGGATGTTCGCGTAGCACGCGACTTCGAGACCTGCGATCTGGAGCGGCTGCGCGCCGCATTCGCCGACATCATCTCCAAGCGCCTGTCTCCCGGCAAGCGTCTGCTGCGGGTGGTGACCTGGTCTCAGAACGGCGGCTCACTGTTCCGCGCCAACAACGGCGCCCGCCGATTCGCCGTGGCCTACGAGGTGGCGTTCACCGCGTGACTCACCGCCTGGGCGGCGCGTCGAGTTTCGGCACCGCGTTGCCGGGCTTGGCAGGCACGAGAACCGTCCCGTGCGGGTCGACGATGGGCGAGTCGGTGACCAACTGCACCCCCGGATCCAGATAAATGGGCTGCGTCTCGATCTCGGTCGACTCCGCGATATCGCGGGTGCTACACGCGTCGGACGCGGCGCTGTCGACCTGCGGCACATCAGGCTCCCAGCTCAGGTAGGCCGTGATCGGCGCCGGATTGACGCCTCCGGGCGCAAACCGGCTGACGTGGGTCACGCACTGGTAGCGGCCCTTCGGGTTGTGCATGAACTCTTTGAAGCCACTTTGAAACACGTTCGGCGGTTGCAGGTAATACACCTCAAGGACCCGTGACGCCCCTTGCGGCTTCTCCACATAGCCGATGATCGGAAGCGCCCCACGATTCTCCGGCGGCGGTGGCTTGTACGCCGCCACCGCCGCGTCCCAGTCGTCTTTCTTCTTCTGCTCGGCCTCGGCCTCGGTCTTGTCGCGGTCCGTCGACCACGCCAGCCAGGCCAAGATGAGCGCTGCGACGATGACGAACAAGCCGCCGAGGGCCTGCATGCCGTAGCCGGCTTCACTGGGTTCGTTGGCATCGGGATTCTTGTATTTCCACGATTCGGTGGCCCACCAGATCTTCCTCGGCCGTAGCAGCATGAACAGGCCCAGCGGGATACCGATGACAAGGCAGAGGATCGCAAGCGCCACGACAAGCAGCCTAAGGCCGCACAACGGGCCCCGATGCGGCAATCCGCGCCGGTCACCGACACTGCCACACCGCGAATATCCGGACCGACGGTACGCTCATGGTGTGCCGCTGCCTGCTGATCCCAGCCCCACTCTTGCCGAGTACGCCCATCCGGAGCGCCTGGTCACCGCCGACTGGCTGGCCAGCAACCTGGGTCGGCCCGGCTTGGCCATCGTCGAATCCGACGAGGATGTCCTCCTCTACGACACCGGCCACATCCCCGGTGCGGTCAAGATCGACTGGCATCTCGACCTCAATGACCCCAATGTGCGCGATTACATCAACGGTGAGCAGTTCGCCGAGCTGATGGATCGCAAGGGCATCGGCCGCGACGACACCGTCGTCATCTACGGCGACAAGAGCAACTGGTGGGCGGCCTACGCCCTATGGGTGTTCACCCTGTTCGGCCACCCCGACGTGCGCCTGCTCGACGGCGGCCGCGACCTGTGGGTTTCCCACGGCCGCGACACCACGCTCGAGGTGCCCACCCGCCAGTCCAGCGGCTATCCGGTCGTGGAGCGCAACGACGCCCCGATCCGGGCCTACCGCAACGACGTGCTGGACATCCTCGGCAAGCAGCCGCTGATCGACGTCCGCTCGCCTCAGGAGTACACCGGCGAACGCACCCACATGCCCGACTACCCGGAAGAGGGCGCGCTTCGCGGCGGGCACATTCCGACCGCGAAGTCGATCCCATGGGCCAAGGCTGCCCGGGACAGCGGCCAGTTCCGCAGTCGCGCCGAGCTTGAGGAGCTCTACGGCTTCCTCAAGCCGTCCGACGGCGTGACCCCGGAGACAGTCGTCTACTGCCGCATCGGTGAGCGCTCCAGCCACACCTGGTTCGTGCTGACGCACCTGCTCGGGCTTCCCGGGGTGCGCAACTACGACGGATCGTGGACCGAGTGGGGTAATGCCGTGCGGGTCCCGGTGGCTGTCGGACCGGATCCGGGCGAAGCTCCGTGACCATGCCGGCCGCCCTGGCCGAGGTTGTCTCCGACTTCCAGGAGGTGGCCGGCCAGGACAAGTTGCAGCTGTTGCTGGAGTTTGCCAACGAGCTGCCGCCCTTGCCGGCTCATCTTGAGGAAGCGGCGATGGAGCCGGTTCCGGAGTGCCAGTCCCCGTTGTTCCTCGATGTCGACGCGTCCGACCGGGGGAAGGTGCGGCTGTACTTCAGCGCTCCCCCGGAGGCTCCTACGACGCGCGGCTTCGCCGCGATCCTGGCCACCGGTCTGGATGGTCAGTCCGCCGATGACATCTTGGCGGTGCCCGACGACTTCTACACCGCGCTGGGCCTGGCGGCGTTGATCAGCCCGCTGCGGCTACGCGGTATGTCGGCGATGCTGACGCGGATCAAGCGGCGGCTGCGCGGCGCCTGAGCGGCGTCAGGGATTCGTTCGCAGTGCCTTGGCGAGCTTGGGGACGATGTTGCCCCGCGCCGCGGGCATCACCTCGGTTCCATCCTTGTCGGCGATCGCCGAGTCGGTGACGATCGTCGCCTCAGCCGTCACGTCGCGCAACGACACCGCGTGAACATTGAGGCCGGCCCGGGGGCGGCACCTGTCCGACTTCGACATATCGCCGAGTTCCTTTGGCGCCCAATAGAGTTCGGGATACACACTCGCCCGGTCGCCGTCGGCCTTCGTCACGCTCGCCGAGGTGTAGCACGGGTAGCTGAACTTGTCCGACATCGTGCGAACGTACTGGTGCACCGCCTCCCCGGGCGCCAGGTAATACACATAGACCCGCCGCATGCCGGTGGGCGTTGGTTCGGCGAAATAGCCGATCACCGGCAGCCGACCACGCTCTTCCGGCGGTGGCACCACGAAGGCCGCCTCAGCCGCCTTCCGCTGCGCCTCGGCCTCCTGCTGGCGTTTGCCGGCCGCCGACTTCGACATCCCGTCCCCGATGAGCAGACCACCCAGAACGAGCGCCAGGAGGATGAGCAGGACACCGCCGACCCGCGTCATCCCGTAAGCCGTGTCGCTCGGTTCGTTGGCCGCGGGATTGCGGAACCTCCAGGACTGCGTGGCCCACCAGATGCCCCGCGGTGCCGCCGCCATCACGCCGCCCACCAACACGCCCACGACAATCAGAAAAATCCCCACACTCACGGGCCAACAGTAATAGCGTCGGACCGTCGGTCGAGACAGGATTTCAGCCCGTCAGCAGGACTGATGTGTTCACAGAGAAATCCAAGGCGAAACCTACTCGCCGGTAACCGATACCGGTTTGGCGAGCGCCAAGGTGCGGCGCATAAACTGCCCGCGATAGATTCTTAAAGACGTTTCTTAGAGAACACTGCCGAGGAGGCACCGTGGCCAACCACGCCAGCTCAAAGATCTCCAAGGTGCTGGTCGCCAATCGCGGGGAGATCGCGGTCCGGGTGATCCGCGCCGCGAAAGACGCAGGACTGGCCAGTGTGGCCGTGTACGCCGAGCCTGACGCCGACGCACCACACGTACGGCTTGCCGATGAGGCTTTCGCACTGGGCGGCCAGACCTCAGCCGAGTCCTACCTGGTCTTCGAGAAGATCCTGGACGCTGCCGCGAAGTCCGGCGCCAATGCCATCCACCCGGGTTACGGCTTCCTGTCGGAGAACGCCGACTTCGCGCAGGCCGTGCTCGATGCCGGGCTGATCTGGATCGGGCCGAGCCCGCAGTCGATCCGGGATCTCGGTGACAAGGTCACCGCGCGTCACATCGCCGCCAAGGCCAAGGCACCGCTGGTGCCGGGCACCCCGGACCCGGTCAAGGACGCCGACGAGGTCGTGGCGTTCGCCAAGGAGTTCGGTGTGCCGGTCGCGATCAAGGCCGCCTTCGGCGGTGGCGGTCGTGGCATGAAGGTGGCCCGCACGCTTGAGGAGATCCCTGAGCTGTTCGAGTCGGCGACCCGTGAGGCCGTCGCCGCGTTCGGTCGTGGTGAGTGCTTCGTCGAGCGCTACCTGGACAAGCCGCGCCACGTCGAGGCCCAGGTGATCGCCGATACGCACGGCAACGTCGTCGTCGCCGGTACCCGCGACTGCTCGCTGCAGCGCCGCTTCCAGAAGCTGGTCGAGGAGGCCCCGGCCCCCTTCCTGACCGACGGGCAGCGCAAGGAGATCCACGAGTCCGCCAAGCGCATCTGCAAGGAGGCCGGTTACTACGGTGCGGGCACCGTCGAGTACCTGGTCGGCCAGGACGGCCTGATCTCCTTCCTTGAGGTCAACACCCGTCTGCAGGTCGAACACCCGGTCACCGAGGAGACCTCGGGCATCGACCTGGTCCTGCAGCAGTTCAAGATCGCCAACGGCGACGCCCTGGACATCACCGAGGACCCGACCCCGCGCGGCCACTCGTTCGAGTTCCGCATCAACGGTGAGGATGCCGGCCGTGGCTTCCTGCCCGCCCCCGGCCCGGTCACCAAGTTCGAGGCCCCGACCGGCCCGGGTGTCCGGATGGACTCCGGTGTAGAGAGCGGTTCGGTCATCGGCGGTCAGTTCGACTCGATGCTGGCCAAGCTGATCGTGTCCGGCGCCACCCGCGAGGAGGCCCTCGCCCGCTCCCGCCGCGCCCTTGCCGAGTTCAACGTCGAGGGACTGGCCACCGTCATCCCGTTCCACCGGGCCGTGGTGTCCGACCCCGCCTTCATCGGCGACGAGGACGGTTTCACCGTCCACACCCGCTGGATCGAGACCGAGTGGGACAACACTGTCGAGCCGTTCACCGGTGGCGACCCGATCGAGGAAGAGGACACGATTCCTCGCCAGACCGTGGTCGTCGAGGTCGGTGGGCGTCGCCTCGAGGTGTCGCTGCCCGGTGACCTGGCGATCGGCGGAGGCGGCGGCGCTGCCCCCGGCGCGATTCGCAAGAAGCCCAAGGCCCGCAAGCGCGGCGCCAGCGGCGGTGCGGCGGCCTCGGGTGACTCGGTGACCGCGCCGATGCAGGGCACCGTGGTCAAGGTTGCTGTCGAGGAGGGCCAGGAGGTGGCCGCAGGCGACCTCGTGGTGGTTCTGGAGGCCATGAAGATGGAGAACCCGGTGACCGCCCACAAGGACGGCGTCATCACCGGGCTGGCCGTCGAGGCCGGTGCCGCCATCACCCAGGGCACCGTGATCGCCGAGATCAAGTAATTCTTTTCCCGCCGAATGGCCACTTGTGGCACGGATTCTGTTGAATCTTGTGCCGTAAGTGGCCATTCGGCATTCGTGACAGCATTCGTGAAGGCGTTTGACGCCAGGGTGGAGGTCCCGTGGAACCTGTGGAGATCAACAACGGCCAGTGGTATCTGCGCGGGCTGCGCGCCGACGACCGTGTCGACGACCGGCCGGCGCTCACCGACCTGGGTGAGGACGACCTGGACTACGTGCACGATGCCGCCGACGGCTGGGCCGATGACACCCGGTACACGTGGGCCGTCTGTGAACCGACCAGCGGCGAACTGCTCGCGGAGGTCATCCTCGATCCCGTCACCGGATTCCTGAGCAGCCGGGGCAGGCCGGGATTCGAGGACGCCGCCGCGATCTCAGAGGACACCGTGCGGCGCTACGCGACGCAGGTGCTCGGGCTGGAGGTGCACACGTGACCGCCCCCAAGGTCGTCACGGTCACCGGCGCGGCCGGTCAGATCGGCTACGCCGCGCTGTTCCGCATCGGTGCCGGTGCCCTGCTGGGACGCGACGTGCCGGTGAAGCTACGCCTACTGGAACTGCCTGCGGCGATCCGCGCGACCGAGGGCGTGGTCATGGAGCTGGTCGACAGCGCCTTCGACGGGCTCGTCGACGTCGAGATCTACGACGACCCGGTGCAGGCGTTCGACGGCGTCGACGTGGCGCTGCTGGTCGGTGCCCGGCCCCGCAGTAAAGGCATGGAACGCGCCGACCTGTTGGCGGCCAACGCCGCGATCTTCGCCGAGTCGGGCAAGGCCCTGAACGCAGGCGCGGCCACAGATGTGCGCGTCGTCGTGGTCGGCAACCCGGCCAACACCAACGCGTTGGTTGCCGCGGCCCACGCGCCCGACATTCCGTCCGAGCGATTCACCGCGCTGACCCGGCTCGACCACAACCGCGCTGTCGCCGCTCTGGCCACGCATGCCGGTGTGCACGTCACCGACGTGTCCCGGGTGACCGTATGGGGCAACCATTCCCCGAGCATGTACCCCGACATCTTCCACGCGGTGGTCGACGGGCGCCCGGGAGAAGAGTACGCCGCTGACACCGACTGGCTGACCAACGATTTCATCCCGACCGTGGCCACCCGCGGCACCGCGATCATCGAGGCGCGTGGCACCTCGTCGGCGGCGTCGGCTGCCAACGCCGCCATCGACCACGTCCGGGACTGGGTGGACGGCACCGACGCCGACGACTGGACCTCGGTGGCTCTGCCATCCCCCGGCGTCTACGGGGTGCCTGAGGGCGTGGTCGCCTCGCTTCCGGTCCGCGCGGTCGACGGCCGGTGGGAAATCGTCGAGGGCCTGGAGATCAACGAGTTCTCCCGGGCCAGGATCGACGCGTCGGTGGCCGAGCTCCTCGAAGAGCGCCACGCAGTCGAACAATTGGGCCTGCTGTAGCGGTCAGCGCATGTCGATGTCGAGGCCGGTGGCGAGGTCACCGCACTCCACCGCGACGACGTCGTCGCGGCCGCCGAGAAATGCCCGGGCGCCCTGGTCTCCGTCCAGGGTGCCCGTGAGCTCAGCGAGGTGCCTCCGGGCCACGACGACGGGGTGGCCCGGACGGCCCTCGTAGATGGCGCGGGCCAGGCCGGAGCCGGAGCCATGCGCCGCAGCCAGGACCCGGGCGACGACGTCGGCGCCGATGTCCGGCGTATCGACGGTGTGCAGGATGACCCATTGCGCATCGCCCGCGGCGGCGAGCCCTTCGCGGACCGATGCGCTCATGCCGTCGGCCCAACCTGCGGCCACTACGGCGCGGGCCGGCGCAGGCACGTCCACCACGGCAGCGCCCAGTACCACGATCACATCGTCACAGCCGCCACCGGAGAGTGCGGACACCGCACGGCGAAGCCAAACACCCTCTTCGGCAAGAACTTTCGGCATCCCGAAGCGGCTGCCCGCACCGGCGGCCAGCACCACCCCAGCGACGGCTGCGTCGGCGTTCGGCATGCGAACAGTCTGAACTGGAACTCTAAGAATCCACTCAGACAAATTGTCCGATGACCTTGATCGCGGTAGGGTCCAAGGCAGGTTGAGTTCACAGCCGCGGCGGGCGTCAACGGCATACGCGCGGGAACTCGCATTCTTGTCGATCGACGCCGCACCAACAGTTCGAATACGCGTATTACGACTGATGGAGCTAAGAATGACCGTCTTTTCGACAAACGCACTGATCGACCGGACCGACAATTCGCAGGCCGGGTTTTCGACCCGCCGACTGCCGCCGTCAACCGCGGTGATCAGCGCTCACGGTGAGATCGATGCCACCAACGCAAACGAGTTCGCCGGCTACGCATTGCGACACACCGGCGAGGTCGAGCGGTTGGCCGTCGACTTGACCGAGGTCGAGTTCTTCGGCACCGCAGGGCTTTCCGCTCTCAAGGCCATCGAAGCACAATGCTCCGTCCGCGATATCGACTGGGTTCTGGTGCCCAGCAAGCCGGTAAACCGACTGCTCTGCATCTGCGACCCCGAGTCGGACTGGCACACGTGCTACAGCGTGGCTGCGGCCCTGTCCACGCTGAACGGCAAAACCCCGCTACTGCAGCTGGTCACGAAGTCGCGCTAGCGATTTCGCCAGCAGCCTCGATACGTGCATCTGCGAGACACCGACCCGCTCGGCGATCTGAGTCTGCGTCATGGATTCGAAGAAGCGCAGCAGCAGCACTGTCCGTTCCCGCTCAGGTAGTTGAGCGAGCAACGGCCGCAACGTTTCCCGATTGTCGATCTGGTCCAGCCCGTCGTCCAGATCGCCGAGCGTGTCCACGATCGCAGGCGCGTCCTCGTCGCCGCCGCCGCCGCTGTCGATCGAGAGCGTGTTGTACGAACTGCCCGCCACCAGGCCTTCGATCACCTCTTCGCGGTCCATGTCGAGTTCCTCGGCGAGCTCAGAGGCCGTCGGGGCGCGTCCCAGCCGCTGGGACAGCTCCGCGGTCGCCGTGCCGAGCCTCAGGTGCAGCTCCTTGAGCCGCCGTGGCACCTTCACCGACCAACTGTTGTCGCGGAAGTGGCGCCGGACCTCCCCCATGATCGTCGGCACGGCAAACGACACGAAGTCCGACCCGGCCTCGACATCGAACCGGTTCACCGCGTTGACCAGGCCGACACGTGCCACCTGGACCAGGTCCTCGCGCGGCTCGCCGCGGCCGTCGAATCGCCGTGCGATGTGATCGGCGAGCGGCAGGCACCGCTCGACGATCCGCTCACGTTGACGTTCGCGGGCCGGCGAGTCCTCGGACAGTCCGCTCAGTTCGCGAAACATGTCGCGAACATCCGCATATTCCGACGTCACCGCAGCAGGCTCGCTCGCCTCGTCGTCAGGGTGATGCCGTGTACCTGTCCGGCGTCGGACCCGTCACCGTCGGTAAAGGTGTTGACTTCGTCGGTCAGGGAGCTCAGCACGTGCCAACTGAAGCTGCCGTGCTCGACCACCGCGGCCTCCGAGCTGGTGGTCGAAGCGGTGATCACCACGGCTTCTTCACGGGGGTCGACCGTCAGTCGCAGGGTCGAATCCGGCAACGCGGCCCGAATCAAAGCCGTGCAGGCCTCGTCCACGGCCAACCGGAGGTCGGCGACGACGTCGAAATCAAGATCTTCGAATGCTGCTACCGCAGCGATAAGTGTACGTACTACAGCCAGGTTCTCCAGCCTGGCAGCGACCCGAATCTCCACTGACCGCTCCGCGCGGTTCAGCGGCTTGGATTGGCCTCGTTCGTCGGCCATCTCACCTCCCGACATCTCGGATCGACAGTATCCCAGGTGGGGACCCGGCCCTCACGAGGCCGCACTGCTGACCACAACGCGTCGCGATGATGTCGGTCTCGACTTCGACACTGCTGTTCCTTTCCTGCGCAGCCCCACGTGGGACTCCGGCCAGGGATGCCCATCGCGGCGCAAGCTGAAACCTGTGACAAACGTGGGATTATCGAACTTATGGATCCGGACCGTCCCGAGCTGGATCAGCGCTGGGATCAGACCGTCCGGCATGAAACGGAAGCCGAACGGCTTGACCGTAACTGGAGCAGTCTGCTGCAGGAACTGCGGGTCGTGCAGACCGGTGTTCAGCTGCTCACCGGCCTGCTGCTGACTCTGCCGTTCCAGGAACGGTTCTCGATGCTCGACGAGCCCATGCGGGACGTCTATCTCGTGACCGTCGCGTGTTCGGCCGCTGCTACCGCGCTGCTCGTCGCCCCGGTCGGGATGCACCGCATGCTGTTCCGCCGGCACCGGTTGAACCTGCTGGTCTCCGCCGCGCATCGGTGCGCGTTCATCGGGTTGGTGTTGCTCGGGCTCGCGATGACCGGGGTGACCGAGTTGATCTTCGATACGGTTGCCGGGCGTGAGGCCGGAGTGATCGCGGGGGTCATCGCCCTGCTGACGTTCATCGGCGTCTGGCTGCTGCTGCCGTTTGCGATGCGGCTGGGTCATCCGATGTCGACCGGGTCCTCAGTCGAGTTCCGCGCGCAGCGCAGCCAGTAGCGGCTGCGCCGCCTCGTCGAGAAAGCGCTGCTGTCCCTCATCACCGATCTGGACCAGGGCGATATCGGTGAATCCGGCGTCGCGGTACGGCGCCACCGCAGCGACGATCGCGTCCAGATCCGGTCCGCACGGGATGGCATCGGCCACGTCCTCAGGACGCACAAACTTGGTTGCCGCCGCGAATCCCGCCGGGGTCGGGAGATCGGCGTTGACCGCCCATCCGCCGCCGAACCAACGGAACTGGTCATGGGCTCGCTCCACCGCCGCGACCCGGTCTGGATCCCAGCACACCGGAACCTGTCCGATCACGCGTCCCTCGGGCAGCACGCCGGTGGCTTGACGACGCTCCTGCCAGCCCTCGACGATCTCCCGGTCGGGAGCGACGTTGATCAGGTGATCGGCGGCCACGGCGAGCTTCTCGACGGATTTCTCACCCGTCATCGAGACGGCGATGGTCACCGGCACTTCCGGCACGTCCCAGATGCGTGCAGAGTCCACCTCGAAGAACTCGCCCCGGAAATCGATCAGGTCCCCGCTCAGGAGTTCTCGAATCAGCTTGATGGCTTCGGCGAGCATGTCGAGGCGACGGTCGACGGTGGGCCACCCCTGCCCCACCACGTGTTCGTTGAGGTTCTCCCCGCTGCCGAGACCGAGGGTGAACCGGCCGTCGGCCAGGATCTGCACGGTGGCGGCCTGCTGGGCGACTATCGCCGGGTGATATCGGATCGTCGGACAGGTCACATACGAATACAGCTGCACGGTATTCGTCGCGTGGGCGACCGCGCCCAGCACCGGCCAGGCATTGGGAGCGTGTCCCTGACTTGCCAGCCACGGGCTGTAGTGGTCACTGCTCACTTCGAAGTCGAAGCCCGCCTGCTCGGCGGATACCGCGTAGTCGACCAGCTGTCGTGGGCCGCTCTGCTCGGTCATCAAGGTGTATCCGAATCTGGCCATGCCGCAGGAATACCCGTGCAGAAGCTCATGAAACTGGGTATGCGGACACCATGACCGAATCACAGACTCTGCAGACTGAGCGCACCGGCGAGCGGCGGATGCGGATCTCGATCACCTGGGTGCTGGCGGTTTTGACCGTCCCCGCGGCCGTGTTGGTATTCCTGTACGGCATGGGTGCGGTGATGGGCATGGCCGGGTGCACCAGCGAGGCGTGCGCGGACAAGGGCCCGGGCGAATTCTGGTTCGGGATTCTGTTCTACGGCGCGCCGGTGGTGCCCGTGGTCACGATCGCCGTATCGATATTCACTGCGCGGCTGCGCTACGGCGTTCTGGTCCCGGTGATCGGATTGGCATTGCTGGCAATCGATTTCGCGGTGCTGGCACTCACCTTCTGAGCCACACCGCATCCTGAGCCACACCGCATCGCAAGACAGGGACCCGGCCGCACAGCGGCCGGGTCGCTCGTCGAAAGGCTCAGCTGCTGGGCCGCTGCCTCATGACGCCGGGATGATCGGTGTACCAGCGATCCTCGATGCGACGCACACGCATGTGCTCGAGCGCCAGCCACATCGATCCGATGAGGAATCCGGCGGCAGACAATGTGCCCACCATCAATCCGACATCGGAATGGCCGGTGGCGAACGCCGCCAGAGTGCCGACGAACAGCACCAACCCCACGAGGATCAGTACCAGCGCGGGCATGATCACGTTGTCCTTCATCGACTCGCCGGCATGCGGCCGGGTTGTCCGGGCGTGGTCAACTGGATCTTTTGGGCCATGCATGGCTGCTCCTTCCGCCATTTCTCGCCCCACCTGCCGTACATGGGCTGCCTTCCACGGTAGATCTCCCGGGCGACTCTGGCGACAAAACCAGCATGATCGCCTTCTGCAGTTACAGAACCCCGTGCGCTGCGCGAACGACCCGGCCCCGACGGGTGCCGTCGGGGCCGGGTCGTTCCGCGGTGGGTCAGGTCAGTGATTGCGGAGCATCCCGATCAGCTCGCGCTTGTTCTTGTCGGAATATCCTTTGATGCCAAGCTCTTTGGCTCGCTTTCGCAGATGATCGACCGTCCAGTCGTCATAGGAACCCGACTCGCCGCCGGCCCGTCCGACACTCGAACGTCCCTTGGCGGCAGCAGCGTTCGAGATACGCGCGGCCTTCTCCTTCGAGTTGCCCTCGTCGCGCAGCTCCTCGTAGAGCTTCTCGTCCTTGATCGACGGATTCGGCATCGTGCATCTCCCTTTCTCAGTACCAGCTTCGCCGCCCGGCAACCGGCCGGCCGATGGCTCCGAGCAGCCAGAACACGCCGCCGATGACCAGCAGGATCACGCCGACCACCCAGAGCAGGTAGATGTTGAAGATCAGGCCGAGGATGAGCAGAATCGCTCCGAGCAGAATCATGGCGACCTCAATTCACGGCGGCGATGGGGGCCATCGCGCTGGGTTGGGGCAAACGGCATTCGTCCACCTTCGGATTTACGCCCGCGTAGTTGAGCGGACCGGCGATGACCGTGAGCGCTATCGCGCCCGCAGTCGCGCAGTTCGTTGATCCACCATGGAAATAATCGCGCTGCCAGGCTGCGACCACGCCGATGATCAGCCAGATGAGCACGAGTGTTCCAAACAATCCACCAAGTCTCATGACATGCGAAGTACCCCGCTGACGCGCGGGTCAAACTTGAGGCAACCGGGTCGATTCCGCTCATCGGTAAGCGTAGACTTACCGTTCGTGACGACTTACCCGTCGGCAGATCCGTGGGCCGCCCTGGCCGACGGCACCCGGCGGGCCATCGTCAGGAGGTTGGCTTCGGGGCCGATGGCGGTGGGCGAATTGGCCCGCGACCTCCCGGTCAGCCGGCCGGCGGTCTCACAGCATCTGAAGGTTCTGAAATGCGCTGGGCTGGTGACGGATCGAGCCGTCGGAACCCGTCGCCTCTACCACGTCAATCCTGAGGGTGTCGCGGCCCTGCGCGCCGAGTTGGACGCCTTCTGGGGCCAGGCGCTGGACGCCTACCGGAACATCGTCGAGCAGGAGGGAGAGTCGAAATGACACCCGCAGAAGTCGAGCCCATCCGCAAGAGTGTCGTCGTCGACACAAAAGTGGAACGGGCGTTCACCCTGTTCGTCGATCGATTCGATGCGATCAAGCCCCGCGAACACAATCTGCTCTCGGTTCCGATCGCGCAGACCGTCTTCGAACCCCGCGTCGGAGGCAAGATCTACGACGTCGGGACCGACGGCAGCCGATGTGAGTGGGCACGAGTCCTGGTCTACGAGCCGCCCACCCGCATCGTCTTCTCCTGGGACATCGGACCGACGTGGCGCCTCGAATCCGACCTGGATCGGACGAGCGAGGTGGAAGTCCGCTTCATCGCCGAAGGCAACGATCGCACCCGGGTCGAGTTGGAGCACCGACATCTCGAGCGCCATGGCGACGACTGGCGGGCGGTGGCCGGCGGCGTCGGCGGCGACGCCGGATGGCCGCTGTACCTGGGGCGCTTCCTCGACCTGGTCACCCGGGAGGGATCACGATGAGCACCGACGAACCGTCGCTCATGGACCTGGCCTGCGCAGAGCGAACCGACCTCGCCGAATTCCTGGCCACCCTGACGCCCGAGCAATGGCGCACCGAGTCATTGTGCGCCGGATGGACCGTGAAAGACGTTGTCGCACACGTCATCAGTTATGAGGAGCTCAACCTCGCAGGGTTGGTGAAACGCTTCACAAAGGGACGGATCGTGCATGCCAACGAGGTCGGAGTCGCCGAGTACTCGGCGATGTCCACCGACGAACTGCTCGCGTTTCTCCACCGACATCTGCGACCGCAGGGCCTGACCGCCGGATTCGGCGGCATGATCGGCCTGGTCGACGGCACCGTCCATCACCAGGACATTCGCCGCGCACTCGGCCGTCCCCGAGTGGTGCCCGCGCAGCGGTTGCAGCGAATACTGCCGTTGGTACCGGGTAACCCACGACTCGGGGCGGGACGGCGGATCAGAGGACTCCGGTTGCGGGCCAATGACATCGAATGGGAGCACGGCGACGGCCCGGAAGTCACCGGCCCCGGCGAGGCGTTGCTGCTGGCCATGACCGGCCGCAGACAAGCCGCCGAAGAACTCACGGGCCCCGGCGCGGCGACCCTGCTCAGCCGGCTCTGACAAGTCATCCGCGAGCACCACGGCCCTGAAGTTCTATTGTTCCGGCCCACTATGGCGTAGAGTCCAACTCAGGTTGAGTTCACAGCCGCCCCGGAATCGTCATCGGGTGCAGGGTAGTGATACTCCCTGTATCCAGGGGTTTTGAGTCCACAGAGCCTGAAGAGTGACGTGACCGCAGTAATTGCTACTGAGGGAGTCACGATGTCCACCATCACCGCCGCGAAGCCGGCGAAGCAATCTTCCACCGACCGCAGCCACGCGCAATTTTTTGCCCAATGGCTGTGGCCGGCCACTTCCGTGATCAGCGTCCAAGGTGAATTGGACGCGTCCAACGCCACCGAGCTGACCGACTGCGGGATCCGGAACAGCAGGCCGCGCGGACAGCTGGTCCTCGACCTCAGCGCAGTCGAATTCTTCGGCGCGGGCTGCTTCGCCTGCCTACACACCATCAACGTGAGGTGTGCCTGCGAGGGCATCGACTGGGTATTGATTCCGAGCGCTGCCGTTGCCCGGGTGCTGGGGATCTGCGATCCCGCCTGCGCCCTGCCGGTCTCCAACGAGCTTCCGGCCGCCCTGTCGATGCTGCGCGATCAGCCGCAGCAGCTGCAGTTGGTGAACGTGCATCACTGACGTCGCGCTGGGGCCCCATGCCGCCGGACGGTCAGCGAGATGCCCAACGTCGGCTTGGGGTTGCCGGTGCGCTCGAAATCGGCGTCGTCGACGAAGGTCTCAACGCGGTCGGTGAGCGCCTCCAGTACCCGTCTGCTGAAGCCGCTCAAGACGGCACTGCCAGGGACGCTTTCGACGCCGTCACAGTCCGTCGACACGCGGACGTTGAGTTCGTGTAGGCGGGGGTCTTCAACCAGCACCAGAGAAGCCCCTGGAGCGGCGATGCCGATCAGCACCGTACACGCTTCATCAACCGCCAGCGCCAGATCGTCCGCGGTGTTCCTGCCGAGGTCTTCATTGTCGGCCAGGCAGCCTGTCATGGTTCTCACCATGGCCAGCGAGTCGGCTCGGGCGGGTACCCGGAGTTCAACGGCGCGCGCTCCGGGCGTGTGGCCGGATCCCCGGCGGGGTATTCGCCGACTGTGCAGCACAGTGAGCCGAGGCCCTGGTACCGAGTCAGACGATGACATACATGTCGCGTACCCGCCGCCATCCGGTCCCTAAACCAGAGTGTCGGACCCGATGAGGCTGCGTCGCAGCGTCGTCGGTGGTCCGGGGCTTCGCCGGGTACGCCGCGGACGTGGATTCGGTTACCGCGACGAAGATGGTGCTGCCGTCACCGATGCGGCAACCTTGAAGCGCATCGAGGATCTGGTCATTCCGCCCGCGTGGAAGAAAGTCTGGATTTGTCCCCACCCCAACGGACACATCCAGGCCGTCGGCACCGACGTTGCGGGACGGCGACAATACCTCTACCACTCCCAATGGCAGCAGGACCGCAGCGAGGAGAAGTTCGACCGGGTGCTTGAGCTCTCAGCGGGGCTGACCGACTGGCGTACCGGCATCGCGGGTGATCTGCGTCGGCGCGGGCTGACCCGCGATCGCGTGCTGGCGCTCGGCCTTCGTCTGCTCGACCTCGGGTACTTCCGGGCTGGTGGGGATCACTACGCCGAGGAGAACAATTCGTTCGGCATCGCGACGCTGCTGCGCGAACACGTCACGCTGCGGCCGGATGCGGTCGGATTCGACTATCCGGCCAAGAGCGGCGTGCGTCGCACGCTGGTGGTGGAAGATCCAGCGGTGGTACGTGCGGTCCGGTCGCTGCAGCGCGCCCGGGGCAATGGCGATCGCTTACTCGCGTACCGCAACTCGTCGGAGTGGATCGAGGTCCATGCCGAGGACCTCAACGTGCGTTTCAAAGAGATGGTCGGTGACGAGTACACCGTGAAGGATCTGCGGACGTGGCATGGCACAGTGCTGGCGGCCGAGGCGTTCGTGGACGCGGATCCGCCGGTCGACGACAAGGTGATCAAGCGCGTCGAAGCCGCTGTGATGCGCGAGGTCTCCGAGGCTCTCGGCAACACCCCTGCGGTCGCCCGTAGCGCCTACGTCGACCCCCGGGTGGTCGACGGGTATCGGGACGGGTTGACCATTGCGGCCGGATTCCGCCGCGCTACCCGCACGCGGAACAGCAACCGACGCCAGGAGATCCTGGACCGCAGTACAGCCCGGCTGATCCGGAAGGTGGCGCGCCGGGCGTGACCGGACACCCGGCGCGTTTGATCAACTGGCCACGGGGTATTCGGGCCGCATGACCCGCGAAGACGTGCCCGACGAGGTGCCGGTTGCCGATGCACTCGAGCAGCAACGCGACCAGACCGATGTGGTGCCCGACGCCGAAGCCCCGGTATCCGATATGGACAGCCCGCCGCTGGAGGCGACAGAACCCGACTGGCAGGAACAACGTGAGGTGGTCGCCGACGACGCGGGCCGCGACGAGTTCGACCGCGAAGACGGCGAGACGCTGCCCAGCTGAGGGTAGGGCGTCATGGCCGGCGAAGGCGACCCCGAAGACAAACCGCGACGGATACGGGTGGCGCTGCTTGTCGTCTTGCTGCTGATCTCCCTGAGTCTGCTGCTGACCCGCTGTCCGGCCAACCGTGACGGCATGTCAGGGCAGCTCGCCCAGGCGATGGAAGAGTCGGTGGCCGCCGCCCGCAGCGGCGCGTACGCCCTCGACCTCAGGACACGTGACCGGTCCACACCGCAACTGGTGAGCGTCCAGATATCCGATGCGCGAGACGAGATCGTCAAGGCCTACAAGAGAATTGCCGACCTCAAAGCCGACGATCCGGTCGATCTCGACCGCCAGAAAATGCTCACCGAAGCCATGACGATGATGATCGGCCACCTCAACACCGCATCGGCGCGGGTCCGCGAGGTCACCTCCGATCCAGAGTTGCCGGTGCTGCGTACGCAGCTGCTGCAATCGGCCGATGCGCTGGAAGCCAGGTACCGCTGATGAAGAAGTTCTTCGCGGTAGCGCTGGGGATCCTGACCGCGATCGGCGGGTTCCTCGACATCGGCGACCTGGTGACCAATGCCGTGGTCGGTTCGCGGTTCGGTCTCGCGCTCGTATGGGTCGTGCTGGTGGGCGTCGTCGGCATCTGTTTGTTCGCCCAGATGGCGGGCCGGGTCGCAGCGGTCAGCGGGCGAGCCACGTTCGAGATCATCCGGGAACGCCTGGGCCCGCGCACCGCCGCGGCCAACCTGAGCGCATCGTTTCTGATCAACCTGATGACGCTGACCGCCGAGATCGGTGGTGTGGCACTGGCCCTGCAACTTGCCACCGACGTCGGGCGGATGCTGTGGATACCGGTGGCAGCCGTGGCCGTGTGGCTGGTGGTCTGGCGGGTCAAGTTCTCGGTCATGGAGAACACCGCGGGTCTGGCGGGGCTGTGTCTGATCGTGTTCGCCGTCGCCGTCTTTGCCCTGCAACCGCATTGGGGTGAGCTCGCCCATCAGGTCGCGCAACCGGTGATTCCCGAATCCGAATCGTCCGCGACGTACTGGTACTACGCCATCGCACTGTTCGGCGCCGCGATGACACCGTACGAGGTGTTTTTCTTCTCCTCCGGTGCCGTAGAAGAGCATTGGAAGACAAAGGATCTCGGGGTCTCACGCCTCAATGTCCTGGTCGGATTCCCGCTCGGCGGCATCCTTTCGGTAGCCATCGCCGCGTGCGCGACGCTGGTGCTGCTGCCGAACCAGATCGAGGTGACGTCGCTGTCTCAGGTGGTGATGCCCGTCGTCGAGGCCGGCGGCAAGCTGGCCCTGGCGTTCGCGATCATCGGCATCGTGGCGGCCACATTCGGTGCGGCCCTTGAGACCACACTGTCCAGTGGCTACACGCTGGCGCAGTTCTTGGGGTGGCCCTGGGGCAAGTTCCGCCGTCCGGCCGAGGCATCCCGCTTCCACGTCGTGATGTTCGTGAGCATCGTCGTCGGCGCTGCCGTCCTGTTCACCGGCGTCGACCCGGTCATGGTCACCGAGTACTCGGTGGTGTTCTCGGCTATCGCCCTCCCCCTGACCTACCTGCCCATCCTCATCGTGGCCAACGATCCGGAATACATGGGTGACAACACGAACGGAAGGTTGCTCAACATGTTCGGGTCCGTGTACCTGGTGATAATCGTGGCGGCCTCGCTGGCGGCCATTCCGCTGATGATCGTGACCGGGGCAGGCCAATGAGAATCGTCGACGCCCGCCTGCACCTGTTGGACCGGCAGATACTCGACGACGACGGCGCGCCGGTCGGGATCGTCGACGACCTCGAACTCGACGGCATCGAGGCCGATGTGGATATCGAACCAGGCAGCCCGCCACCACACGTCAGCGCGATCCTGTCTGGACAGGTGGTGATGACCCGGATCCTCGGCGGCGCGCCGCCGCGATCGATGTTGCACGAAATCCCTTGGGAACAGGTGGCTTCGGTCGGCGTGACCGTGCAACTGACAGCCTCCGAACTTCCGGCGGACGCGGACTGGGTAGAGCGTTGGCTGCGCGACCACATCGTCGCCCGTATCCCGGGAGGGCGCCATGCAGCTGAGTAACCTGCTCGGGCTCCGCGTGCTGGATGCCGGCCATCACCCCCTCGGCACCGTGATCGACGTCCGGCTCAAATTCGCGGACGAGGACGCGGAGCACTCCGGCCGCACCGAACTCGTCGGCCTGGTCGTCAGCCCCCGTACTCGCTCGTCATACCTGGGTTACGAGCGCACGGCCATCAACGCCCCGGCCCTCATCGCAACCATCGCCGCATGGCGCCACCGAGGCACTTTTCTGGCGGCATGGGAAGACGTGGCCCGGGTCGGGTCCAACCACGTCACGCTGCGTGTCGGCTACAGCCGACGCTCGCCGACCCTGCAGAGTCAGTAACCCCGTCGCCGTGGCGGTGCCACAGCAGTTCGGTCAGGGCGTACTCACTGAGAGCCTGCCGCTGCTCGCGCTCGATGACATCGGCGATCCGCTCGAAAACGGACGGTGCTGGTCTGGCCATGTTTCTCACCTTGACTCCAACAGGTTGCTGTATACCCGGGCATGTACCCGGACAAACCGCCAGGCCGGTTTACCAGAGGCCGTGGACGGGCATTCCTCAACCGCCATGACGACGTTCCTCACCGCTCCGCAACCGGGGCTTCCGCCCGCGAAGGGCCCCATCTCCGCCGCGCTGATCGACAGGCTCGGCGATCGCGCGCCACACAACCACCTGGAACCGGTCTGGATCCCGCTGCGCGATTCGGATCCGCTCGGGCTGGACGTGCAACTGTCGCTCTATCTCTGTTACGAACTGCACTACCGCGGATTCTCCGGTGTCGATCAGGACTGGGAGTGGAACGCCGGACTGTTGCACCTGCGCTCACAGTTCGAGCGGAGCTTTCTCGCGGCGGTCCGACGCGAGGTCGGCAGAATCGACCCCGACGACACTGCCGAGCGGGAGATGGCACGCCTGTCGGTCGAGCCCCGTGACGGAACCGGCCCGTCGTATCACCTTCGCGATGCGGGCACGTGGGAACAGATGCGAGAGTACTTCGTGCACCGGTCGGTGTACCACCTCAAAGAGGGTGATCCGCACGCCTGGCTGATCCCCCGCCTCAGCGGACAGGCGAAGGCCGCCTTCGTCGCCGTCGAATACGACGAATACGGAGCAGGCTCGTCGGACCGCATCCACCAGAACCTGTTCGCCGACCTGTTGAAAGAGGCCGAGCTGGACGACGCCTACCTCGGCTATCTCGACGCGGTGCCGGCCGAAAGCCTCGCGTTGGTCAATCTGATGTCCATGTTCGGTCTGCATCGACGACTACGTGGCGCCGCCGCGGGGCATTTCGCGGCCACCGAGATCACCTCCTCACCGGGATCACAGCGCCTGGTGACCGCGTTGGAGCGACTCGAGGCGCCCGAGGCGTGTGTCCGGTTCTACCGCGAGCACGTCGAAGCCGACGCGGTACACGAGCAGGTCGTCCGCCACGACGTGGTGGGCGATCTGGTCCGGCGCGAACCAGAACTCGACTGCGACGTGGTGTTCGGGATGCGGGCGTTCGCCGCCATGGAGGACAGGTTGGCCGATCACCTGATGGAATGCTGGCTGGCCGAACGTAGTTCGCTATGCCGGCCGCTTTCCTGAGTTTTGGCAGGATCGCTTGACCTTGCGGTGGCTGGTGTCACACAACGGATAGGTCTTGGACCGTCGACACGTACAGATGGCCACCATGAACCGATCGGAGTCGACGGTGCTCCCGTCGGGCAGCTCGATTCGAACCGGCCCCTCGACGAGGATCGGCCCACCCTGGACCACCCGCACGGCCCGTCGCTCGGTCATGGCTTGTCCGCCCGGATGACGACCAGTTCCTCTTCGGTCCTGTCATCGGTCAAGCGTCCGGTGTCTCGAAGCCAAGTAGCTTGTGAGTGCAGCACTGGCCCGAACGGAATTCGTTGGGTGACATAGACGTCCACGTTCAGCCCACCTGCCCGCAACAGCCTCACCGACTCCGCGACATCGGCAAACTCGGATTGGACGAGGTACAAAGATCCGCCTTCCGCCAGCATTTCGGCAGCCGCGCGGCACAGCGGGTCGAGTATCAGCCGACCGTCCGGACCGCCGTTCCATGAGGCCATCGGGCCGGTCGACACAATCACTCCGGCAGAGGTTTCCGGCGCCACCGGAACGTAGGGCGGGTTGCACACCACGATGTCGAACGGTTCGTGTTCCAGCGCCTGAGTCCACGAGCCGAGCCTGGCGTCGACATCGACCTGTGCAGCCAATGCGTTGGCCTGGGTACATCGCACCGCGCTCGGCGAAATATCCAGCGCAGTAACCTCACTGGCGCCCAGCTCGGCCGCGGCAACGGCAACCACCCCGCTCCCGGCGCAAAGGTCCACCACTCGGCGGCCGGCCACCTCATCGTTGCCGGTGAGGGCATCGATGAGCAGCCGTGAGTCCTGCTGCGGGCGATAAACGTTCTCGGCGCCAACAGCGATGCTTCCGGAGATCACCCCTATTCGGTACCCATCCGGGCGCCAGGCAAACTCGCTTGTCGCCAACGCCACGATTCGGCACTTCACGTTTAGTGCCTGCGCATCAGGGAATCCAAGATGTGCGTGGAGAAGCCGCGTAGTAAACACCAATCCACTCCTGAAGCGGAAAGGTAGAGCATGACCGAGAAGAACTCAGGACCTGAAGAAGGCATCAAGGGCGTCGTCGAGGACGTCAAGGGTAAGGCCAAGGAAGCTGTCGGCACCGTGACCGGCCGCGAAGATCTTGTGCGCGAGGGTAAAGCCCAGCAGGACAAGGCCGACGCCCAGCAAGACGCCGCCAAGAAGGAAGCCGAAGCCGAATCGGCTCGGGCAGGCGCGAAGGCCGCCGAAAAGCGTGAGCAGGCGAGCCAGCGTCCCTAGCCCGGCCTGATTGAAGAGATGGCCCAGCCAATGGTGGCTGGGCCATCTCGTTTATTCACGTCAGCTGTTCGGCGATTGCCTGATCACATCGGGATGCTCTGCGTACCAGCGTTCTTCGAGGCGCCGCACGCGCTGGTGAGCGATTAGCAGCCACAGACCGCCACCCAGCAGCCCCACGGCCGCCAGGATCGCGAGCACCACCGCAACCCCGGTGTTGCCGGTCGCGAACCCGACCAGGCAGGCGACGAACATCACCAGACCCACGCCGACCAGGATCAGCGCGGGCATGTTGCGGTTGTCTTTCATCGACTCGCCGGCATGGGGTCGGGTTGTCCTGGTGTGGTCGACGGGGTCGTCAGGACCTTTCATCATTTCTCCCTCTCACTCGTAACGCGGGTACTGGCCGACCTTGAGCAGTCCGGCCAGGTGCGCTGCGTTGCGCGCGGCCGCGGCGGTAGCGTCGGCGACCGGACCGGGCACCTCGTCGAGATCCAGGTAATCGGTGCCGTGCATGGCCTCGCCGTTCCAGTACGTACAGCCCTGGGCCGGAATGGTGTAGCCGATGTCGTTGAGCGCCTGGAAGAGGTCGGCCACGGTCTTGTGCGCGCCGTCCTCGTTGCCGACCACCGAAACCAGCGCCACCTTGCCCGCCAACACCGGCCTGCCCGCATCGTCGGTGTTGGACAACTCGGCGTCCAGCCGCTCCAGAACGCGCTGCGTGATGCTCGATGGATGCCCGAGCCATACCGGTGTCGACAGCAGCAGGATGTCGGCGTCGAGAATCTTCCTGCGGATCTCGGGCCACTGGTCGGCGCCACCCATATCCGCTTCGACGCCGGGCTCGATGATGAAGTCGGCGCACCGCACCGACTCGGTGTCGACTCCCAGCACACCGAGGTTCTCGCGGACCTGATCGGCGATCAGCTCGCTGCTGGACTCGGCCGGCCGACGCTTGAGACTGCAGACCAAAGCCAGCGCAGTCAGGTTCGGCGCGGTCATGAGTCCCTCTCCCAGTTCGCTTCGGATCAGCGCCGGGAGTCTTCCCAGGACGGGGTCGGGCTAAACCTCTGGGCGGATCCGCTGGTGGGCGGTGAGCAGCAATCGGTCGAACACCACGCGGCTCGGAAGGGTCTCGGAGTAGTCGAG
The DNA here is from genome assembly GCF_058270035.1 of Mycobacterium shunyiense. Taxonomy (NCBI): domain Bacteria; kingdom Bacillati; phylum Actinomycetota; class Actinomycetes; order Mycobacteriales; family Mycobacteriaceae; genus Mycobacterium; species Mycobacterium shunyiense. The sequence continues at coordinate 39,208 of NZ_JBZDPT010000001.1, read as the reverse complement.
CGCCAGGAAATCTCGTGCCAGCTGCTCGGCCAGCAGGCGCAGCTTGACATTGGTTTCCTGCGACCGCCATTTCAGCAGCTCGAACGCCGCATCTTCGTCGAGGCGGTAGATCAGCATCAACATGCCTTTGGCCTGCTCGATCGCACCACGGGCCTCGGCGATCTCCGCGACCACCTCGGTGACCGCCTGTTGCTGGGCCTGCGCGATCGAGGGTGAGACGTCGACGTAGAAACCGTGCGTGCCGATGACCGCACCGGTGTCGTCGAAGAGCTGATCGCCGACAACGACGACCTGGTGGACGTCGCCTGCCGTATCGATGATCCGGTGACGGGTGCTGAACGCACCCGAGGTGCGCCGCATCTCGAGCAGGGTGGCGGCCACCTGCCCGTAGTCCTCGGGGTGCTTGTGGGACAGCACCACCTCGGTCGTCGGGTTCGCGGTGCCCGGTTCATACCCGTGCATCCGCTCTACCTGGGGCGACCATTCCCAGCGTTCATCGGCGAAGTAGAACCGGAACCAACCGACCCGCTGCGCCTCGCCGCCGGCAAAGGCATGCTCAATCGGCGACTTGGGGTTCCCCTCGGCCGCGTCACTCGTCACGAGGTTGAGAATAACTCGCCCGGCACATTGCGCCTCACTTGATTGTCACAGGTGACGTCTACATTCGGCGCTGTGAGACGGCTTCGGATCAAGCTCTTCATCGCAGCCGGGGGCGCAGCGGCGATTGCGAGCTATCTTGCCGGGGTCGACGCGGCATGGAGCCTGGTCATCGGCCTCTTCGTGCCGCTGGTCTTGGGGGCCACGCCGCGGTTCGTGGCGGGGGCCTTCCGTGGTGCGCGCATACCCAGCGCCCGTGAACAGACCGCCACCCAGATGACCGGGCTGGAGTTCGAGGACCGCGTGGCCCAGGTGGCTCGCAGCGCTGGGTTGCCGGTCATCATGACCCCTCTCACCGGCGACTGGGGGGTGGATCTGATCGTCGGTCGCCGGCCCAACCGGATTGCTGTGCAGTGCAAATGCCTGTCGCGTCCGGTGGGGGCCGGAGCCGTTCAGGAGGTCGTCGCGGGCGCTCCGATGCAGGACTGTGCCAGGACCATGGTGGTCACCAACAACGAATTCACCCCGGCTGCACGCAAACTCGCCGAACTTCACGGGTGCGAGTTGGTGAGCGGGGCCGAGTTGCCCAGGCTCAAGTCGATCCTGCGCCGCGCGGCGGCGGCGGAGAGTGCGCCCTAGCCCGCCAGTGGCGATCTCAGCGCAGCCCGGACCGCTTCGAGGCACGCGTCGATCTCGGTACGCGTGACGGTAAGCGCCGGGCGGAACCGCACCGAGTCGGTACCGCTCGGCAGCATCATGACGTGGCTGCTCCACAACCGACGGACCAGCTCGTCGCGGGCGGCGGTCGAGGGCAGGCTGAACGCACACATCAGGCCACGTCCTCTGGGATCGAGTACGGTATCGGCGAAATCCACTGCCAACTCTCGCAGCTGGCCGAGAAGGTGGTCGCCGATCAGCGCGGCGTTGCGCAACAGTCTGTCGGACTCGATGACCTCCAGGATGCGGCGTGAACGCACCATGTCGACCAGGTTTCCGCCCCAGGTGGAGTTGATCCGCGAGCTGACGGTGAACACGTTGTCGACGACCTCGTCGACCCGCCGGCCCGCCATCATGCCGCACACTTGGGTTTTCTTCCCGAACGCGACGACATCCGGGGCGACCCCCAATTGCTGGTAGGCCCAGGCTGTTCCGGTGATACCACACCCGGTCTGCACCTCGTCGAAGACCAGTAGTGCGTCGAATTCGTCGCACAGCTCCCGCATCGCGGCGAAGAACTGCGGCCGCATGTGTCGGTCACCACCCTCACCCTGGATCGGCTCGGCGATGAAGCAGGCGATGTCGTACGGGTGGGCCTCGAAGGCCGCCCTCGCCTGCCGTAGCGAATCAGCTTCGGCCGCAGCAATATCCACCCCGGGCCGCAGGTACGGGGCGTCGATACGGGGCCAGTCGAACTTGGGGAAGCGAGCCACCTTGACCGGATCGGTGTTGGTCAGCGACATCGTGTATCCGCTGCGGCCATGAAAGGCTCCGCGCAGATGCAGCACCTTGGTACCGAGGGCCGGGTCGATCCCGCGGGCCTCGTTGTGCCGGCTCTTCCAGTCGAACGCCACCTTGAGGGCATTCTCGACCGCCAGCGCTCCGCCATCGACGAAGAACAGATGCGGGAGGTCCGCGTCCCCGAGGACCCGGCGGAAGGCGTCGACGAAGCGGGCCAGCGGCACGCTGTAGACGTCGGAATTGCTGGGCTTGTTCACCGCGGCCCGCGCCAACTCGGCCAGGAAGTGTCCGTCGTCGGCCAGCGCGGGATGGTTCATCCCGAGCGCCGACGAGGCAAAGAAGGTGAACATGTCCAAGAAGCGGTCGCCGGTACGCGCATCCACCAGGTAGGAGCCTTGGGAGCGGTCGAGGTCGAGGACGAAATCGAAGCCATCGGTCAGGATGCTGCGGGCCAGGACGGCTCGTACCCGGTCAGGCGTTACCTGCGGCGTAGGTGTCAACACTGCAGTCATGACACCATCTTAGCGGAATCTTTACGGCAAATATCGGCGTAGACAGTAATTGTTACGGAACGTAGTCCCGCCCGCTGTAAAATGTCTGCAAGATGATCGTGCTGCGCGTGCGGACGTTGGCAGCGGTCCTGATCCGCTGGAGCAGGTCCTCCAACGCCCGCGCCGAGGCCACCCGGACCAGCAGAATGTAGCTCTCGTCACCGGCGACCGAGTGGCACGATTCGATTTCGGGGATGTGCTGCAACCGGGCCGGTGCATCATCGGGTTGGGACGGATCGAGAGGGGTGATGGCGACGAACGCCGAGAGCATGTTGCCCAGCGCCTCGGGGTTCAGCCGCGCCGTGTATCCGGTCACCACGCCCCGCGACTCCAACCGGCGCACCCGCGCCTGCACCGCCGAGACCGACAATCCGGCCACTGCCGCCAGCTGCGCCAGTGTGGCCCTGCCGTCAGCCACCAGCGCGCGGACGAGCGTCCGGTCGGTGTCGTCCAGCGCGTGCTCGTCGGCTTCACCCATGGTCGGAACTGTAACGCCGCCACCAACCAGAAAGGCAGACGATGACCACCACCGAACGGACCCACCTCCCCACCGCGGAGGAACTGCGGAGGCGGGTACGGCAGGCCCTGAACTCCATTGGCGCCGGCATCGAACTCGGTGAGCCGACCGCACCGGGTCCTGGTCTGCACGCCAGCACCCCGATCAGCGGCGACGTATTGTTCACGCTGCCAGAGGACACTTCCGATGAGGTCGATGCCGCGATCACCGCTGCGGCACAGGCCTTCTCGACGTGGCGCACCACCCCGGCACCGGTGCGCGGCGCGTTGGTGGCACGTCTGGGCGAGTTGCTCGTCGAGCACAAGACAGATCTGGCGACACTGGTGACGGTGGAGGCGGGCAAGATCACCTCAGAGGCGCTCGGCGAGGTGCAGGAAATGATCGACGTCTGCCAGTTCGCAGTCGGACTGTCGCGCCAGTTGTACGGCCGCACCATCGCTTCCGAACGCCCTGGACACCGGCTGATGGAGACGTGGCACCCGCTGGGCGTCGTCGGGGTGATCACCGCGTTCAACTTTCCGGTTGCGGTGTGGGCGTGGAACACCGCGATCGCCCTGGTGTGCGGCGACACCGTGGTGTGGAAACCCTCTGAGCTGACGCCACTGACCGCGATCGCCTGTCAGGCGCTGATCGAACGCGCCGCGACCGATGCCGGTGCGCCGACCGAAGTGAGCCGGCTGATCCTCGGCGGGCGCGAGTTGGGTGAACGACTGGTCGACGATCCGAGGGTGGCGCTGCTGAGCGCGACCGGTTCGGTCCGGATGGGTCAGCAGGTGGGCCCACGCGTGGCCGCCCGGTTCGGCAAGGTGCTGCTCGAGTTGGGTGGCAACAATGCCGCGATCGTGGCGCCCTCCGCGGATCTGGATCTCGCCGTGCGCGCCATCGTGTTCTCGGCCGCGGGGACCGCGGGACAGCGCTGCACCACGCTGCGCCGATTGATCGTGCACTCGTCCGTCGCCGACGACCTGGTGTCCCGAATCGTCTCGGCCTACCAGAGCCTGCCCGTCGGTGATCCGAGCGTGGACGGCACCCTGGTCGGCCCGCTCATCCACACTCGCGCCTATCGCGACATGGTCGGGGCACTGGAGCAGGCCCGCGCCGATGGCGGCGAGGTGTTCGGCGGTGAGCGTCACGACCTGGGTGACGAAGGTGCGTTCTACGTGGCTCCCGCAGTGGTCCGGATGCCGGCGCAGTCCGCGGTGGTGCACACCGAGACGTTCGCGCCGATTCTCTACGTCCTGACCTACGACGATATCGACGACGCGATCGCCCTGAACAATGCGGTACCGCAAGGGCTTTCCTCGGCCATCTTCACCACCGATGTGCGTGAGGCCGAGCGGTTCATGGCCGCCGACGGATCCGACTGTGGTATCGCCAATGTCAACATCGGTACCTCGGGCGCCGAGATCGGTGGCGCGTTCGGAGGCGAGAAACACACCGGTGGTGGCCGCGAATCGGGCTCCGATGCTTGGAAGGCGTACATGCGTCGCGCCACCAACACGGTGAACTACTCCTCCGAGCTGCCGCTGGCGCAGGGCGTGCACTTCGGATAACCCGATCATCCGTCTTGTTGACACACGACGTCGACGTACACGGTGGTGAACTGCAGCGCGGTGGTGCGCGTTGCGGGCACCCCGTGCACATCGGTCACCCGGCATTGCGACAGTGGAACTCCCTTGTCCCCGTTGATCTGAACGGTGTACCCGGCCGCCGCCAGGTCCCGCACCACATCCGGTGCTCTGGTACCGCCGGTGGGTGCTGCTGAGGCCGGGGCGGCAGCGCCGAGGAGTCCCATTGCCACTGCCACAGCGCATATCGATCGGTTCATCTGGAGGCCCTCTCGCATCCGTAGGTTTCACCTATCGATACGCACGGTGGTTACATCCGGTTCAGGCCGGCCGCGCCGGCGGCCTCGGGGCCAGCACCTCGATGCTCCCGCCACGCTCCCGGACATCGAAGTGCGGCAACGGTTTCGGGGCGATCGGAAGTTGATGCTTGAGGACCTGGCCGGCCGGCGAGAACGATGTCACATGGCACGGGCAACGCAGGCTGTCCGCAGCCCCGTCGAACCACAGCTTGCACCCCTGATGGGTGCACGCCCCCGACACCGCGTCGACCGTGCCCCCCGCCCGACGGACGAATCCCGACACGGTGCCGAGGTCGAACGGCAGCACCGACCCCTCGGCAAGATCGGCGCTTCTCGCCACCGGCAGCCACTGGCCGTCGTTGGGCACCAGGTCACCGCCGCCGGCCTGCGCAGGTTCGGTGGGCTGCTCCCGGCCGGTGACCACATGATCGATCGATACGGCCGCGACGGCGGCGGTCGCCGCCGCGGCGGTGCCCACGATGACCTGTCGGCGGGTGGCCGACAGTCCGTGCCGCGCAGGCGCGGGTTCGTCCGAGTCTGCATGGGAAAGCTGTTGGGCGATACGGCTCTTGAGGTCATCGACGAACTCTGGGCGGGGTTCGTCCGCGTCGGGACGTGCTGCCCGCAGCTCGATCGCCGCGCGGATCTGTGCGGCGTCGAAGTCGTCGGCCGGGAAGGATTCGGGTCGTCGCCCGGCGAGTAGATCGTCGACGTATTTGCGTACCCCGCGCCTGGTCACCGTGACCCTCCCTCGTTGATCTGAGCGGCCAGTCGCAGTGCCCGGTGTTGCAGCACCTTGGCGTTGGCAACGCTGACCCCCATGTCATTCGCCGATTCCCGCACCGAACGGCCCTGTAGGAAACGCAGTTCGAGCACGCGACGGTACTGCGGTGGCAGTTGGGCCAGGACCTCGGCGACACGTTGCGGTGCGGTGTCGGTCCCGCTGTCCGGTTCGAACTCTGCCGCGGCCACGTCGTCCTCGATCACCGTGATCTCGCGTCCCATCGTCGCCCGCCAGTGCGCGGCCAGCACGGTGCGCGCGGTGGCCCGGAGATACGAGCGGACCTCGGCCACGCTTGCCGAGAGCCGCAGCGGCCGCAGCGCAGCCAAGAAGACCTCCGAGGTCAGATCCTCGGCGTCAGCGCGGCTGCCCAACCGCGCGTATAGCAATCGATACACCCACGTCACGTTGTCGTCGTACACGGCGTCCCAGCTCGGATAACACCCCTCCGGCACGATCCGCAGTTCGGTGCGCTCACATTCGGCCGGCATCGCGCATCCCACCCGCCTTTCGTCGCGGGGAGCCCCGCACAGAACTTCCGCACACCTAGGTAGGACGACGGGTTACACGCGCGCGAAGTTCACACCCGACCGGCAGCCGCCCGTGTAACCCGGCGCGCTATCTCCTGGTGACTGTTTCGCACCGCTCCCTGACACAAGGAGGTCCCGATGGTCCGACGACTCCCGGCACATGCGGCTGTCGCCGCCCTCGCGATCACGGCATCCGCCTGCACGAGTATGCCGTCCGCGGCGCCGCCGACGGTGGATTTCAGTGCCTCCGACGGCACATCGGTCGGCATGGCCCCGATGGACGGAATGGGTTCGATGGGCCCGCCCGCACCGTCGAGCACACCGCCGGCACCGATCTCCGGAACCGCGGTGAGCATCGACAACTTCACGTTCGCTCCCGCCACGCTGACGGTGCACCGTGGCGACACCGTGACGTGGACCAACCACGACGAGGAACCGCACACCGTCGCGGCCGGCGACGGCTCGTTCCGCTCCCCCGGCATGGACTCCAACGCCACCTTCAGCTTCACCTTCACCAATCCGGGCAGCTACGACTACATCTGCTCGATACATCCCTCCATGCACGGCACCGTGGTGGTGACCCCATGACCGATTCGCACACCATGAGCCGTCGCCAACTCATCCGCCACGGCGCCTGGTTCGGCGCCGCGGTCGGACTCGCGGTGGTCGGCGGTGAGGTGATCTCGCATGCCGCGGCCAAACCCTCCGGGGTGGTATCGGGGCCGACAGTGCGTTTCGCCCAGGTCTCCGACAGCCATATCGGGTTCAACGGATCCGCCAACACCGATGTGGCCGGGTCCTTCGGCCGGGCCGTCGATCAGATCAATTCGCTGGGCTACACCCCGGATTTCGTCATTCACACCGGTGATCTCACCCACCTGTCCACGCCTGCACAGTTCGATCAGGTCAAGCAGATGATGAGCGGCCTCAAGACCCCGCACGTGTTCACCGTGCCCGGCGAACACGATTCGGTCGACGACGCCGGCCAGAAGTACCGGTCGGTGTTCGGCGCGGGCACCCGCGGCGACGGGTGGCACAGCTTCGACATCGCCGGGGTACACGTCATCGGACTGGTCAACACGTTGAACCTGAAGAAGCTGGGCCACCTGGGTGTCGACCAACTGGACTTCATCGAAAAGGACGTCGCCCCGTTGTCTTCGGATACTCCGATCGTGGTGTTCAGCCACATTCCGTTGTTCGCGATGTACCCGGACTGGGGCTGGGGCACCGACGACGCCACTCAGGCGTTGAGCTACCTGCGCCGGTTCGCTTCGGTCACCTGCCTCAACGGACATGTGCACCAACTGTTCTCGAAGATCGAGGGCAACGTGACATTCTACAGCGGAACCACCACCGCCTATCCCCTACCGCATCCTGGCGACGGTCCGGCACCCAAACCGCTGACCCTCCCGGCCGGTCGCCTGCACGACGCACTCGGAATCCGGGAAGTCAGCTACACCAAGGGCACCACGGCACTGGCGCTCAAGGAGGACCGGCTGTAAACAGGAGGCATGCAGATTGAGAACTCGGTCGCGATCATCACCGGCGCCGGATCGGGAATCGGCCGTGCGCTGGCCGCATCGTTCGCCGCGGCGGGCGCCCGGGTGGTCGCCGCCGATCTCGATGCGGAGTCGGCCGAGCAGACTGCCGCCCAGATCCTGGCGGCCGGCGGACAGGCGCTCGGTGTTCGGGCCGACGCAGGCGCCACCGCCGATATCGAGGAGCTGACCGCCACCGAGTTCGGTCCGGCCGACATCTACGTCGCCAACGCCGGGATCCTCGGCGCGCCGGGCCTCGGCACCGACGAGAGCTGGGACGCCATTCTCGACGTCAACCTGCGCGCACATATCCGCGCCGCGCAGGTGCTTGTGCCGCAATGGTTGTCGCGCGGCGGCGGATACTTCGTATCCGTGGCCTCGGCGGCCGGTCTGCTGTCCCAGATCGGAGCCGCCGGGTATGCCGTGAGCAAGCACGCCGCGGTCGGCTTCGCCGAATGGCTGGCCATCACCTACGGCGATGACAACATCGGGGTCAGCTGTGTGTGCCCGCTGGGTGTGGACACCCCACTCCTCGACGCGGTACGCACTTCGGCCGATCCGGACGCCGCGGCCGGCGCCGCGTCGATCGTGCAGTCCGGCGAGGTCATCAGCGCTGAGCAGGTGGCCACCGCAACGGTCGAGGCCGTGCAGTCGGGCCGATTTCTCGTGCTGCCGCACCCGCAGGTGCTCGACATGTACCGGCACAAGGGTTCGGATTACGATCGGTGGCTCGCCGGGATGCGCCGCTACCAGCGCTCACTGCGCTCCGGCCGATGAGCGGCCTGCCGGCAACGATTGCGGCGGCACGTACACACCCAGCGATATGCGGTGCCACCAGACGTGTTCGTGCCGCAGCTCGGTCCACGTGCTGAACTCATACCGGTACAGCTTCGCCCGCACGTATCGCGGCGGATCGTCCGGGAAGGGATTGCACCGCAGCAGCTTCAGCGTGTCTCGATCGTTCTCCAGCAGCCGGGTCAGCAACATGCGCAGCCAGCCGTGGGCGTACGCCGGTGAGATGGCGGCGAACCACATCAGCCAGTCCAACCGAAGGTGATAGGGCGCGAACTGCCGCGGCCATCGACGGACATCGCCGGGCTTGCCCTTGAACTCGTACTCCTTCCACACGGTGTGCTCACCCAGGCTGGCGTTCGAGGTGCCCTCCAACACCACCTCGTCACGGGCGCGCCCGACAGTGCCGAACGCGCCGTAGGAATTCACCAGGTGATACCGGTTGTACGAGGCATTCATCCGCTGACGTTTCGAGATGAGGTTGCGGGCCGGCAGGTAGCTCATCACCGCCACCGCGACCGCGAAGCCGACCACCGTCACGATGAACCACACTGGGGTCGGGCCGAATTGATGTTCAGGAACCGGGAAAAGTGCGGCGGCACTGGAATCCGACACCGCACTGAAGGCCAGGACGATCGTGATCCAGTTGAGCCAGGCGAAGTTGCCCGACGCGACCAGCCACAGCTGGGTGATGATCACGACGAGCGCGGCCCCGCTGGCCACCGGTTGCGGGGCGAACAAGGCGAACGGCACGATGAGTTGGGCAAAGTGGTTGCCGGCCACCTCGATTCGGTGCAGCGGCTTGGGCAGGTGATGGAAGAACCAGCTCAGCGGCCCCGGCATGGGTTGCGTTTCGTGGTGGTAGTACAGGCAGGTGAGGTTGCGCCAGCACGGATCACCGCGGAGTTTGATCAACCCGGCACCGAACTCGACCCGGAACACCAACCACCGAGCCAACCACAGCACCAGCAGCGGCGGGCCGACGTCGTCGTTGCCCAGGAAGATCACCAGGAACCCGGCTTCCAGCAGCAGCGATTCCCACCCGAACGAGTACCACGTCTGGCCGACGTTCACGATCGACAGGTACAACGCCCACAGGAGCAGCCAGACCGGCATCGCGACCCACAGCGGCACCATGTCTCCGCAGCCGGCGAGCAGAGCGGCGGAGAGCAGCGCCCCCGTTGCGCACACGCCGGCGAAGAAGCGGTCACTGTAGTGAAACTGAAACAGGCTCGGGGCGCTACGGAATGAGTTGGCAGCCAGGAATCGCGGAATCGGCAGCAGGCCTCGAGAACCGAGGAGGCCGCGGAACTGCCGGGCCGCCACGATGAACGCGATCAGGTAGATCGCGGCGGTCCCCCGCTGCAATACCTGTCGGGCCAACCAGTATTCGTCTGCGATGAACCATTCCATGCGCGGACCTGACGACGTTGCGGGCCTGTCCACGAAAACGGTACCCCGAATCGGGACATTTCATGCGCGGTACGCCGACGCTAGCGGCGCCGCAGGCTCAACCGGAAGCCGGCCGGCATCATGGTCAGGCGCTCCTGCACCTGCAGCGTGTAGTCCGGATCAGCGATCAGCTCATAGCGACGGATCAGTACGGCCAACATCAACACGGCTTCGTGGAGCGCGAACTGTCTACCTATGCAAGATCTTTCACCGGTTCCGAACGGCTTGTACAGGCCACCGGGACGCGTCCGCATCTGCTCCGGGGTGAACCGGTCGGGGTCGAATGCCTCCGGGTCGTGCCCCCAGCGCGGATCCCGGTGCAGGGTCGAGGTCAGGGCCAGCGCCCAGTCGCCCTTGCACATCGGGTGAATTCCGGCCAGCACGGTGTCCTCGCGGGCCGCGCGATAGTAGGCCGGAACCGTGGGCTGCAACCGCAATGACTCATCGAGAACCCGCCGGACATACCGCAGTTTGGCGATCTTCTCGAACTCGGGCCGCTGCTCGTCGCCCCACACCTCCTCGACCTCGGCGCGGGCCCGGGCCAACACCTCCGGGTGCCGCGACAAGAAGTACAGCGCGAATGACAAGGCACCAGAGGTGGTTTCATGCCCCGCGATCAGAAAGTTGATCAGCTGGTAGCGGATGTTGGCGGCGTCGAGATCGGACTCCAGCATGATCTGCAGCAGGTCGTCGTGGCTGCCCGAGCGCTGGGCCCGCCGGGTGGCGACGATGTCGTCGGCCAGTGCGTGCAGATAGCGCGCGTCGCGGCGGAGCCGGCGCTCGTAGCCCCGATAGACGAAGGAGGGCAGGAAGGTCTCGCGCAGTACCCCGAGCCGGTCTGCGCCGAGCAGCGCCGAGACCATGTGTGCGACGAACGGGTGGACGGTGTCGCTCTGGAAACACCGAAACGAATAGCCGGCGGTGCACCGCCCGATGGTCTCCAGGGTGACCCGGGTGGTGTCGGCCGAGACGTCGACGGTTTCGCCGGTACCGGCCTGCTGATCCCAATGGTCGGTGAGCTCGTCTGCGACGTCGAACATCACCGCGTGGTAGCGACGCATCGCGGCCTGGCTGAAGGCCGGCATCAGCAGCTGATGGGCGTTGAGCCAGTTCGGCTCGTCGTTGTAGGCGGTGAACAGTCCATCGCCGGCCACGATCCGCAGGGCCTCGATATCAGGGCCCACATGCTTGCAGAACCGGGTTTCGTCGTTGAGATCGTTGACCGCGTCGGCACCGGCGGCCACCACGTAACGGGCACCCAGGAACCGGAACTCGCAGATCGGCCCCAGCTCGGCCATGCCCATGGCGTTCTGCATCGAGGAATCCGGCTGCAGCCCGAAGATGTCACCCAGCAGGGGCACCCGCCGCGGCGGGTGGGGCAGTTTCGGATACTTGGCGCCTTCAGGTGAGGTCCGCGCGCCCACGACGGTCATGACACCAAGATTCCGCCTTGTTATACATGTATCAAGTAAGGGCTTGGCGTTAGGCTGCAGTCGTGGGTGCCGAGTCGAGACGCCGGCTGTCCCCCGCCGACAGACGCAACGAGCTGTTGGCGCTGGGAGCCGAGGTGTTCGGCCAGCGGCCGTACGACGAGGTCCGCATCGACGAGATCGCCGAGCGCGCCGGAGTCTCTCGCGCCCTGATGTACCACTACTTCCCCGACAAGCGGGCCTTCTTCGCCGCCGTCGTCCGGGCCGAGGGCGAGCGGTTGTTCGAGGCCACCAGCACGCCTCCCGAGCCTGGTCAGAGCCTGTTCGGCCAGCTGCGCGCCGGAGTTCTGGCCTATCTGCGCTACGACGAGGAGCATCCGCACGGCGCGTGGGCGGCGTACATGGGCCTCGGTCGCACCGACCCGGTGTTGCGCGGCGTCGACGATATCGACAACGACCGCCAGGCCGACCGGATCATGGGCCGGATCAGAGACGCGGCGTCCGAGCCTCTGGACGCCAAGGTCGAACGCGATCTGCGGGCCACCGTGTACGGCTGGCTGGCCTTGACCTTCGAGATGTGCCGGCAACGGCTGAAGGACCCCTCGATCGACGCGGGATTCGTCGCCGACAGCTGCGCGCATGCCCTGCTCGACGCCCTCGGCCGGGTCCCGGGCCTGCCCGCCGAACTGGTGTGTGCGGCCGCTCCCGAACACCGCTGAAACCCACTTGTCGGTGCCGCGCGGCAGGATGGCTAGATGACCACCACGCCGGCAGACCCGCTGGCCCGGTTCAGTGCGCTGACCCGGGAGTGGTTCACGGCTGCCTTCCCGGCCCCGACGGCCGCCCAGGCCCAGGCCTGGTCCGCGATCGCCGAGGGGCAGAACACCCTGGTCATCGCCCCCACCGGGTCGGGTAAGACCCTCGCCGCGTTCCTGTGGGCCATCGATGAGCTGGCCCAGTTGCCGCCCGATCCCCGCTCCGGCACCACGGTGCTCTACGTGTCGCCACTCAAGGCGCTGGCTGTCGACGTCGAACGCAACCTGCGCACCCCGCTGACCGGGATCACCCGGGTGGCCGAACGTCACGGGGTGCCGGCCCCGTCCATCAGCGTCGGCGTTCGCTCCGGGGACACCCCACCCAGTGCGCGCCGCGCGATGCTGGCCAAGCCGCCCGACATCCTGATCACCACGCCGGAATCCCTGTTCCTGATGCTGACCTCGGCGGCCCGCGAGACCCTTGCCTCGGTCCGGACAGTGATCGTCGACGAGGTCCATGCCGTCGCCGCCACCAAACGTGGTGCGCACCTGGCTCTTTCACTCGAACGGCTCGACCAGCTGCTCGACAAACCCGCCCAGCGGATCGGGTTGTCGGCCACGGTGCGCCCTCCCGAGGAGGTGGCCAGGTTCCTTTCCGGCCAGGCCCCCACCACCATCGTCGCCCCTCCCTCCGGCAAGACCTTCGATCTCTCCGTACAGGTCCCGGTGCCGGACATGGCCAACCTCGACAACAACAGCATCTGGCCGGACGTCGAGGAGCGCATCGTCGACCTGATCGAGGCCCACCAGTCCTCGATCGTGTTCGCCAACTCCCGCCGGCTGGCAGAGCGGCTGACCTCACGTCTCAACGAGATCCACGCCGAGCGCGCCGGCATCGAGCTCTCACTCGACCACAACCCACAGGTCGGCGGGGGTGCGCCGGCCCAACTCATGGCCAGTGGGCAGGCCAACGGCGCGCCCACGCTGCTGGCCCGGGCCCACCACGGCTCGGTCAGCAAGGAGCAGCGGGCCCAGGTCGAAGACGACCTCAAGAGCGGCCGCCTGCGCGCCGTCGTCGCCACCTCCAGCCTGGAGCTGGGCATCGACATGGGTGCGGTCGATCTGGTGATCCAGGTCGAGTCGCCGCCGTCGGTCGCCAGCGGGCTGCAGCGCATCGGACGCGCCGGGCACCAGGTCGGCGAGATCTCCCAGGGCGTCCTGTTCCCGAAGCACCGCACCGACCTGATCGGCTGCGCGGTGACGGTGCAGCGCATGCGCTCCGGCGACATCGAGACAATGCAGGTGCCGGCCAACCCGCTCGACGTGCTGGCCCAGCACACGGTCGCGGCGGCCGCCCTGGAACCGGTGGATGCCGACGCCTGGTTCGACGCGGTGCGCCGCAGCGCTCCGTTCGCCACGCTCCCGCGCAGTGCGTTCGAAGCGACGTTGGACCTGTTGTCCGGGAAGTATCCGTCCACGGAGTTCGCCGAGCTGCGGCCGCGGCTGGTCTACGACCGCGACCACGGCACCCTGACCGGCCGCCCCGGCGCCCAGCGCCTGGCAGTCACCTCCGGCGGGGCCATTCCCGATCGCGGGCTGTTCACCGTGTACCTGGCCACTGAAACCGAAAAGCCTTCCCGGGTCGGCGAACTCGATGAAGAGATGGTCTATGAATCTCGCCCGGGCGATGTCATCTCGCTGGGCGCCACAAGTTGGCGGATCACCGAGATCACCCACGACCGGGTTCTGGTGATCCCCGCCCCGGGTCAGCCGGCCCGGCTGCCGTTCTGGCGTGGCGACAGTGTGGGACGGCCCGCCGAATTGGGCGCGGCGGTCGGGGCCTTCACCGGGGAACTCGCCGCACTCAATCGCGCTGAGTTCGATGAACGTTGCCAGACAATGGGTTTCGCCGGATTCGCCACCGACAACCTGTACCAGCTGTTGCACGATCAGCGCGAGGCCACCGGTGTGGTCCCCAGCGACAGCACTTTTGTGGTGGAGCGCTTCCGGGACGAGCTGGGCGATTGGCGGGTGATCCTGCATTCTCCGTACGGCCTGCGGGTCCATGGGCCGCTCGCCCTGGCGGTCGGCCGACGGTTGCGGGAACGCTACGGGATCGACGAGAAGCCCACCGCCTCAGACGACGGCATCATCGTGCGGCTGCCCGACAGCGGCGAAACACCGCCCGGTGCAGACCTGTTCGTGTTCGACGCCGACGAGATCGAACCCATCGTCACGGCCGAGGTGGGCGGGTCGGCGTTGTTCGCGTCCCGCTTCCGCGAATGCGCCGCGAGGGCACTGCTGCTGCCGCGCCGGCACCCGGGCAAGCGGTCCCCGTTGTGGCATCAACGGCAACGCGCCGCACAACTGCTCGACATCGCCCGCAAGTACCCGGACTTCCCGATCGTGCTGGAAACGGTGCGCGAATGCCTGCAGGACGTCTACGACGTCCCCGCCCTGACCGAGCTGATGCGTCGGGTGGCCCAACGCCGGCTGCGCGTGGTCGAGGTGGAAACCGCCACCCCGTCACCGTTCGCGGCCTCGCTGTTGTTCGGCTATGTGGGCGCGTTCATGTACGAGGGTGACAGTCCCCTGGCCGAGCGGCGCGCTGCCGCACTCGCCTTGGACACCGTGCTGCTCTCCGAACTGCTCGGCAGAGTTGAGCTTCGCGAACTGCTGGATCCGGCGGTCGTCGCCTCGACTTCGGCTCAGCTGCAGCACCTCACCGAGGAGCGCGCTGCCCGCGACGCCGAGGCGGTGGCCGACCTGCTGCGGATGCTGGGCCCGCTCACCGAGGCCGAGATCGCCGAGCGCGCCACCACCGACACCATCGGGGGCTGGCTCGACGGGCTGCACGCCGCCAAACGCGCGCTGCCCGTGACCTACGCCGGCCGGACCTGGTGGGCAGCAGTGGAAGACATCGGGCTGTTGCGCGACGGGGTCGGTGCGCCGGTACCCGTCGGGGTCCCCATGGCGTTCACCGAATCCGTCGACGACCCCCTGGGGGATCTGATCGGACGCTATGCCCGTACCCACGGTCCGTTCACCACCACCGAGGTCGCCGCGCGGTTCGGGCTCGGCCTGCGGGTGACCGCAGATGTGTTGGGCCGCATGGCTGTCGACGGCCGGTTGGTGCGCGGGGAGTTCGTTGACGATCTTCCCGGCGACCAATGGTGCGATACCGAGGTGCTGCGCATCCTGCGCCGTCGCTCATTGGCCGCGTTGCGCGCCCAGGTCGAGCCAGTCAGCACCGCGGCCTATGGCCGCTTCCTGCCGTCCTGGCAGCACGTCGGGTCCAGCCACAGCTCGGGTATCGACGGGTTGGCCTCGGTGATCGAGCAACTGGCCGGGGTCCTCCTGCCCGCGTCGGCCGTGGAATCGCTGGTGTTTGGGCAGCGGGTTCGCGACTATCAGCCGGCCATGTTGGATGAGCTGCTCGCTTCCGGGGAGGTCATGTGGTCCGGTGCCGGGCAGATCGGCAGCACTGACGGTTGGGTGACGTTCCACCTGGCTGAGACGGCGCCGCTGACGCTGCCGGTCCCTGCCGAGATCGAGTTCACCGATACCCACCGGGCCATCATGGAGACGCTGGGGCATGGAGGAGCGTATTTCTTCCGTCAGCTGACCGATCAAACCGCCGAATCCGAGCTCAAAACGGCTCTGTGGGAGCTGATCTGGGCCGGCTGGGTCACCGGAGATACCTTCGCTCCGGTGCGGGCGATGCTGTCTGGTCCCCGACGGACTGGGGCACCTGCACACCGTCAGCGTCAGCGGCCGCCACGACTCAGCCGCTACAGCGTCGCACGCCCGCACAGTCGCGCGGCGGATCCGATGGTGTCCGGCCGGTGGTCGGCATTGCCTGGTGCCGAACCGGATTCGACCGTGCGGGCGCATTTCCAGGCCGAGCTGCTGTTGAACCGGCATGGGGTGCTGACCAAGGGGGCGGCGGCAGCTGAGGGCGTGCCGGGCGGGTTCGCCACCTTGTACAAGGTGCTGAGTGCATTCGAGGATGCCGGTCGCTGCCAGCGGGGCTACTTCGTCGAGTCACTCGGCGGGGCCCAGTTCGCGGCGGCCTCGACCGTCGACCGGCTCCGGTCCTATCTCGACGGAGTCGATCCCCGGCGCCCCGAGTACCACGCCGTCATGCTCGCCGCGACCGACCCGGCCAACCCGTACGGCGCCGCGTTGGCTTGGCCCGATCGCTCAAGCGACTCCGATGCCCATCGGCCCGGCCGCAAGGCCGGCGCCCTCGTCGCACTCGTCGACGGACAGTTGGTGTGGTTCCTGGAACGTGGTGGCAAGACCCTGCTCAGCTTCACCTCCGATCCCGACACACAGCGGGCCGCCGCAGGCGCGCTGGCCGAACTCGTGAGCGCCGGGCGCATGCCGTCACTACTGGTCGAGCGGATCAACGGGGTTGCCGTACTCGATCCCGGGGTCGACGAGGATCGCGCCAGCGTGCAAGAGGCGCTGGTCGGCGTCGGGTTCGCCCGGACCCCGCGCGGGTTGCGACTTCGGTAAATTTGAAGCGCCATGCCTGAGGGTGACACCGTCTTCCACACCGCCACCGCGTTGCGCGACGCGCTGGCAGGCAAGACGTTGACCCGCTGCGACATCCGGGTGCCCCGCTACGCCACTGTCGATCTGACCGGACACGTGGTCGACGAGGTGATCAGTCGAGGCAAGCACCTGTTCATCCGGGTTGGTCCGGCCAGCATCCACTCTCATCTCAAGATGGAGGGCAGTTGGCGCATCGGCTGGCCCAAAGGTGCGGCGCACCGCATCCGCATCGTGCTGGAGACTGCCGACAGCCGGGCCACCGGGATCGATCTCGGCGCGCTCGAAGTACTCGACCGCGACACCGATATGGCCGCGGTGGAGCATCTAGGTCCTGATCTGCTCGGCCCCGACTGGGAGCCCCGCACTGCGGTGGCCAACTTAACCGCCGATCCGGATCGGGCCCTGGCACCGGCCCTACTCGATCAACGAGTGATGGCAGGGGTGGGCAACGTCTACTGCAACGAGCTGTGCTTCATTTTCGGACGTCTGCCCACCTCGCCCGTGAGTTCGCTGACCGATCCTCTACGCGTCGTGCAACGCGCCCGGGACATGCTGTGGCTCAACCGGTCCCGCTGGAACCGCACCACGACCGGCGACACCCGAAACGGACGCCAGCTGTGGGTGTACGGCCGCGCCGGTGAGCCCTGCCGACGCTGCGGAACGCAGATCGAGACCGATGCCGGCGGTGAGCGGGTTACCTACTGGTGTCCGGTGTGCCAGACCTGATCCCTTGTGCGGTAACGATTGTGGATTCCCCCTCGGCGAACCTCGACCACTATGGCGTAGGCGGCACTCCCGCAACTTTCGCAATGATGCGATCACGCAGTGCTGCGGGGATACTCGTCATGATCGACACCTGAAACTTACTTCCGAGTCCGACCAGGTATCGAGCTCTGGGCCGACGCGCGGTGAGCGCCTCCTCGACCACCGCGACCACGTTGGAAGTCGGCACCGCCATCTTCTTCGACATCGGGATGAACCTTTTCATCCCCGCAATGTGCTTGTCGTACAAGGCGCGATACTCTGCCGACATCGAGGTTTCCAGCTCCACCACCATGTCGTCGGCGGTGCGCCACATGTCGGTGTCGGTCTGCGCCGGCTCCACCACAGCCACGCGCACGCGCCACGGTCGCAGCTCGATCCTGAGCGCGTCCGCAGCGGCTTCCAAGGCAAATTTGGACGCCGCGTATGCCCCGAGTAGCGGCGAGGACAGTCGCCCGTTCACGCTGGAGATGAAGATCGCCCGTCCACCGGAGGCCCGCAACTTCGGCAGCACGGACCGGGTCACCGCAAATTGGCCAATCACGTTGACATCCAACTGTTTGCGCCAGTCATCCGGGCTGAGCGTCTCGATCGGACCGGCCACCACGATGCCTGCATTGTTCACGACCGCGTCGAGCCGCTGCGGGAGCGCGGCAGGCAGAGCGGCGAGATGCTCCGCATTGGTCACGTCAAGAATCACCGCAGAGATGCGTTGTGGGTTGAGCTCCGTCACCGCGGCACCGTCGGACTGCGATCTGACTCCCGCGATGACGTCCCACCCGGTCGCGGCCAGGTGCTCGACGATGGCCTTGCCGATTCCGCGGCCAGCTCCGGTGACAAGAACTGAAGGCATGGGGCCAGGGTACTTCGGATTTACCTCGATTACCTGCTAGCTCTGATGCGGGCGCGTAGCCGACAGCGCCTGGGCGACCTCCCGCGCCACCCGAATGCCGGATTCGATGGCGCCCTCGATGTAGCCCGCGTGATCGCTCGCGGTTTCGGTTCCCGCCCAATGGATGTCGCCGACGGGCTCAAAGGGCCACGGAAGTAACCCGTCCAAGGTGCCCGCGATGGGCAGTGCCATATAGCCGCCGCCGACGTATTCATCAGTCTGCCACGACTTCTCATGCCAGCTGACCGGCTCAAGTACCTCTGGCCCGATGTGACCGATCAGGGGTTTCAGCACGGCCCTGCGACGCTCATCGGCACTGAGGCCATCGAGTTGACGGGCCGCGGGTCCGCCGATGAGTACACACAGATGCCCCGGACCGTCCGGCGGGCTTGTGTCGAACACGCCGCTACCCGGGCCGTCGAGGACGATGAGCTCGCCACCCTTGCGCTGCCTCCAGAACGGGCGGTCGTAGACCGCAATCGCCTTGTAAACCGATCCCATATACGTGCCATCCGCGAGCCGTGCCCGTTCGGGCGGCAGCGGTGGTTGGTAGGTGATGGACCGCGCCATTGGCGCCGGCACTGTGACAATGACCTTGACGGCTCGCACCTCGCCCGCGGTGGACTGGATCGTCACGCCAGTTTCACCGCGACTGATCTTTACGACCCTATGCCCCAAGCGGATCCGCGAACCGAGCTCGGCAGAGAATCCATCGGCCAACCCTCGCATGCCCTCCACGAGCAGGGAGTCTTGCGCGCCTCCTTTGGTCGACAGCATGGTGAGCACGCCGCCCTGCTGGCGGACCATTCGCGCCATCGCGTAGACCGAGTGCCGATCCAGATCGGCAGTCCACGACACCGCCGCAATCACTTCCAGCAGCCGGCGTGCAGTGCGGCCCGGCACGCGGCGCAGCCACGAGTCCACAGCCTTGTCGTTCCACCCCTGCGGAACTCCGGTGCGGGACAACACCTCTACACCGGCCAGCGCCAATGCGGCCATGAGAACAGCCGGCGATACCGCCGACAGCCGACGTGAGCGGTCGATGAGGCCGGGCATCGGACCCGTGTGCATCTGATAGCTGGTGAGACCGAACTCGTCGACCAGCGAAGCGAGCCGGTGGTGCCCGTGGCCGATCCACTGACCACCGAGGTCGACCGTCGACCCCAGGGCGGTCGTCTCGCTCATCGTTCGGCCGCCGAGCCGGTCTGCAGCTTCCAACACCAGCACGTCGATCCCGCGACGGTGCAGCTCGCGGGCTGCCATCAGCCCTGATACCCCTGCGCCGACCACGACCACCGTGGCCTGTTCCGTTGCGTCATCTCGTGTCGTCATGACGATCCGCCATTTCTAAGTCGGTCAACCGTCCGACTTTTATAGCACGCGAGGACCCGAGGGCGACAGGCCCGGCGCCGTCCTCAGGCCACTAGGCCGAAGGCTGCGGGTCCGCGAGCGTCACCAGCATCTGGATCGCGCGGTCGAGGTCACGGCGCGCGCGCTGACGGTCCCGGCTCGCCACGTACTGGATGATCAGCCCGTCGAGCATCGCGAGCCCCAGGCGGCCCAGCGTGGCGAACTCGACAGCGCAGCGCTCCCCGGCGGCGTTCGCCGCCTGCTCGCAGAACTCGGTGACGAGCGCGGTGTACCGGTCGTACTGCAGCCGCGCCAGCCCCTCAGAGCCCTCACTGCGTACGGAGTACATCGCCAGTTCGTACTGCATGACCTGCACGCCGACGTCACCTTCGACGAGAGCCTCCCAGAACGTCGTGACACCGTGACTCAGGGCGTGCGCAAGACCTTGGTCCAGTTCCAGGCTGCCGTGCACGGTGGCGACGACATCGTCGATGACGGCGACGATGACGGCGCGCAGCATCTGATCTTTGGAAGGAAACACGTAGTGCAAGGTGCCCAGCGGGATGCCCGCCTCCGCCGCGACTGCGCGCAGGGTCGTCCCCGGCACGCCGACGTCACTGAGCACGCGGATCGCTGCCGCGACGATCTGCTCGTGACGCTCGGCTGCCTTGACGTAGGCCATCAGAACCTCTCCCCTCAACTGAGCGACAGCTTAGGGTGAAAATATGGCCAACACCGTCGTCCGCGCTACGTCACCGGACGACCTTGATGCGATCAGCGCGATCTATGCCCACCATGTCGAGACCGGGGTCGCCACGTTCGAACTGATCCCACCGCACCGCGAAGAGTGGGAGCGTCGGCTGGCGACCGCCCGCGAACGTGAATTGCCGTTCCTCACCGCGACACTCGCCGATGAGATCGTCGGCTATGCCTACTGCTCGCCGTGGAAACTGCGCCCGGCCTATCGGCACACCGTGGAGAACTCGATCTACCTCGCACCACAAACCGCCGGCCGCGGCATCGGAACCCTCCTGCTACAAGGACTTCTGGACGGCTGCACTGCGGCAGGCATCCGTGAGGTCATCGCTGTGGTGGTCGACACCGACGAGGCGGCGGCATCCCTTGCCCTGCACCGCAAACACGGTTTCGCCGAGGCGGGCCGACTGCGTGCGGTCGGGTACAAGCACGGACGGTGGCTGGACACGGTACTGCTGCAGTGCAGCCTGTCGGTCAGCAGTTGACGAGTTCGGGCTCGCAGATCGGCTGCGATGCAGGCTCCTTGGCAGCCGGCTCCTCGACCGGAACCTCCTTGGGTGCAGCATCCTTGGGTGCAGCATCCTTGGGCGTGCCGCCCCACGGGAACGCCAGTCGCACGATCTTGCGCACCACGGAGGCGAACTGCTTGTGGATCGGACCCGTGTTGTAGGGCAGGCCGTACCGCTGGCAGATCTCCTTCACCTCGCCGGAGATCTCGGCGTAGCGATGCGCCGGGATGTCCGGGAACAGGTGGTGTTCGATCTGGAAGGACAGGTTGCCACTGAAGATGTGGAACCACTTGCCGCCGGTCAGGTTTGCCGAGCCGAGCAACTGGCGGAAGTACCACTGCCCGCGGGTCTCGTTCTCGGTCTCCTCGATGGTGAACTCGTGCGTGCCCTCCGGGAAATGGCCGCAGAAAATGATGGTGTAGGACCACACGTTGCGCATCAGATTGGCGGTCATGTTGCCCGCGAACACAAATGGCGCGAACGGGCCTGCCAACAACGGGAAGGCCACATAGTCCTTCACGGTCTGCTTGCGCACCTTGGCCCACATCTCGCGCAGCATGTCCTTCTTGTCCCGCAGGCGGATTTCGCCGGTACGGATGCGCTCGGTCTCGAGCTCGTGCAGCGCGACGCCGTACTGGAAGAACACCATCAGCAGGAAGGCGTACAACGGATTGCCCAGGTAGTACGGGCTCCACTTCTGGTCCTCGCTCATGCGCAGGACGCCGTAACCGATGTCGCGGTCCATGTCGACGATGTTGGTGTAGGTGTGGTGCATGTAGTTGTGCGAGTGCCGCCACTGATTGGACGGGCACGCCGAATCCCACTCGAAGTTCTGGCCGCGCAACGCCGGATCGCCCATCCAGTCGTACTGGCCGTGCATCACGTTGTGGCCGATCTCCATGTTGTCGAGGATCTTCGACAGCCCGAGCATCACCGTGCCGATCGGCCAGGCCGGCGGCAGGAACAGCAGTGCACGGCCGCCAACCTCGAGCTTGCGCTGCATCTTGATGATGTCGCGGATGTAGGTGGCGTCACGCTCACCGAGGTCGGCGAGGGCGCGTTCACGGATGGAGTCGAGTTCGGCGCCGAAGGTCTCGAACTGCTCAGGGGTCAGGGTGTAGTGAGTCATGGTGTGTCCTTTCTTCGAAAAGGGCTGAAAGTAGATGTCTAGAGGTCGATCTGGACGTCGCCGCAGGGGGCGCTCACACAGATTTCGATGTTCTCGTCAGGGTCTGTCGAGACCGCGCCGGTGATCAGGTTCTTCACCGGACCGCTGATCTTCCTGCGGGTGCAGGTGTGGCAGATCCCCATCCGGCAACCGCTCGTCGGATTCAGTCCGGCGGCCTCGGCCTGCTCGAGGATCGAGCGGCCGTCGTCGACGACTGCGACGACACTTTCCGTGAAGGCGACGGTTCCGCCGGACACCTCGGTCGGTACGGCGATCACCGGCGGCACAAAGCTCTCCGACTGGGCTCCGGGCAGCAGGTCCTTGACCGCGGAGACCAGAGCCGGTGGGCCGCAGACGAACACCGCGTCGGGGTTCGGCATCGCGGCGGCCAGATGGTCCGGACCGAAGTACCCGGTCAGATCGCCCCGGTCCGAGCGGGTGTAGCTGTGCAGCACCGTGACGCCCGGCGTCGCGGCCAGCTCTGTCGCGTACGCAGCCTCTTCGGGGTTACGGGCGTAGTGGATGAAGGCGACCTCACCATCGAAGTGCTCCTCGCGCAGGGTGCGCAGCATGGAGAGCACCGGCGTGATGCCGCTGCCGCCGGAAACCAACAGGATGCGGCGGGGGCGCTGCTCCGGAAGTGTGAAGTCGCCGCCGACCGAGTCGAGGCCGAGGACCATACCGGGCGCTGCGTTGCGGTACAGGTACTGCGAGACCAGTCCGCCGTCGTGCAGACCGATGGTCAACTCGATGACGGGGCTGCCTTCGGCGTTGGCCGGCGAGTAGCACCGGGTGCGGCGGCGGCCGTCGATCTCCACGGTCAGGTTGATGTGCTGGCCGGCCTTGAAACCCCGCCACGCGTCGTTGGGCTGCAGGGTCAGGGTGACGCTGCGTGGCGTCTGCTTGCGGACGGCGACCACCCTGGCGCGGGCGTCATCGACGGTCCAGGTGCGGTCGTAAACCTCGGTGTACCGGTCCACGCCATGCGGGCCGGTGAGGATCCCAACCAGGGCGGAGCGCCGGATCCGGCGGCTCAAAGTTTCGGTGAACATATGTACACGATGAGTCCATCGATACGTTCACGTCAAGGGTTAATACCCAGGTTGTTGTGCGGATCACGTGGTGAACAAATGTGCCAATATGTCATACACAATCGTTCCGATCAGGCGTTCGATGTCTCTGTGCTAGCTTTTTTCGGTGAACAGTCGTAGCCCCAGTTCACGAGACCGGCGGTCAAGCCGCTCGTCAAGCTCCCGGCCCAAGGACAATCTGTCTCGCGAGGAGCGCAAGGAAGCCACCCGCCGCGCGATCATCACGGCCGCCCTGAAGTTGCTCGAAGAGGACAGTTTCAGCGCGCTCAGCCTGCGTGAGGTCACCCGGGAGGCCGGCATCGTGCCTGCCGCCTTCTACCGGCACTTCGAAACCATGGACGCGCTCGGCCTGGTGCTGATCGATGAGTCCTTCCGCGCCCTCCGGGAGATGCTCCGGCGGGGTCGCGCCGGCCAGCTCGACCCCAAGCGCATCATCGAGTCCTCGGTCGACATCCTGTTCAACAGCGTCAGTGAACGGCCCGAGCACTGGCGCTTCATCAGCCGGGAACGCAACAGCGGAGTCACCGTCGTGCGCTATGCGATCCGCACGGAAATCCGGTTGATCACCTCAGAGCTGGCCATCGACCTGGCCCGGCTACCCGGCTTGACCACGTGGAGCAGCGAGGATCTCAATATCCTGTCCGGGCTGTTCGTCAACTCGATGATGGTCACGGCGGAATCCATCGAGGATGCCAACGACGCGAAGGCGCTCGAAGATATCAAGCAGAACGCACGTAAGCAGCTCCGCATGATCGTGGTCGGCGTCGCCGGCTGGAGTAGCGGCTGACTTCACCGCGGGACCGCGGCAATGGGAAAATGCCACATGGCCATCAAGATTGACGCTCTCGATGCCGCGCTGCTGTCGGCATTGGCGACCGACCCACGCACGCCGATTCTTGAGCTGGCGTCGCGACTGAAGGTCGCCCGCAACACGGTGCAGGCGCGCATGAAGCGGCTCGAGGAATCCGGTCTGGTCCGCGGCTTCCCACCCAACATCGACCTGGCGGAACTCGGGTACGCGGTGCACGCCTTCGTCGGTATCGAAACCGACCAGAACAAGATGAACGCCATCATCGACGCACTGCGTGCGGTCCCCCACGTGCTCGAGGTGCACGCAACGACCGGGCGGGCCGACCTCCTGGTCCGCATTGCCGCGCAGACCCAAGAGGAGCTGCTGCGGCTCATCCAGGAAGTGCATCGGATCGACGGCGTCAAGCATTCGGAAACCATGCTGGCGATGGCGACTCCGGTCGAATACCGGTCCCTGCCCCTCGTGCAGCATCTGACTCAGCACTCAACAAAATGACGCGTGGATCACAGTGTTCCACGTCACAATTGAGCAATCTGATCAACATTTTCGTCAACTATTGACGCGGATCACCCTCCACGGCAGATTTCGCTGCACCGATTGCTAGTAGTTCTCGCTTCGCAGCTCACGATCTGAGTTGTGGAAAGTGTGGAGGTTATCCGTGACCAGCGTGCTGTCCCGATCCGAACTCACCGCGACCGAACCCGTCGCTCCGTACGACCTCGACGACCGGTATCGAGTGGGGGCCGGCCCGGTATTGCTCACCGGAGTGCAGGCGATCGCGCGAATGATGGTCGAACAGCATGTCCGTGACCTCCGTGCCGGTCGGCGCGTGGCGACCTTCGTCTCCGGCTACCAGGGCAGCCCACTGGGCGGTGTGGACAAGATGCTCCTGGGCATGCCGAACGTACTGGCCGAGCACGACGTCGTCTTCACCCCAGGGTTCAACGAGGAACTCGCCGCCACCTCCGTCTGGGGCAGCCAGACCGACCTCCCGGCAGGCACGGCAACCCACGACGGCGTCGTCGGAATCTGGTACGGCAAGGGTCCCGGCGTCGACCGCGCCACCGATGCGCTGCGGCACGCCAACATGTACGGCGTCAACCCGCGCGGTGGTGTGCTGCTGCTCGTCGGCGACGATCCGGCATCGAAGTCGTCGACGGTGCCTGCGGTCAGCGAACGGTCCCTGGCCGCACTGGGCATCCCGGTGCTGTTCCCGCGCAACGCCGAAGAGATCATCACAATGGGCATGCAAGGTGTCGCGCTGTCGCGGGCCTCTGGCTGCGTCGTGGCGATGAAGATCGTCGCCGATGTCGCCGACGGCGCGTGGACGGTCGACGCCGAAGTGTCCGATCTCGCCATCAAGGTGCCCGAAGTCCAGTGGGATGGACGGCTATTCACCTACCGCCAGCGCCCGATGGCCGCCCCGGCGGACAGCCTGCTCGCCGAGGCCGACCTCTACGGACCGCGCTGGGCGACCGTGCGCGCCTTCGGTACCGCGAACGACCTCGACGTAGTCGAAGTAGACCCGATGCGCGCCAAGATCGGCATCGCCGCCACCGGAACGACGTTCGACGCGGTGCGTCAGGCGCTGGTCGACCTCGGCGTCGACGACGCGGCGCTGCACCGGGCGGGAATCCGCCTGCTGCGCATCGGGATGCCATACCCGGTCGGCCGGGAGTCGGTCAGGGAGTTCGCCCGCGGCCTCGAGCAGATGATCGTCGTGGAGGACAAGACCGCCTTCATCGAGACTCAGGTCCGCGAAATCCTCTACGGCACCGCTGATGCCCCCCAGATCATCGGGAAGTACGACGCCGCCGGCACACCGCTGTTCCCGCTCGGTGGTGAGCTGACCGCCGGCCGCCTGCTGGCACCGCTGCGCCGTGTGCTGCGCGACCATGTCGAGTTGAAGCGCATGCCACCACCTGCTCTGTCACTGGAGGTGTTGTCCGCCAAGCGGACCGCGTACTTCTGCAGCGGCTGCCCGCACAACCGCTCCACCGCGATCCCGGAGGGCTCGATCGGCGGGGGCGGTATCGGCTGCCACACACTCGTCACCATGTCGGGCCGCAGCGACAGTGCAGTCGTCGGCCTGACACAGATGGGCGGCGAAGGCAGCCAGTGGATCGGGCAGGCGCCGTTCACCGATGTGCCGCATCTGTTCCAGAACGTCGGCGACGGCACCTTCTTCCACTCCGGGCAGCTCGCGGTGCAGGCCTGTATCGCGGCCGGGGTGAACATCACCTACAAGCTGCTCTACAACGAGGTTGTCGCCATGACCGGCGCGCAGGACGTCGAGGGCGGACTTGGCGTTGCCGGGCTCACCCACAAGCTCACCACCGAAGGCGTCCGGCAGATCATCGTATGCGCCGACGAACCCAAGCGGCACAACAGGAAAGCCCTTGCCAAGGGCACGCTGCTCTGGCACCGCGACCGGCTCGATGAAGCACAGAAGGTCTTGCGCGAGATCCCGGGCGTCACCGTCCTCATCTATGACCAGCACTGCGCCGCCGACGCCCGCCGCCAACGCAAGCGCGGCACCCTGCCCACCCGCAACACCCGCGTGGTGATCAACGAAGCGGTCTGCGAGGGCTGCGGCGATTGCGGCACCAAGTCGAACTGCTTGTCCGTGCAACCCGTCGATACCGAGTTCGGGCGCAAGACGCGTATCGACCAGACCTCGTGCAACACCGACTACAGCTGCCTCGACGGTGACTGCCCGTCGTTCGTCACGGTGGAGCTGACGCCGGACGCCAAGGGCCGCAAGGCAGCCCGACGGAAGAACGCAGAGCCGCCGCGTGTCGCGGACCCGGGCTTCGGCGTCCCTACCGGCACCCAGAACGTCCTGCTGGCCGGCATCGGTGGCACCGGGATCGTCACGGTCAACCAGGTTCTGGCCACCGCCGCGCTGCGCGCCGGCTACGAGGTGGAGAGCCTCGACCAGATCGGGCTCAGCCAGAAGGCCGGACCGGTCGTATCCCACCTGCGGTTCTCGACCAGCACCTTGGAGCCCGCCAACCGGCTGACCCCGGGTGGCGCCGACTGCATCATCGCGATCGACCTGCTGACGGCGACCGAGGGCCGCAACCTCGCCTACGGCAGTCCGGAGCGCACGGTTGCCGTCGCCTCGACAAGCCAGACCCCGACCGGCGACATGGTGTACGACAAGTCGGTCGCCTATCCCGAGACCCAGTCGCTGCTGGACCGGCTCACGGTGGTCACCCGGGCACTCACCCATTTCGACGCGCTCGCCGCGGCCGAGGCGTTGTTCGGCAACACGGCCGCGGCCAACTTCCTGGTCATCGGTGCCGCGTTCCAGAACGGCGGGTTGCGTCTGCCCGAGGCGAGCATCGAGGAGGCCATCGGCATCAACGGTGTCGCAGTCGCCGCCAATGTCGCGGCATTCCGCTGGGGCCGGGTCGCGGTCGCCGATCCGGCTGCGTTCTCCGCCGCGGTGGATGCAGCGCTCCCGAAACGCACACCGACCGTTGCCAGCCCGGAACTGTTGGCAGGAACCACCTTCGACGGCGAGGTCCGCCGCCTCGTCGAACTGCGGGCCGGTGAGTTGGTTCGCTACCAGAACGCAAGAATCGCCAGGCGCTACGTCGACGCGGTGCAGTCAGTCTGGCAGTCGGAGCGTGCGGTCACCGACAAGACCGCCTTCAGCGAGGCCGTCGCGCGGGGACTGCACAAGTTCACTGCGTACAAGGACGAGTACGAAGTGGCACGCCTATTGGTCGATCCGGCCTTCCTGGCCGACGTGCAGGCGCAGGTGCCCGGCAGCGAGAATCTGACCTATCGGCTGCATCCGCCCGCTCTGCGGGCGATGGGCCGCTCGAAGAAGGTCGGATTCGGGCCGAGATCGCATATGGCACTGAAGCTGCTCGCCAAGGCCAAGGTGCTGCGCGGCACCAAATTGGATCCATTCGGCTACGCCCATGTCCGGAAAGTGGAGCGGCAGTTGCTGTCCCATTACACCGACATGGTGCTCGGACTCGCCGCCGCATTGGACGCAGACAACTACGACACCGCCGTCGAGGCAGCCGGCCTGGCCGACCTGGTCCGGGGCTACGAGGACGTCAAGCTCGGCAACGTCGAGCTGTACCGGGCACGCCTGCGCGACCTCGGTATCACCGTCTGACCTGCCTCCACTCCTATCTGTCCGGCCGCCGCCCAGCGGCAGTGTCACCCACGCCGCCCAGCGGCAGTGTCATCCACGCCGCCCAGCGGCAGTGTCACCCCATGCCGCCAAACATGCGGCACCAGAAAGGAATCCCTAGTGACAGTCATGCCCACCACCCTCGGGGTCTTCGGCCGATCCCGCGAGCTGAGTGCGAGAAGCCACGAGCAGGTCGTGTTCTGCGAGGACGAGAAGTCCGGACTGAAGGCCATCATCGCCATCCACTCGACCGTCCTCGGCCCTGCGCTCGGCGGCTGCCGGATGTACCCGTACGCCGACGAATTCGAGGCCCTCGAGGACGTGCTGCGGCTGTCCTGGGGAATGACCTATAAGGCCGCGGCGGCCGGGGTGAACCTGGGCGGTGGCAAGTCTGTCATCATCGGCGACCCGAACAGCGACAAGAGCGAAGAGCTGTTCGCCGCCTTCGCCCGGTTCGTCGACAATCTCGGCGGACGGTACGTCACCGCGGGTGACGTCGGCACCAACACCGACGACCTCGACGTCATCGGCAAGTACACCACGTACGTGACCGGTCGCAGTACCGCCGCTGGTGGTTCCGGCGACAGCGCGCGGCTGACCGCACTCGGCGTGTTCAACGCCATGCGCGCAGGCGCCGAATCCGTCTGGGGTACGGCATCGTTGGCAGGCCGTACCGTGGGCGTCGAAGGCGTCGGCAAGGTGGGACGCGAACTGATCGCCCTGCTGCTCGCCGACGGCGCGGAGGTAGGTGTGACCGACGTGAACGACGCTGCACTGCGTCGCGTCTCGATCGATCATCCGTCGGTTCGCCTGCTGAGCTCGGTGGCAGACGCACCCGTCGACATCTACGCGCCGTGTGCACTGGGGGCTACCCTGACACCTGCGAGCGCGGAAACCATCGAGGCGAAGCTGATCTGCGGCGCGGCCAACAACCAGCTCGCCGATCCTGGTGTCGAGCAACTGCTTCGCCGGCGCGAGATCACCTGGGTACCTGACTTCGTCGCCAACGCCGGCGGTCTCATGCAGGTCGCCGGTGAATTGCAGGGTGTTGACCGCGCAACGGTAGAAGCCGACGTGACCCGCATTTTCGACCGAACCCGCGAGATCATCTCTGCGGCACGGGACTCGGGGATCAGCATCGGTGCGGCAGCGAACCGGTTCGCCGAACGACGCCTCGACGGCGCGATCTGATGTCGGCCGGCGGCGGATGGTTCCGTACCAAGTCGATAGAGCAGTCGATCCGGGACACCGATGAACCCGACTCGAAGCTACGCAAGGATCTGACGGCAAAAGATCTCACCGTCTTCGGCGTCGCGGTCGTCATCGGTGCCGGTATCTTCACCCTGACCGCTCAGACCGCGGGCACCATGGCGGGACCGTCCGTATCGCTGGCCTTCATTCTCGCGGCAATCACCTGCGGGCTCACCGCACTCTGCTACGCGGAGTTCGCCTCCACCGTCCCCGTCGCGGGCAGCGCCTACACCTTCTCCTACGCCACCTTCGGTGAGTTGGTCGCCTGGATCATCGGCTGGGACCTGATATTGGAGTTCGCGCTCGCGGTATCCGTTGTCGCCAAAGGCTGGTCGCAATACCTCGGCGAAATCCTCGGCGGATCGATGTCGCCAGTCGCGCACTTCGGGTCGGTCAAGTTCGACTGGGGTGCGGTGGTGATCATCGCCATCGTCGGTTTCCTGCTGGCGACCGGGACCAAGCTGTCCTCACGGGTGTCCGCCGTCGCGGTGGCGATCAAGCTCGCAGTGATCGTCCTGATCCTCGTGGTCGGCGCCGGCTACTTCAAGGCATCGAACCTCACACCCTTCATCCCGCCGGCTCAGCCGTCAGCCAAAGCGGACGGCGTGCACCAGTCGATGCTCGGGTGGCTCACCGGGACCGGCGGCTCGAGCTTCGGCTGGCTGGGCCTGCTGACTGCGGCCAGCATCGCCTTCTTCGCCTTCATCGGCTTCGACGTGGTCGCCACCGCGGCGGAGGAGACCCGCAATCCGCAGCGTGACGTACCGCGCGGCATCTTCGGAGCGCTTGCCATCGTCACGGTGTGCTACGTCGCCGTCTCATTCGTCCTCACCGGCATGGTGCCGTACACCCAGCTCCAGGGCGACAATGCCACCCTGGCAACGGCATTCGCCCTGCACGGTGACACTTGGGCGAAGAACATCATTTCGATCGGAGCGTTGGCCGGCCTGTCGACCGTCGTCATGGTGATGTTCCTCGGTCAGACCCGGGTCCTGTTCGCGATGTCGCGCGACGGACTGCTCCCCCGCCGCCTCGCGTACACCGGCAGGCAGGGCACCCCGGTGCGATTGACGGTCATCGTGGGAACGGTGTGCGCGCTGCTCGCGGCGTTCGTCGACTTCGGCACTCTTGCGGGAATGGTCAACATCGGCACCCTGTTCGCATTCATCCTCGTCGCGATCGGCGTCCCGGTCCTGCGCCGGACCCGGCCCGATCTGAAGCGCGGCTTCCGTGTTCCGTTCGTTCCGGTGATACCGGTTCTGGCCGCACTCTCCTGCCTGTGGCTGATGTTCAACCTCGAGTTGGAGACCTGGCTGCGCTTCGCGATCTGGATGGCGATCGGCGTGGTGCTGTACTTCGCCTACGGCCGCTCCCATTCGATGCTGGCGCGGCGGCCGGAGCGCCGCGACGTCACCGACCTTGCTGAAGTGTCAGTCTGAACCAAGGTGCGGCGGATAGGGTCCCGCTCATGTCCCTTGCAGAGCCACTTGACCTCACCTACCCGCGCCCCGACATCGCAGTCGTGACCCTCAATCGGCCCGAGAAACTGAATGCGTTGTCGTACGAACTGGTCGAGGCCCTGCACGCCACCCTCGACGACATCGCGGCGAACAACGAGTGCCGCGTCGTGGTCCTCACCGGCGCCGGACGCGGCTTCTGCTCGGGCCTGGATCTGAGCAATCCCAACCCGCCCGAGGCGGGCGGCGGCACCGAGTTTCCCCGCTCGGGCATGCGCTGGCAGGAACGCATCGCCAACTTGACGGTCAAGCTGCATCGGCTGCGCCAGCCCGTCATCGCCGCGGTCAACGGTGCTGCCTACGGCGGTGGCTTCGCGCTGGCCGCAGCCAGCGACATCCGCATCGCCGGACCCGCCGCGAAGTTCTGCACACAGTTCATCAAGCTGGGCATCGGCGGCTGTGACATCGGGGTGAGCTATACCCTGCCCAGGATCATCGGCGCGGGCCCGGCGTTCGATCTGATCCTGACCGCGCGGGCGGTCGATGCGACCGAGGCGCTGCGACTCGGCCTGGTCACCCGCATCGTCGACGACACCGCCGACCTGCTCGAAGCCGCCCTGCAGATCGCCGAAACCCTCTGCGGCTATGGCAAATTCGGCCTGGAATCGACCAAGCAGGTGCTGTGGGCCAATCTCGATGCCGGCTGCCTGGAAACGGCGCTGCATGTCGAGAACCGCAGCCAGATCCTGTCGGTCGGCACCGGCAGTCTGAGCGGGACGGCTCAGTTCACGAAGCGTGAGTGAGCATCACGGTGAAGTTGTCGTACACCGGGACCGTCATCGCGCTGTCCCGCCACCGTCGACGATGATCACCTGCCCGGTCATGTAGCTGCCGGCGTCCGAGCACATCAGCAGTGCCGCGCCGACCATCTCATCCGGGGTGGCCAGGCGCTTCATCAAGGTCCCGCCCTTCATGAGGTCGATGGCCTCCTGCGGGTTGTTGCGCATCATGTCGGTGTCGACCGGTCCCGGCGCCAAGGCGTTCACCCGGATTCCCAGCGGGGCGAACTCAGCCGCCATCGACCGGGTGACCGACATCAGCGCGGCCTTGCCCGATGCATAGATGGACAGCGCCGGGGCGAAATTGAACGCCCCGACCGACACCATGTTCAGCACCGCGGCCTTCGCGCTGGCCTTCAGATGCGGCAAGGCGTGCTGCACCAGGAACACCGGTCCGCGCAGGTTCACCTCGTAGGACTTGGCCCAGGCCTCCGGCGTCATCTGCCCCAGCGGCTGGGCCAGTGCGTTCGCCGCGTTGTTGACCACCACGTCGACCCCGCCGAACTCGGCGACCGTTCGCTCCACGAGGGCGCCGAGTTCGTCGATGTTGCCGCTGTGGGTGGGCACCCCGATCGCCTGTCCCCCCAGTTCACGCAGGTGCGCGGCCGCCCGATCGCAGGCGTCGGCCTTGCGGCTGGCAACCACCACACGCGCGCCGGCCAGCGTGAAGCCCTCGGCGAGGGCCAATCCGATCCCACGGGTGCCGCCGGTGACGATCACGGTGCGGTCGGTCATGTCGAACAGATGGTCAAAGGTCTCACGGTTCACCCCGTCAGTAGACCATCACCACGGTCCGGTCGTGCAAGGCTTCAGCCCAATGTCCGCGCACTCACGAATTCGCGACCCTCACCGGTGATCGGGTCGGTGAACTCGAGGCGCTGGGCCAACAGTTGCAGTGGATGGTCGAAATCATCCGGCGCGACGTCGATCACGTTGGGGTACAAGGAGTCCCCGATGATCGGCAACCCGATCGAGTTCATGTGCACCCGCAACTGATGTGTCTGCCCGGTGCGGGGCGACAGCCGGTACAGCCCGCTTCCCAGCTCCTCGACATAGGTCTCGGCGTTGGGCGCCCCGCATTCCTCGAAGGCCTGTAACCGACCGCGGTGCTTGATGATCCGGCTGCGCAGGGTGATGGGCAACGACACCGTGGCAGTGCCTGCGGCCCGGGCCAGGTACGTCTTGCGGGTCTTACCCTCGGCGAACAGCCGCTGATAACTTCCCCGCACCTCGGGACGCACGGTGAGCAGCAGCACCCCGGCGGTCAGGCGGTCAAGCCGGTGCGCCGGGCTCAGCTCCGGCAGGTCCAGCTTCCGACGCAACCGCACCAGCGCAGTCTGCGCGACGTGCCCGCCGCGCGGCATCGTGGCCAGGAAGTGTGGTTTGTCGACAACCACGATGTCGTCGTCGCGATACAGCAGCGGGATGTCGAACGGCACCTCCACCTCGTCAGCCAGATCTCGGTAGAAGTAGACATGCGCGCCCGCGGGCAATTCCGTGGTGGCGTCGACAACCGTGCCATCGGGCAGAAGCACTTCTCCGGCAAGCACTTTCGCGCCGATACCGAACCGCTGCTGCAGCTCGTCGTACACGTTCACCAGGGATTCCCCGGTCGCTGCGCTCCCGCCCGCCGGACCACGCAGCCGCAGCCGCGCCGGGCCGATTCCGTCACGCACCGGCAGCGGCGGCGATGCGCGCCTGCGCTTAGAGTGTTGGGGCCCGCCCCGCTTCAATGTCCCGTCAATTCAATGGCACGGGTTCGAGGATCTCGGCGCGGGCCTCGGGCGCGGCCTGGCGCAGCGCATCGGCGGACTCGTCGTCGGGCTGGGTCTGCGACAGCACCTCGGCCTCCACCCGGGCGACATAGGTGGCGACCTCGCGGTCGACGTCCTCGGCGGACCATCCCAGTACGGGCGCAACCACTTCGGCGACCTCACGGGCGCAATCGACTCCGCGGTGCGGATATTCGATGGCGATCCGCATCCGGCGGGCCAGGATGTCCTCAAGGTGCAGAGCACCTTCGGCCGCCGCAGCGTAGTAGGCCTCGACCTTCAAGTAGACCGGCGCAGCGGTGATGGGTGCCAGCAGTTCAGGCCGACCCTCCGCCATCTTGAGCACCTCACTGATCAGCGAGCCGTACCGGTCCAGCAGGTGCCGGACGCGATAAGGATGCAGTCCGTATTGCTTGCCAACGTATTCGGTCTGGTTGATCAGGGCGAAGTATCCGTCGGCGCCCATCAGCGGGACCTTCTCGGTGATCGACGGCGCCACCCGGGCCGGGATGAATTCTGCGGCAGCGTCAATCGCGTCAGCGCCCATCACTCGGTAGGTGGTGTACTTTCCGCCGGCGATCGCCACGAGCCCGGGAGAGGGCACCGCGACGGCGTGCTCACGCGAGAGCTTCGAGGTCTCCTCGCTCTCACCGGCCAGCAGCGGACGCAGCCCGGCGTAGACACCGTCGATGTCGTCGTGGGTCAACGGGGTTGCCAGCACGGTGTTGACATGGCCGAGGATGTAATCGATGTCGGCCTTGGTCGCGGCGGGATGCGCGAGGTCGAGATTCCAATCCGTGTCGGTGGTCCCGATGATCCAGTGCGTACCCCAAGGAATCACGAACAGCACCGACTTCTCGGTGCGCAGGATGATCGCCACCTCGCTGACGATCCGGTCCCGCGGCACCACGATGTGTACCCCCTTGGAGGCACGCACCCGGAACCGCCCGCGTTCCTTGGACAGGGCCTGGATCTCGTCGGTCCACACCCCGGTGGCGTTGACCACCACGTGGCCCCTCACCTCGGTGATGGCGCCGTCCTCGGAATCGCGCAGCGTGACACCCACCACGCGATCACCTTCGCGCAGCAACGCCACCACCTGGCTCGACGAGCGCACGACCGCGCCGTAGTGGGCCGCGGTGCGGGCCACCGTCATGGTGTGCCGAGCGTCGTCAACCACGGTGTCGTAGTAGCGGATACCGCCGATCAGAGAACTACGCTTCAGCCCCGGCGCCAACCGTAGCGCTCCGGACTTGGTCAAATGCTTTTGCGCCGGAACGGATTTCGCGCCACCCAGTTGGTCGTAGAGGAAGATGCCCGCCGCGATATAGGGCCGCTCCCACCAACGGTTGGTCAACGGGAACAGGAACGGCAACGGCTTGACCAGGTGCGGCGCCAACGTGGTCAGCGACAGTTCACGCTCGTACAGGGCTTCACGCACCAGGCCGAATTCGAGTTGCTCGAGATACCGCAACCCGCCGTGGAACATCTTGGAGCTGCGACTGGAGGTGCCGGAAGCGAAATCGCGGGCCTCGACGAGCGCCACGGTGAGTCCGCGGGTCGCGGCGTCCAACGCCGCTCCGGCGCCCACCACACCACCGCCGATGACCACCACGTCGAATTGTTCACTGCCGAGTCGTTGCCAGGCTTGCGCCCTGTGCTGCGGTCCGAGGAAGGTTTGCCCGTCGCCCGGTGCTGAGATCGGGTCAGTCACGATTCCCAGGCTACGTGGGTGACGTGGGATCTGCCCGATTCTGCTCGTCCTCGGCCAGTCCAATTCGTCTGTGCCGGCCCTTTTGAGCGGTAGGTTCCCTAGCGTGTCGAATCAACCCCCGGGCTTGCCGGGACAGCCGTACCCGCCCGGTGGTGTCGGGCCGACGGGATACGGATACGGACCGCCGCCTGGTTACTATCCCGGCCCGCCGCAACAGAAGGCGGCGCCGAAGAAGCTCTGGTACGGCGTCGGCGCGGCACTGCTCATCGTCGGGGTTCTGGTTGTGGCGTTCGGAGTCTTCGGTGTGTCCAGGTTTTCCGACGC
Source organism: Mycobacterium shunyiense (assembly GCF_058270035.1). Classification (NCBI taxonomy): domain Bacteria; kingdom Bacillati; phylum Actinomycetota; class Actinomycetes; order Mycobacteriales; family Mycobacteriaceae; genus Mycobacterium; species Mycobacterium shunyiense. The sequence goes on along the minus strand of NZ_JBZDPT010000001.1, from coordinate 3,528 downwards.
CGCGCCCGATCCCGAACACACCTTCGCGAACGGCGAGGTGACGACGGTGCATTTCGACGCCGGTGAGACCAGGGTGATCTTCGCTGCCGAACCTGATGAGAATCACCACGTTCGGTGCAACGTCAGCACTCGAACCGGTACCGACGATGACATCAAGGTGGACAACTACGACGGCACCCTCACGATCAACCAGTGGCAGGCCTTGTTCACCGTGACCGTGCAAAAGGCCTCGGACTATGCCGTCACATGCAAAGGTGCTGCCTCAGACGAGTTCGGCGTGGGTGGTGACGCCAAACCCGCATCGCTCGTCGGCGGTATTTTCGCCATCTTCGGCGGCGGCATCTTGTGTGTCGCCGGGGTCCTGACGCTCATCATCACGGCGCTGATGCGACGACGCCGCCAGGCTTGACACCAGCCGGCTAGTCCAGGTCGTCGTGCTTCATCAATTGCCGCGCGGCCTCGGTGATCGAACCGGACAACGACGGGTACACCGAGAAGGTCTGGGCCAACTCGGTGACCGGGATACCGTTCTGAACCGCCAGGGCGATCGGCAGGATCAGCTCGGAGGCGATCGGGGCCACCACGACGCCGCCGATCACCACCCCGGTAGCCGGGCGGCAGAAGATCTTGACGAAACCACGGCGCAGGCTGGACATCTTGGCCCGGGCATTCGTGTTGAGCGGCAGGGTCAGGGTGCGGGCCGGCACCGACCCGTCGTCGATCGCGGCCTGGGGAACCCCGACCGCGGCGATCTCCGGTCGGGTGAACACCGCCGCGGCGACGGTGCGCAAGCGGATCGGGGCCACGGCCTCGCCGAGGGCGTGATACATCGCGATGCGTCCCTGCATGGCCGCGACCGAGGCCAGCGGCAGCAGTCCGGTGCAGTCTCCCGCCGCGTAGATGCCGGACACCGAGGTCCGCGACACGCGGTCGACTTTGAGGTAATTGCCCGGCCCGAGCTCGATGCCGACGCGCTCCAGACCGAGACCACTCGTGTTGGGCACCGAGCCGACCGTCATCAGCGCATGGCTGCCGTCGACGGTGCGCCCGTCGGCCATCGTGACGCGCACGCCGCTCTCGGTGCGGGTGACCGACTCGGCGCGGGCGTTCTTGACCAGGGTGACGCCGCGTTCGGAGAACACCTCCTCCAGCACAGCCGCGGCATCGGAGTCTTCGTGCGGCAGGATCTGGTCGCGGCTGGCCACGACCGTCACGGTCACCCCGAGTTCGGTGTAGGCGTTGACGAACTCGGCGCCGGTGACACCTGACCCGACCACCACGAGATGCTCGGGCAGCGCTTCGAGGTCGTAGAGCTGGCGCCAGTTGAGGATGCGTTCCCCGTCGGGCACGGCGTTGGGCAGCACCCGCGGGCTGGCGCCGGTGGAGATCAACACCACATCGGCCGTCAGCTGGCTGACGGCACCGTCCGGGCCGGTCACCTTGACCCGGTGCTGGGCCATGCCGGGGACGTCGTCGATCAGTTCGCCGCGGCCCGCGATCAACTCGATACCCTCGCTGCGCAGCCGGTCGGCAATATCCTCGGACTGTGCCGTGGCCAGGTTCTTCACCCGCTCGTTGATCTGCGGCAGCGAGATCTTGGACTGCTCGAAATCCAACGAATATCCCAGGTTGGGAGCGCGCCGAAGTTCGGTCCGCACGCCTGTGGAGGCGATGAACGTCTTGGACGGCACACAGTCCCACAGCACGCACGCGCCGCCGATACCGTCGCAGTCGACGATGGTGACGTGAGCGACCTCCGGGCCGCGGGCAGCGGCGACGAGAGCCGCCTCATAGCCGGCGGGTCCGCCGCCGATGATCACGATGCGGGTAGCCACGGCACCAACCTAACCAACTTTGCGCACTAAGCTGTCTTACCGTGCCGCTTTACGCCGCCTACGGGTCCAATATGCATCCGGAGCAAATGCTCGAGCGGGCTCCGCATTCCCCGATGGCCGGAACAGGGTGGTTGCACGGCTGGCGGCTGACGTTCGGCGGTGAGGACATCGGCTGGGAAGGCGCGCTGGCGACCGTCGTCGAGGATCCGCTGTCCAAGGTGTTCGTGGTGCTCTACGACATGACGCCGGCCGACGAGCATTCCCTCGATCGGTGGGAGGGCTCCGAACTCGGGTTCCACAAGAAGATCCGCTGCCGGGTGCACAGGTTGTCGTCGGACACCACGACCGACCCGGTGCTCGCATGGCTGTACGTGGTCGACGCCTGGGAGGGCGGTCTGCCCTCGGCCCGCTATCTCGGAGTGATGGCCGACGCCGCTGAGATTGCCGGGGCGCCGGACGAGTACGTGCACGATCTGCGCACCCGTCCCGCTCGCAATATCGGGCCGTAGTTTTCCTCCGCGAGCGTGCGTGTTTGCCGCCCGACACGCCGCATTTCGCCCACAACCGCGCACCCTCACGCCGCGCGAGCGTGACTTAACTGCGCATTGATCCGGGCCACCATTTCCCCGCCGCGGTGCCGCACGTCCTCGAACACGATTGCGATGACGATCCACCCGATGTCCATCAGCGCGGCGGTGCGCCTGCGGTCGTCGCGCAGCGCGTCCGGACTGCCGTGCCAATCCAGGCTGTCGTACTCGACGGCGATCCGTTGCCCGGGCCAGGCGAAGTCCAGCCGCCTGACCTGGCCGTTGCCGTCGATGACCTCAAACTGGAGTTCGGGCGCAGGCAAGCCACCGTCGAGCATCACAAGCCGAGCCTCACTCTCCATCGGCGACTCGGCGCGCTCGTCGGCCAGCGCAATGAGGTTGCGGACGGCGACGATGCCGCGACGGCCGGCCTGCTCAGTAGCTGCGCGCCAAAGTTCGGTGCGGCTACACGTGCCGCTGCGTAGTGCGGCGTCCAGCGTGGCCAGAGCGCGCGGGCGGCGTACTGCGCGCGCCACCTCGATCGCAGTCCAAGCCGGCGCCGTGACGTATCTGCCAGCGACGACGGTGAGCGGCGCGCCATCCCGTCGGTGCACCACCAATCCGTCGACCGACCGCAGTTGGCAGCCTGGCGGATTGAGGACGTGCAAGTCAGCCGACCCTTCGGTGTCGAACCCGTGTACAGCCGCGGCGCTCGTCAGACACAGCGGCACCTTCTTGCCACACGAGAGGTCCAAGCCGTGTAACCGGAGCTGCTCGGTGGGCTCACCTCGACAGTAAATTCCGTGCCAGATTCGTTCGAGCACGCCAGACTTCACCGCCGATTCGAACGCGTGGCGCGTCATGCGGGCCAGTATCTGGCCGCTGCCGGCCACGCCGTTCTGCTCGTCGAACACTGTCATCAGTTGCTGGTCCATGCCAACGAGCTTTGTTGGTGCGCAACATCTTCGGAAGACACACTCTGCGGATCTGTGGATGAACTGCGCGCTGTGCACAACCGGTGGGCGCCGAGCGTGGGCATAATGCCGGCGCTGCGCGGCGCGTCGGGCGGCAGACACGCACTCAGTGTGAATGTGGTGATGCCGCTGTTGCGGTGGTTGGGTTCTTTTCACCTGGTGTTTGGCTCAGACACGCACTGCCACCTCTGT